>NZ_CM001775.1:3922844-4263418 GCF_000332235.1 Geminocystis herdmanii PCC 6308 | reverse complement strand
AAGAGGTTTTAAGTAACTTTAATTTAGAGATTAGTTATGGAGAAATTTATGGCTTATTGGGGGCAAATGGAGCAGGAAAAACTACCACAATTAATATTATCTGTGGATTGTTAAATTATGATTCTGGAGAGATTTTAATTAATGGGCAAAAATTAAGTAAAAAATCTAAATCTTTATTAGGAGTTGCACCTCAAGAAAATTTACTTTATTCTCAACTTACCTGTGAAGAAAATTTAAGATTTTTTGGGCAAATTTATGGCTTAAAAGGCACTCAATTAAAAGCGAATATTTATGATAAACTAAAAGCCGTTAATTTATTAGACAAAAAAGATTCGATCGTATCGACATTAAGCGGAGGAATGCAAAGAAGATTAAATATAGCCATTGCCTTAATACACAACCCCAAATTATTAATTTTAGATGAGCCAACTACGGGATTGGATATAGAATCTAGGTATGAAATTTGGCAATTAATCTTAAAGTTAAAACAAGAAGGAATTACCATCTTATTAACAACTCATTTTCTCGAAGAAGCCGAAAAATTGTGCGATCGAATTGGTATCATGAAAGAAGGTAAAATCATCCAAGAAGGTACTTTAAACCAATTAAAACAAATCATTCCTGCTAAAGAATTAATTGTGATTAAAACCCTAGAAGAAGAAAAAGCCATTAGACAAGGAAAAAAACAAGGTTTTACTTATTCTTATTATCAAGATGAATTAGTCTTTTTAACAGCGGAAATATTAGATTTATCAGAAATAATCAAAGGTTTTGAGGGGGTAAATTTAACTTCTATCACCAAAAAACCCATTAACTTAGAATATATTTACCTCAAATTGACAAAAACCCAAGGTTAAAAATGAAATTTTTTTTTTCGGAAAAACCCTTGACATGACTTGACAAAAATGTTAAATTTATTATAATGGGAATATTTTAATTTTTGCAAATAGATACAAAGATTCCCATTATGATCTTTATATTTTCTATTATTACCAATTAATGATCAAAAGTCAAGGAAAAAAGCAAAATTTTTCATTGGCTTATAATCGTATCCGTTTTTCTTCTGTGTTTCCTAGTGAACAATTAATTTCTGTTACCTATATAACTTTTTTCATTTTTTTATTAAATCTTCACAAAATCTTCACAATTGTTCGTTCTAATGGAAATATCAACAAAAGATTTTAATGAAAATAAAGAGAAATGGCAAATCAAACACACTTAGAAAATATTACGTCATTATCAGCTGCGGAGTGGAATACTTGGAGACAAGAAAATCCTCATATTGTACCTGATTTAAGAGGTGCGGATTTAAGTGGTTTAAATTTGAGTCATTTCAACCTTAAAGAAACGAATTTAATCGAAGTTGATTTGAGTCAAGCGACTTTGATTGAAACTAATTTATCGAAAGCTAATTTGATGAAAGCTAATTTGACAAGAAGTTATGGTAGAGATGCCAACGTTAGTTTAGCTAATTTGCAGGATGCTAACTTTTATGGTGGTTACTTTACGGGTTCTGATTTTAGCAGATCATGTTTATTAGGGGCAAACTTTCAGGAAGCCAACTGCTCAGAATCTTTCTTTATCACGGCTAATTTAAGTTATGCTAATCTTTCTCGTGGTATTTTTCGGGGTGCAAGTTTCATGGAAGCCAACCTTAATGATGCGGATTTGAGAGAAACGGCTTTGAATCAAGCGGATTTAACTTTAGTCAAGGCTTATAATACTAATTTCAGTAAAGCCACCCTAACCGATGCAATTATTGAAAATTGGCAAATTAATAATGAAACTAAATTCGATTTTGTTGTCTGTAGTCATGTTTTCCTGAGTTATCAACAAAAAATTAGTACTGAAAATCAACTTTTTCTGAATACTGCTAAATTTTTAGAGTTTGTAGTTGCCTAAACTGTTAAACATTTATTACACATCTGGAAAAAATGAAATTTTTGATGTCTAAAACTATTGTAGAGAGGTAAAATTTTGCGTCTTTATCGAAATTATTGGGGATGTCTATCATTATTGTAATTAAATCCTGATACCTGATTCCTGCTACCTGACACCTATATTATTATCGGAAGACTTTTTCATCATAACCTAGATAATCCTAGTATCGATCGACAGATTGCTATAAGATTGATCAAAATATAAAAAAGATTTATAAAAGCAATAATGATCGATTTTTTAGTAGATTATATCTGGTTAATACCCCTTTACGGTCTATTAGGTGCAGTATTTAGTTTACCTTGGTGTTTTCGATTTATTCGTAAAACTGGACCGCGCCCGGCGGCATATATTAATATATTAATGACACTGCTATCTTTTGTGCATGATAGTATTGTTTATACCCATATTTGGGGAAAACCTGCCCAAAGTGTTGTTTTTCCTTGGTTTAGCATTGCTGATTTCGATTTATCTTTAGCGATTGAAATTTCCCCTGTGAGTGTCGGTGCTTTACAATTAGTTACAGGGATTAGTTTAGTTGCCCAAGTATTTGCGTTAGGCTACATGGAGAAAGATTGGGCGTTAGCTCGTTTCTTCGGGATGATGGGATTTTTTGAAGCGGCTTTAGGAGGTTTAGCTTTAAGTGATTCTCTCTTACTTAGCTATGGTTTATTAGAGTTACTCACCCTTTCTACTTATTTATTAGTGGGCTTTTGGTATGCACAACCTCTCGTTGTCACCGCCGCCAGAGATGCTTTTTTGACGAAACGGGTGGGAGATATTCTTTTACTTATGGGCATTGTTGCCCTTTCTAGCGATGGTGCGGGTTTGACTTTCTCTCAATTGCAAAGTTGGGCAGAAACTTCCCCATTACCCTATTCTACCGCAACTTTGATCGGTTTAGCCTTAATTGCTGGTCCTATCGGTAAATGCGCTCAATTTCCTTTAAATCTCTGGCTTGATGAGGCGATGGAAGGTCCAAATCCTGCTAGTATTATGCGTAACTCGATCGTGGTGTCTGCTGGTGCTTATGTACTAATTAAGTTAGAACCAGTTTTCTTGTTATCTCCTGTGGTAGCGGATACTTTAATTGTTATCGGGGCAATTTCTGCCATTGGTGGTTCATTAATTGCCATAGCACAAATAGATCTCAAGCGTACATTGTGTCATTCTACTAGCGCTTATCTGGGGTTGGTATTTATTGCGGTGGGTTTAGGTCATGTGGACATCGCCTTTTTGATATTATTTAGTCATGGGGTGGCAAAGGCTTTACTTTTCATGAGTGCTGGTTCTATTATTTTAACTACCAGTGGTCAAAATATCACAGAAATGGGGGGAATTTGGTCAAAAATGCCTGTCACAACCCTTTCTTATATGACGGGAAGTGCTGGAATTGTGGCTTTGTTACCCTTGGGAATGTTGATGACTTTTTCTCGTTGGTTTAATGGTAGTTTTACCGTGTCATGGTGGTTGTTAACGATTCTTCTCATCGTCAATATTGTTAATGCCATTAATTTTATGAGGGTTTTTCGTTTAGTCTTTTTAGGTAAACCCCAAGCAAAAACTCGTCGAGCGCCAGAAATCCCTTGGCAAATGGCTGTGCCTATGGTAAGTTTAATTATCCTTACCCTTGTTACTTCTTTTGTACCTTTAAACTATTCTCTGTGGTTAAGTCCTAATTCTCCTATACTTGAGAATGATTCGATCGTGATTGACTATGGTATCTATTTAATCATTGCTTCTGGTTTTATCGGTTGTGTCATCGGTGCATTTCTGCCTTTGCTTCGTGGTTGGAATCGTCCGATACAAAAACCTATTCGTATTATTCAAGACATCTTAGCTTATGATTTCTACCTTGATAAAATTTATCAGTTTACGATCGTGGCTTTTGTCTCTAATTTAGCTAAACTTACCACATGGTTCGATCGATATATCATTGATGGAGTAGTAAACCTAGTCAGTTTAGCGACAATTTTCAGTGGTAGCGCCCTTAAATATAACACCTCTGGACAATCACAATTTTATATCCTAACCATTATTATCGGCGTAAGTTTATTAATGTGGTCAATATTAAGTGGACAATGGGAAAATATTATCAATTATTGGTCACTTTATTAATTGATAATGGAAAATGGAGAATGGAGAATTAATAACTATGATTTTTAGGTATTTCTCCTTTCTCCTAGCCTTATCAAAATACTTTTTAAGCAACCTTTAATTAATAACAATGTTAAGTTTATTTATTTGGATTCCCATAGTTTCAGCTATAATAATTTGTTTTTTACCTAGTTTTAAAAATACTTTAATTTATCGCAACATTACTTTAATAATTGCAGGAATAATCTGTATTCTCAATATTATTTTAGGGATTAATTTTCAAACAGACATTATTGGTTTACAATTTACAGAAAATTTTACTTGGTTAACATGGTTAGGTTTAGGCTATGACTTAGGAGTAGATGGTTTATCTTTTCCCCTCCTATGCTTAAACAGTTTATTAACCTTAATTGCCGTTTATATTACCCCAAAAGATATACAACGCCCTCGCTTTTACTTTGCCATGATTTTATTTTTAAGTGGTGGAGTTGCAGGGGCATTTTTAGCACAAAATTTACTCCTCTTTTTCCTTTTCTATGAAATAGAAATCGTGCCGTTATATTTCTTAATTGCCGTATGGGGTGGTGCAAAAAGAGGCTATGCCTCCATGAAATTTTTAATTTATACTGTCACCTCTGGATTTTTTGTTTTAGTCTCTTTCCTCGGCTTGGTGTGGTTAAGTGGGGAGGAAACTTTTGCTTTTGAGCCTTTAAAATCCCATTCTATCCCCTTAAATAGCCAATTATTACTATTAATACCCCTTTTAATCGGTTTATTTATCAAAATCCCTATTTTTCCCTTCCATACTTGGCTACCTGATGCCCATGTGGAAGCGAGTACTCCAGTATCTGTACTTTTAGCAGGAGTATTATTAAAATTAGGCACTTATGGTTTACTGCGGTTTGGGGTTGGTTTTTTCCTTGAAGCATGGCAAATAGTTGCGCCCTACTTAGCATATTTAGCCGGAATTAGTGCGTTATATGGTGCTACTTGTGCGATCGCCCAAAAAGATATGAAGAAAGTTGTCGCTTATTCTTCCATTGCCCACATGGCTTATGTGTTGTTAGCGGCGGCGGCGACTACCAGACTCAGTTTAAATGCGTCTATTTTGCAGATGATAAGTCACGGTTTAATCTCCGCAATGCTATTTATTCTGGTAGGTATTGTTTATAAAAAGACTGGCAGTCGAGATGTCAATTATCTTAGTGGTTTACTTAACCCCGAAAAAGGTTTACCCATAACGGGTAGTTTGATGATTTTAGCAGTAATGGCTAGTTCTGGTATCCCCGGCATGGTAGGATTTATCTCAGAATTTCTGGTATTTAGGGGGAGTTTTCCTATTTTCCCCATTCCTACTTTACTATGTTTAGTGGGTACTGGATTAACGGCAGTTTACTTTTTACTCATGGTAAATCGAGTCTTTTTTGGGCGTTTAACTCCAGAATTGAGCAATTTGCCGAAGGTTTTATGGAGTGAGAGGATTCCTGCTTTGGTGTTGGCATTTTTGATTATTCTCTTTGGTTTACAACCTAATTTGATGATTCGTTGGAGTGAAACTCAAGGCACTGTCGTTTTATACAGCAGTCCTAATAATGTAGAATCAATTATTGATCATACTTAGGAATTAGGAAGATAGGGGAATTTAACAATTCTCAACTCTCCATTCTCCATTCTCCATTCTCCATTAATTATTGTGTTCGATCGAATTGTAGAATTAGAAAATATCGGGTTAATTAGCTATAAAAAAGCATGGGAATATCAACAAAAATTAGTCCAAGAAAGACTAGATAATCCCGATTTACCTGACAAATTATTATTAGTAGAACATCCAGCAGTTTATACCCTAGGTACAGGCTCAACCCTTGATAACCTCAAATTTGACCTAAATTCTTTTTCAGGGGAAATATATCGCACAGAAAGGGGGGGAGAAGTCACATTTCATTGTGAGGGACAAATAGTTGTTTATCCTATTCTAAATCTACACTATTATCAAAAAGATTTGCATTGGTATTTAAGACAATTAGAAGAAGTAATTATTCAAGTATTAGCCGAATATAATCTTAAATCTCACCGTGTGGAAGGGTTAACGGGAGTTTGGATTGGAGATGCAAAAATTGCAGCTATTGGTATTAAAGTTAAACGCTGGATTACTATGCACGGTTTCGCCTTAAATGTGTGTTGTGACTTATCAGGCTTTGAAAAAATTATCCCCTGCGGTATCAAGGGTAAATTTGTGACGACAATATCCCATCATAATCGTAATATTAATATTATAGAGGTAAAGAAAATGTTAGTCAAGATTTTTGCTGAAGTTTTTTCTGTTTCTATTAAATAGGCGTTGCTGAAAAAGTCTTTTGGTGATGGTAGTAGATAGGAGTTAAGAGACAGGAGATAGGAGAAATACTGAAACATCAAGGTTTTGATGCTGTTAATAGATAGAATAAGTATAGTTGTATTTTAAAAAATAAGGTTAAAAGTGTTGAATTTTTGAATAAAAATTCTTAAAACTGCACACTTTTTGGTGAATGTATTATGTCTAAACCTTTGATTTTTATAGCTTTCTGATTTATTCAGCTACCTTTAATATTCTGTCATCAAAATCTTCTATCTTTTTAGTAGTAAATTTTATCTGACTTTGCCTCAATTAAATCATAATAGTTGAGAGTTAAAAAAATCCATAATGGTTTTACTTCTAACCTTTTTTGTAAATTTTCTAGGGGGTGCAATGTCCAGAAAAATCTTTATTTATTATCATAACTTTTAAATATTCAAGAAAATAAAACTAATTTCTCTGATAAATACTCTCTTAATTTAACGATCGAAATTTTTAATTGTCAATAGTTGTTAAAAGTTGTTGTAAATCTTGACAATTTAGGTAAATATCTTCAAATCTGCAGTCAGGATACAACAGTTGATGAAAATGCTTACTACCCATAATTTCTCCTGTTAAATAATAGTAGTCTAAATTGACTAAATTACTCACTAACCAATAGCAAGGATAAACATAATTAGGGGCAAAAATTTCGATCACTTTAGTATTTGGTTGGCAAAAAACAAGGTTACTTAAACCGCTTCCATGGGGAGAAATTACTATTTTTGCTTGAGATAATAATTCAGCTTGTTTTGCTACGGTTAATAATTCTAAGTGGATAATTTCAAAACCATATTTTAAGAGTAAATTTATTACTTCTATCTCATTAATTATACGACGATTGCTCGATCGAACTCGACTAATATAAATCTTTTTTTGGGGATTTTTAACTATGGCTTTTTCTCCTAAAATTTTGTCTTTTAGATATTGACAACTCCAAGAAGGCATCCAAGCGATCGAACCGGGAAAAGAAGGTACAATTAAATTAGTTGCTTGTATATGTAGGGGAAAAGATAAGGGTAAAATTTTATGGGAAGGAATACCAAAAATTGCTAAAGTTTCTTGCTGAAAATTTGTCCTATTATCTACTAAGAAATAGTCTATATCTTGAAAATTAATGTTAGCTAATTCTAATAATTTAATTAAAGCACTTGAAGTTTCTACTCGTTTCCAACCATATTTAGATTTTAAGCGACTAATCCATTGAGGATGAGCTTTATCAACTAAATGGTATCTTCCGTTTTCTGCTTGATGAACTAATACATCTGAACCGGGGCAAAAACCACCGTCAGCGTGAAAAACAGCACCACTTTCGGTACGGATAAAGAGAATACTTCCACTTTTACCGATTACTCGCCCTAAAGTATAGTCTCCCCATTCTATTTGTTCACCACCATTATAAGTATCATGACCTTCTAACTGACTAATTAGGGTTTTAGTGTCAGAGTTAGATGTTTTGTCCTTTTTGATGCTAGAAGCCTCAACGGAAGTAACACCAGCACTAAGAAACAATCCAGCACCGATGACGGACAAGTATTGAATATTTTTTAAATTCATGATTTACCTTTGCTTTATTATTTGTTTTATTTATGGTTTTCTTATTCACATGATACTAATTTTTAGCAAAAGGTATTCAATTATTTTTTAAAATTAAATAATATCCCTCAAAATCACCTGAGTTCGACATAAAATGTTGGGTGCTGTAAAGGTATAGTTTTTTTTATTCTCCATTCTCCATTCTCCATTCTCCATTCTCCATTCTCCATTCTCCATTCTCCATTATTTTGCGACTCCTCTTAATTCTTCGGTTTCAATGGGTTTAATCAGGTATAAACAAATTAAATTCCAGAAGATAGCAATTTGTAAGGGTAATTTACGGAAAAATTTAACGATCGAACTACTATTACTTTCACTAATTTTAGATAATTGTAAATTATAGTCAGAACATCTTTCTAAACGAGGGAAAAATTCAGGATGTTCGGTATCTAAGATGACAGGAAAGGCTTTAGCGGATGTGCTATTAGTGTTTCTGGTAACGGCTCGATCGTACTCTTGAGCATCTAAACCGACAGATTCGTAAAAATCTGCTCTTTCATGAACCGTTAAAGTATGGGTAGCAAACACAGATAATAAGAAAAATCTTGACCATAATTTCGCTTTCCATCCCTTCCACATAGAAGATTGCGATCGAAGTAGAGCGTTAAAAATATCACCGTGACGGCTTTCATCTTGACACCAATGCTCAAATTTTTTGAAAATAGGATAAAACTGATATTGAGGATGGCGTTCTAAATGACGATACATGAGAATATAACGCCAATAACCGATTTTTTCTGAAAGATAAACCGCATAAATAACCCATTCAGGCTTAAAGAAAGTATAAACACGATGTTTTGTCAGATAACCCAAATCAAGGGAAATATTAAAATCACTCATTGCCTTATTAATAAAACCAGCGTGACGAGCTTCATCCCTTGCCATCAAATGAAAAATCTCCGCTAACATGGGATTACGATCTTTCAATTGACGAGATAATTCTTTAAACAGGATAAAACCCGAAAATTCTGAAGTACAAGACCTTTCTAAAAAGTCAATAAAAGCTGTGCGAGTAGTTTCGTCAATATTGCTCCAATCTTTCTCAAAATCTTCATCTCTGACAAAATGATTGCGATTGTAGTCGTTCTTCATTTCTGCAATCATCGCTTTTAATTCTTCCTCCTGACTAGACAAATCCATCTTTGCCATAGCATCAAAATCCGTAGTGTAGAATCTAGGAGTTAAAAGGGTTTCCTTTACGGCGGTTTTCTTAATGGGTTTAATTGCTACTGCTGTCATCTTTTATCGCTTAATAGTTATATTGCTTTTCACTATTTTATACATTAAAGAAATGATCTGCAAGAATTTTTACATTACTTAACTTTTAACGATTCTTGATTCAAAATTATTTTTAGTTGTATATAATTTTCTTTCACGAAGTGGTGCGATTGTGATCGAATAATCTGAATAGGCTGAAACATTACATTTGTTGTTACCCCCATAATTGGGGGAGCAAGGGAGCAGATGCCTAAGTATTATACTTATTCAGCAACGCCTAATTACTAAAGAACTCTAATAATACTAGGGATATTTTTAATGGCATTTAAACTGCGGATTTCTTCGATCGCACTTCTAAAGTTACCTTCTCTAACTTTATGGGTGACAACCACAATTTCTGCTAAATCTTCTTGGAAACCAATTTGTACCACAGATTCTAAACTAACACTATGATCTCCAAAAGCCATACCTAAATGACCAATTACCCCGGGTACATCGGCACAAAGGAAACGGGCATAAAAACGAGTATAAACATCTTCAATGGGAGTGACAACACAATAGTTTTGAGGGGAACAGCTTAACAAAGGATCAAGGTTTTCTGCTTTTTTATTGCTATGGAGAACCCCCACTATATTCATTATATCCGCTACTACCGCACTGGCAGTAGGTCCTGAACCTGCTCCGGGTCCATAAAACATTACTTGCCCTAATGGTTGCCCTTCAACCAAAATGGCGTTATTTACCCCGTTAATATTTGCTAAAGGGTGAGATTTGGGTACAAAGGTGGGATGAACTCTTAATTGTAATTTTTCCGTATCTGGTACTTTATGGGCGATCGCTAAAAGTTTGATGACAAAGCCGAGTTTTTCGGCGTAACTAATATCACTGCTAGTAATTTTTGTGATACCTTCACAATAGACATCCTCCCGTTTTACTTTACCGCCAAAGGCTAAAGAGGCTAAAATGGCAATTTTATCGGCGGCATCTAATCCTCCTACATCGGCAGTGGGATCGGCTTCGGCGTAGCCTAATGCTTGGGCTTCTTTTAATACCTCTTCAAAATCGACTCCGTTTTGAGTCATTTGAGTGAGGATATAGTTAGTTGTGCCGTTAACAATTCCAATGATATTTTCAAAACGGTTTGCGCCTAAAGATTGTTTTAAGGGTTCGACAATGGGAATACCACCGCCAACGGCGGCTTCTAAGAGTACATATACTTTTGCGTTATTGGCGGCTTCGTAGATTTCTGGACCAAATCTTGCCATGACGGCTTTATTAGCCGTTACAACGTGTTTGCCGTGTTCGATCGCGCTTAAAATAAGACTTCTAGCGGGTTCTAAACCGCCGATTAATTCGACTACAATATCAATGTCTGGATTAGTGACGATTGCTTCTAAATCAGTGGTAAAAATGTTTGTAGGGAGTTCGATCGATCGTTTCTTCTCTAAAGACTTTACCCCGATTTGTTCGATCGTTATATCTTGGATAAGGGGGTGTCTGCCTTCAGGATTTAATAATATTTCTGCTGTACCTGTACCTACAGTTCCAAGTCCTAATAAACCGATTTTAAAAGCCACAATATCTATCCTTCACAAATTAATCTTATTTTGGCTATTGTACAATAATTGTTCGCAATTAGGAATGAGAAAGTTTGTAGTGATGGCTTTAGCCATTAAGAAAGTTAAAATTTACGAACTTATAGAAGTAATCGTTTACCAGTTGCTAGTATCAAATTTCTGGGGAGGTTTTGGTTGAGATTGTATATATTTTTCTCGAAACTTAAATAATAAATCATCTACTTCGTATTGATGCAAAATAAATCCTTCATAATAAATAGTTGAAAGACATTTTCTAAACTGATTAGGTAATAAAGATTCGTCTAATAATTTGTTAAATAATTTAGGATAGGAAATTTTACCATTATCCATTAAGCGTTTTTTTGCTAAACCTGTGGGAGAAAATAAATAATGGTAGGTGAATATTTGACTATCGGATTTTTCTGAACAAAAGAAAGCTAATAATAAGATAAAGAAAGGGATAACAATGGGATTTTTTTCCACGGTATCTTTAACAATTTCTTCTACTTTTAGTCGATGATAACCAATATTACTATAATCTTCTGTGAGAATTTTATCTAAAGTAACGGTTTCTTCTGAGTCAGGAAATTTGATAATCATTCCTTGGGCATTTAAGCCTAAAATTAAATTTTGCCACTTGTCAAAAGTCAGATTATCTGTATTAAAATGTCGATCGCAATAGTTAACAATATCCTTAATAGCATCTTCAAAAGTTTGGGGAATAATAATATTATCAAACTTGTATAAATCGTCAGGAATAGGAGGAATAAAATAAGTTAAAAGTAAAATTTTGTGAGTACTTGGAGTTAAAAATCCCACGTTTAAAAGCTCTACTAACTTCTCAATATTAAAAGGAAACTTTTTGAAAGATAAGAAAATTTCTCCGCTTATTTCTTTTATAACAATAAGGGTTTCTGCTGGTTGTAAGTTAAAGGATTCCCGATAAATTTTTTGTTTTAAATTCTCTTTATGAATAGCAAAACTGTCTTCTAAAGACTTTTCAATAAAGGGAGCAAAATCCGTTTGTGGTTCGCTAAAATCTAACTCATATAAATTGACAATATATACTGGTGTCCAAATACCTGTTTCTATTTGTAAATTCAGTAAAGATTTTTCAAATTCGTTGATGATTTGTCTTTTTCTTTCTACTTGTAATTTTCTTTGTTGCTCTATAGAAAATTTATTCTTTTTCGGGACAATTTCTGTCTTGATTTGTTTATCATCAGCCTTTGAAGTCTCAGACAAAGTAGGAGTATTCTTAAATCGTTTACCAAAAAGTTTATCAAACATTTAACTGATCCAAGATAGATGATATAGATTATTGACACATTATAGAACAAACTTAAATTTTTTTGATACGCTGTAGCGAAGATATTTTGGTGGTTGAATTTTAAGACAACAAATAAAGATGATACTTAATACTGAAACTTGGTAAAGTACAAAAACTTTGCGTCTTTGCGTGAAAATTATAACTATTTAACCAAACCTGAATATTAGGGAGAGAAAAACCTCTAGGGGTAGAATATTATTTTAACCCTAGGAAAACAGAAAAAATAGACAAATGCTTGATTCTGATAGACAATTAATAACTGAACTTAATCATAAAATTTTCTTGATAATGAAACCAATTATATTTAGTATGGGAATAATTCTCGTGTGTGCAGGATTTTTGATTATTTCCCTGATATTTAATAATAGTAAACCAGAAGCGATCGCTTCAGAAATAAGTACAAATAATGTTACACTAACTCAGAATGTATCTGAAAAGTCAACTTTGATAGCAGATGCAAGTAAATTAAAACCTCAAGGAAATATGGACATAGATTTATCAACAGCGCAAACCTCCTCCACTGGATTAATGTATATTGAAACCACCGCAGGAGAAGGAGTTACTCCCCAAAGAGGGCAAAAAGTAACAGTACATTACACTGGTTATTTAGCAGAAGAAGGCTTTAAAAGAGGCAAAAAATTTGATAGCTCTCTCGATCGAAATCAACCTTTTACCTTTACCATTGGGGTAGGGCAAGTAATTAAAGGATGGGATGAAGGAGTAGCGAATATGAATGTTGGTACAAAAAGTACTTTAATCATTCCTCCCGATTTGGGCTATGGAAGTAGAGGTGCAGGAGGTGCGATTCCCCCCAATGCGACTTTAATTTTTGACGTAGAATTATTAGGAATTAAGTAAGTAAAGAGTAATAAGTAATAAGTAATAAGTAATGAGTATAGTTAATTCTACATGGGTTTTAGCTTATCTCCATTCTCCATATGAATTAACACTTTATTCCTCATTCCTTCGGTTGATAAATTTTGCTCAAATTATGGGAAGTGAAAAAAAAGCACAACATTGGCGATATTGGTTTGTTTTACCCCTTTACCCTTATCAAGTGCGCCCCACGGTGAGGGAAGAAATTATTAAGGATACCCTTTGGACATTTGAGCAACCTCATGGTTTATTATATGCTGTTGTGCCAATTCGTATGACGATCGTCAAATTAGCACAGGGTGGTTTATTGGTGTATTGTCCGATCGCACCCACTCCCGAATGTGTTAACCTTGTGAGAGAATTAGAAAATCAACACGGAAAAGTTAAATATATCATTCACTCTACCAGTTCAGGGCTAGAACACAAAATATTTGTAGGTCCTTTTTCTCGTTATTTTCCCACCGCCGAAGTTTGGAGTGCGCCGAGTCAGTGGAGTTTTCCTATCAATTTACCCTTATCATGGCTTGGATTTCCTGCCCAACGCACGAAAATTTTACCCCTTGATTATCGAGAATCTCCCTTTGCAGATGAATTTAAGTATCAAATTTTAGATATTGATTTAAGTCAAGGTTCGTTTGTGGAAGTTGCTTTATTACATCAAAACTCTAAAACTTTATTGTTGACAGATAGCCTGATTAAAATACCCTCATCGCCACCGAAAATTATTGAAATTAATCCCTTTCCCTTACTGTTTCATAGTCGAGAATCGGGGTTAGATAATCCTGAAAATACCGAAAAAAATCGTCTCAAAGGATGGTACAGAATCTGTTTATTTGCCCTTTATTTCCGTCCTAGCATGATTGATACAACCCCCCTCAAACAACTAATTCAAGAGGCATTCAGGGCGATCGATCGAACCCCTCGTAACTATTTTGGCTTGTACCCTTTTCGATGGAAAAATCAATGGCAAAAATCCTTTGAAGCCATTAAAGAAAGATTATTAGTTGCACCCATACTAGAGACTTTAATTTTACCTCAAGCCCCAAAAGAGGTGATTAATTGGGCGAATTATATTGCAACGTGGGATTTTGAGCAAATTATCCCCGCCCATTTTAGTGCCCCCATCAAAACTACTCCTTCAGAATTTCGTCAAGCCTTCTCTTTTTTGGAAAAAAAATCTCTTTATCCCAGTGGCAATGAGCAAATTTATCAACAAGATAGCCAGTTTATCAAGCAGTTAGAAAGACAACTCATTAAATTACGCATTGCAAAACCACCAAAAGAATGCAGAATTGAGAATTGAAAATTACTTATTACTCATTACTTCTTACTCATTACTCTTTACTTCTTACTTCTTACTCCTTACTCCTTACTCCTTACTTCTTACTTCTTACTCATTACTCCTTACTTCTTACTTCTTACTCCTTGCTTATTCCCTATCTGCCGATGCCAACGTAACGGAAACCTGCTTTTTCGATCGAGGTGCGATCGAGGAAATTACGACCGTCAATCATGAGAGGATTTTTCACTAAAGCATTCAGTTTATGTAAATCTAGTTTCAAAAATTCTTGCCAATCGGTGACTAAAACTAAGGCATCGCAACCATCCGCTAACATTTCGGCATTACTTTCGATGATGACTCCAGAAAGTCCATGACTTAAACCACTTTGAGAAACAATAGGATCATAAGCCTTCACTTTAGCACCAAGACGATTTAATTCGTGGATAATATTTAAAGCAGGGGCATCGCGCATATCATCGGTGTCAGGTTTGAAGGTTAAACCTAATAAACCAATCACTTTACCCTTGAGAATTTTTAACTCCTGTTGCAGTTTTTCAATGATAATTACCCGTTGACGTTCATTTACTTTCACGGCGGCATTCATTAATTCTGTTTCGTAACCGTAGTCATGGGCAGTATGAATTAAAGCCGACACATCTTTAGGAAAACATGAGCCTCCCCAACCGATACCTGCTTGTAAAAATTTACTGCCGATACGGGAATCTAAACCAATACCTTTAGCTACTTGGGTAACATCAGCACCGACTCGATCGCATATATTCGCTACTTCATTGATAAAACTAATCTTCGTGGCAAGGAAGGCATTAGCGGCATATTTGATCATTTCCGCCGAACTCAAATCTGTTACGACTACTGGCACTGGTGACATAGTGCTATCATGGGCAAAGGTTCGCTCGACCAAAGGTTCATATAATTCCTTCATCATACCGATAGCCTTGTCACTGCTACCTCCTAAGACGATTCGATCGGGATTAAAAGTGTCATAAACTGCACTACCTTCTCGCAAAAACTCAGGATTACTCACCACATCAAACAAAGGAGAAATTTCTTCCGTCATCACGAATCCTTCCCCTTGAATTTGAATTTGTCTTTCCTTAAAACCATCTAAAACAACCATTCTCACCCAATCTCCAGAGCCGATGGGTACAGTTGACTTATTAACAATTACTTTATAACCACCATTAAGGTTATTCCCAATACCCCTAGCCACCGCTTCCACATAACGGGTATCGCTTTCTCCCGTAGGTAAAGGAGGAGTACCCACAGCGATAAATAAAATTTCTCCATGATGAACTCCCGAAGCTAAGTCTGTGGTAAAATTCAACTTACCGTTGTTCATACAAGAGTGCATTAACTCTGACAATCCGGGCTCGTAAATAGGGGATTGTCCTTGTTTCATGAGCTTAACTTTTTCTTCGTTATTATCCACACAAATAACATCATGACCGATATGGGCTAAACAAACACCAGTAACTAATCCTACATATCCAGTACCGATGACACAAACTCTCATAAACATCTCCTCAATAATAAATTGTCAATATTTTAATGCCTTTCTTGACAGAATGTATATTATTATTTCAATTGTTGGTTTTATCCCATTAGAATTATCATGATTTAATTCTGAAATAATAAATTGGTATGACTTGAAAAGAAATATGTTTAATAAAATAATTCGTTTTTTATTTTCAATGATTTACCTGTATAATTTGTTGTTAAATTAATTGGAAATTTAACTTTTTCTTTTCATCTTCACCCCTTAAATTCGATTCTTTTTTTATTTCATCATGAGTAACAATATTGAGCAACCGTGCGATCGAGAAATACAAAAATTACATCAATTAATGACTTATGGAAGATGGATAGCTGTAGTTAGCGCATGGATTTTAATTGTACCTTTTGCTTTATGGGATATGCGGGAAACCATTCAATTATGTATAGATTATTGTACATGGTCAAGCATTCGTTTAGGATTAGAATTTCATCCCCTGTCAGCTTTGGGATTAAGTTTTTCTGTAGGGTTTGCCCTTTCGGTTTTAGTGTGGCAAAGTATTAATATTCTTCAAGGGGGAATTTCTGACAAACAAAGGTACTATCTTAGTCAGCAAGTACAAAAAATTCGTCAAAAAGGCAAAAAACATTGGCTTTATCGATGGGTTATTGATTAAATTCCTGATTTTTCATTATTCATACCATTAAAACAACAATTAATAAAATAACCCGCTTCGCAATAAATTGAAATCGCTAACAGCGAAAATCTCTCTTAGCGATTTCATAAATATCTTTTAAAATGATAAAATACAAAAAAAACACTTTAATCTCTTAAAATTAGTCGCTTTAGCCGACTTATGCTATGAATTCCATGAAATTTATTTCTTGGCGGTTTATGATACAATACCACCTCAGTGAACCATAAAGAAAATGATGAAAACTAGACAGGTAGACAAGTGGACAAGTGGACAGGTAGAAAAATTCCCAATATTTGTGGGTTTTAAAAATAATTTTATTGACTCAAAAAAACACAATCCTCCTGTCTGCCTGTCTGCCTGTCTTCCAAGTCACTCCTCACCTATTTTTATATCGAACTCAGGTAATACCTGACACCTACCCTCTTCAAAAGACGATGAGGCAACCCCTGATTATTAAAGGTGTTTGCGGAATGCTAAAGTTACGTTATGTCCACCAAAACCGAAGGAGTTGGATAAGGCAACCTCTACATTAACCTGACGACTTTCTTTTGCTACATAATCTAAATCGCAATCTGGATCAGGATTTTGTAAGTTGATTGTAGGAGGCACTCGATCGTGATAAATTGCCAATACTGTCGCCACTGCTTCGATCCCCCCAGAACCCCCTAGAAGATGTCCTGTCATGGATTTAGTGGAACTTACGACAATTTTATAGGCGTTGTTTCCTAAAGCCCGTTTAATGGCTTTTGTTTCTGTAGTATCATTTGCGGAAGTACTTGTGCCATGGGCATTGACATAGCTAATTTCATCAGGGGTTAAGTTACCGTCTTTTAAGGCTAGTTCGATCGCTTTCGTTGCCCCTAATCCTTCGGGTACAGGAGAAGTCATATGATAGGCATCGCAAGTCATGCCATAACCTACCATTTCAGCGTAAATTCTTGCTCCCCGTGCCATCGCGCTTTCTCTTTCTTCTAAAATGAGAATACCTGCACCTTCTCCCATGACAAAGCCATCTCGATCGACATCAAAAGGACGACTAGCAGTTTCAGGGCTATCATTACGGGTGGATAAAGCCTTAGCCGAAGCAAAACCTGCCATAGCTAAAGGAGTTATCGCTGCTTCTGTGCCACCGCAAATCATGGCTTTGGCATAGCCTCCTTGAATAAGACGAAAAGCATCCCCAATGGCATTTGAACCCGCAGCACAAGCCGTTACAGCACAGGAATTAGGACCTTTTGCTCCCACATGAATAGCAGTTAAACCTGCTGCCATATTAGAGATCATGGTTGGTACTAAAAAAGGGGTAACTCGCCCTGGCCCTTTAGTTAGTAATACTTCGTTTTGCTCTTCCATGACACTTAAACCACCAACTCCCGTACCGATGACGATACCCACATCATCGGCGTTATCATCATTAATAACCAAGTTGGCATCTTTAAGCGCGTCAACACTGGCAGCTACTGCAAATTGGGAAAATCTTGCCATACGTTTGGCTTCTTTACGTTCCATGTATGATAAGGGATCAAAATCTTTTATTTCTCCGGCAATTTTACAAGCATAATCTTTTGTATCAAAACAAGTAATCATACCGATGCCGTTGCGTCCTTCTTTTAACCCTGTCCAATAAGATTCTAATGTATTACCGATGGGGGTTATCGCTCCCATGCCTGTAACTACAACTCTTTTTAGTTGTCTATTACTCATAATTTTAAAAAAATAACTATATATATGCTGTTCGTAACAGCTATAATCCAGTGATAAAATGCAGAATTTAGGATTAAAATTTTTAAGTTCGATCGATAATTTTAAACACTTTTTTCAATTAGACACTTTACCACTAGGGGATTTTGTCCCTGATAACTTAATTAATTTGAATATGTTGTTAAGACTATTTTTCTATTTTTATTAGTAGAAATTAAGTCTTTATGGGATAAATGGAAACCAAGAAAAATTTAGTTTATCAGTATTAATTGATTGACAAATTATTTTCTTGCCTCCTGTTTGTAGTCTATTTTCCTATCCTTATCAGCCAGTTTTGAGGAGAATTAAGCTACTGCTTGAGTTTTCGCTTCAATATGATTTACAGCTTCCGCTACGGTAGTAATTTTTTCGGCTTCTTCATCAGAAATTTCAATCTCGAAAGCCTCTTCTAAAGCCATAACTAATTCCACTACATCGAGGGAATCAGCATCTAAATCATTAACAAAATTAGCATCAGGAGTTACTTTGTCGGCGGTAACGTCTAATTGTTCGACGACAATTTCTTGTACTTTTTCTAATATTTCTTGGTTCATATTTCTTTTAATATCGATTTTAACTATTAATCCGTTTGTTATTTTGACTTAAATGAGTAACAAAAATCAAGACAGACTATTTTACTGTTTATTAGTTTACATTTTTTTGGTAATTATCAATTATCAATTTAATTAGAGAGACAGGAGTTAGGAGAGAGGAGTTAGGAGGAGAAGAAGAAAATTTGATGATTTTAAATTCTCCATTATCCATTCTCAATTCTCCATTATTTGTGGTTATAGTTCTTTTTTTACTTCGGCAACGCTATCTAATTTACCTTGTTGTTCATAAATATTTTTGGCTGTTTCTAGGACTTGTTTGGCTTCTGCGGTTCTGCCTCTTTGTTTTAATAGTAAGCCTAAACGATGATAACCATAGGGATTTTGTGGGGCTAATTCAATAAAACGACGATAAGCAACGATCGCACGAAAATCATCTTGTTTTTGTTCTAAAACTCTAGCAATGCCCCCGTAGGCTTGTATGGAATTGTTATCAAGGGCGGATGCTTTTTGGTAGGCGGTTAAGGCTTTATCTAAATCTTGTTGTTGTTCATATACCATCGCCATTTTTAAGACGATTTTAGGATTATTGGGCTGGTTATCTTCTAAAATTTTGAGTTGTTGTAATCCTTCGGCGGATTTTTCCCCTTTAAAGTAAGCGGTGGCTAATTTTAATCTTAAATCACTGTTGTCGGGGAATTTTTCGATCGAACTCTCTAAAAAGGTGATAGCTTCATCATTTTTATCTTGTTGATAAAGAGCGGTTGCCATCATATCATAGGCAGTTTCATTCTTGGGATCGATAGATATAGCCCTTCGATAGTAATTTTCAACTTGTCCATACTGTTTATTTCTTAGTAATAATACCCCTAAAGCGGTCAAATTATCGGCATTATTAGGTTGTAGGGCGATGGCTTTTTCATAGGATTCGATCGCCTTAGCATTGTCACCAATTTGAGCAAAAGTATAACCTAAAGCCGAATAAAAATCTCCATTATCAGGAGCAAGAGTGAGAGCTTGTTGATAGGCATTGACTGCCGAGGGAAAATCACCTAAAGAGGCATAAAGATAACCCATGCCCGAAAATATTTTGGGATTATCACCGTCTAAAACTGCTGCTTGACGATAAATAGATAAAGCACTATTCCAATCCCTGATGGAAACATACTGTTTACCTTGTTGAAGTAAACTATATAACTGTTGTCTTTGTTGGGGATTCAATCTAGTGGCAACGGTTTGAGACGTTTGAGCCTGTGCCGTCAATGCTACGGGAAATAACCCCATACCTCCTAAAAGTAAAGAGATAATTATTTGAGGGATAATGTGCTTATACACTCGGTTTTCAACCTCCATTAAACTTAAAGAATCTTAATGATAACATCAAAAGGGCATTTTTACCGCAAGAAATGTTGAATAATAGTTCAACTGATTTGCTACCTTTTGTTGAACCTTTTCCCTCAATGTCTCAAGAGTTTTTGAATGTCAATCAGGCATATTTTTTACTTCCAAGAATCAGTTGATTTTTATAGTGATTTTATGGGGGGGTAATAACTACCCTATTACTACAAACTGATAAAACATTTTTTTCAGGTAAAATAATAATTGTAAGAAAGTTATACCACCGTTAAATATGGGCAATAAGCCAACCATCGCCGTATCTCATTTAGGATGTGAAAAAAATCGTATTGACTCTGAGCATATGCTAGGGTTACTCGCTCAATCTGGTTATCCCATCGATAATACTGAAGAATTAGCCGATTATGTCATTGTCAATACTTGTAGTTTTATTGAGTCTGCTCGTCAAGAATCCGTGAGAACTTTAGTCGAATTAGCAGAAAACCAGAAAAAAATTATTATCTCTGGTTGCATGGCACAACATTTTCAAGAAGAATTATTAGCAGAATTGCCCGAAGCCGTGGCGATCGTGGGTACAGGAGATTACCAAAATATTGTCGATGTGATTAAACGAGTGGAAGCAGGGGAAAGAGTCAAAGCGGTTTCCGCTACCCCAACTTTTATCGCCGATGAGAATATACCCCGTTATCGTACCACCACCGAAGGGGTTGCTTATCTTCGAGTGGCAGAGGGTTGCGATTATCGTTGTGCTTTTTGCATTATTCCTCATTTACGAGGTAATCAACGATCGAGAACCATCGAATCCATTGTAGCAGAAGCTCAACAATTAGCAGAACAGGGAGTACAAGAGTTAATTTTAATCTCTCAAATTACCACTAATTACGGTGTTGACTTATATGGTGAGCCGAAGTTAGCAGAATTACTTAGGGCTTTGGGTAAAGTTGATATTCCTTGGATTAGAATACATTATGCTTATCCTACGGGTTTAACAGATAAAGTTATCGAGGCAATGAGAGAAACTGCCAACGTTTTACCCTATTTAGATTTACCGTTACAACATTCTCACCCTGACATTTTAAAAAGTATGAATCGCCCTTGGCAGGGTAAAGTTAATGATGAAATTATCCACAGAATTAAACTAGCTTTACCTGATGCAGTAATGCGTACAACTTTTATTGTGGGCTTTCCGGGTGAAACAGAGGAGCATTTTGAGCATTTATTGCAGTTTGTGAAAAGACATGAATTTGATCATGTGGGAGTGTTTACCTTTTCCCCCGAAGAAGGCACAAAAGCCTATGATTTAGAGAATCAAGTACCTGATGACATCAAAGAAGATCGCCGTAATCGCTTAATGGAGTTACAACAACCCATTGCCGCCAGAAAAAATCAAGCTGAAGTAGGTAAACTTGTCTCTGTGTTAATTGAACAAGAAAATCCTAGTACTGGTGAATTAATTGGTCGATCGAGCCGTTTTGCCCCAGAAGTAGATGGTTTAGTCTATGTAACAGGTTCGGCTACTTTAGGTTCGATCGTACCTGTTAGAATTACATCTTCTGACGTTTATGATCTCTATGGTGAAATTGAAGTAAATTCTTAAAGTTAGTAAAATATTGCTGAAAATCAATTTAACTAATGTTTAACTCAATTCTTACTACTATCTTCTATCTCCTGTCTCCTATCTCCTATCTTCATCAAAAATTTTATGTCAAACTCAGGTTATAATAAACGTTGTTAAAAATTTTAGGCAAAGATAAACAAGATGCAAACTGGTGCAGATGCAGTAGATAAGGCGATCGCGCTTGGAATCGACTTAGATGGTAGCCCTATCCCTGAAGCTAAGTTAAACTTATATAATCAGGTAATGGGGTTAGAAGGACAACGGCAACGCAGTGGGGTTACAAATACCATGCGATCGAGAATAGTACGCATTGGAGCGAAACATATAGCCCAAGTGGAATTGAATCAAATGCTCATCGATAGTGACTTTACTCCTTTAAAAGAAAAAGAAATTGCTTTTTATTATGGTAAATAACAAAATATCACCATAGAGAAAGACGCATTTAACCGACAAAAATACTCTTAACGGTGGATTCATTTTCTTTGATCCACTGGTAAATATCTGTTAAATTCGAGATTAAAAACCTTTTAAAATAAGGGTTATTGAGTAATAACTGTTCAAATTTTAGTCAAAGAAAATAATTAAACAAAGGTAAATAATTGCCAAAAATGAATTTTACATAAGTTTAAATCAATTCTTACTACTATCTCCTGTCTCCTATCTCCTATCTCATACCCTTATCTAAAATTTTATGGTTCACTCAGGTAATATTGTTGGCAACAAAGGCACTAATTCCCCCCAGAATAGCAATAATAACCTGATTCACAGTATTTTCCTATAGTGACACTTTCTTTATTTTACCTAAGAATGAATGTCGATCGAACTGAAAAATTCATCATCATTTCTCCTTCTTGGAAAAATTAAACTGCTACAGAAGTATTGGGGAAACTCTTAACACGGCTAGGTTTAATATATACAGTTTGATTACGCCGTAAACCTAATCGATCGAACTTTTCTCGATTCAAATGGGCAGTAATTTCCCAATTATCAATAGATAATTCCGCTTGAATTTCCCATCCTAAGTGAATAATACGTTGGACGATCGCACGACTACTTTGACCATCATCCTCTAATAATATCTCTAATTCGTGAGGTCTGACAAATATATCATCCCCTAAATTATCAAGAGTATTTTGACCAAATAAAGATGCGTGACGGGGTAAAATATTCACCTCCCCGATGAATTTCATCACAAAAGATGACGCAGGATTATCATAAATTTCTGCTGGAGTGCCGATTTGCTCAATGCGCCCTTGATTCATCACAACAATCTCGTCAGCTACTTCCATAGCTTCCTCTTGATCATGGGTTACAAATACGCTAGTAATATGAACTTCGTCGTGTAGCCTTCTTAACCAAGCTCTTAATTCCTTTCTTACCTTAGCATCCAATGCCCCAAAAGGTTCATCTAAAAGTAATACTTGCGGTTGTACTGCTAAGGCACGAGCTAAGGCTACCCGTTGTCTTTGTCCACCTGATAATTGACTAGGATAACGATCGCCCAATCCTTCCAGTTGTATTAAATTTAACAATTCAGCAACTTTTTCTTTTACTTGTGTTTCTGGTGCTTTACGAATGCGTAAGCCAAAAGCGATATTTTCACGAATAGTTAGATGTTTAAATAAAGCATAATGTTGAAAAACAAAACCAATATTTCGTTTACGAATATCAACTCCCGTGGCATCTTTTCCGTTAATAATAATGTTCCCCACATCAGGATTTTCTAACCCCGATATAGTGCGTAACAGTGTTGATTTACCTGAACCAGAAGGACCTAATAAAGCCACTAAGGTATTAGTTTTAACTTCTAAATTGATATTATCTAAAGCTAGATAACTACCAAAATTTTTAGAAACATTATTAACAAGAATACTCATAATTTTTTACCTATTTATTTTTGATTTAAAAGTTTAATTAATTGTTCGTAGTGACGACTTTAGTCGTTAACCCCTTGAGGGAATTTGTTGGGTTACGTTATCACTAACCCAACCTACGATTAAGTGTCCACAATTTTGGTTTTTTGCTCTAAAATTTCTTTGAAAATCAGGGTTAAAGCACCTAATAAGCCTAATACCACCGCCGCACTAAAAGCCGCTTCCGTTTGATAGTTTTTATAGGCTAACTCTACAAATATCGGTAAGGTTGCCGTTTGCCCGATAATACTTCCAGAAACTACCGCCACTGCTCCAAATTCCCCCATAGCACGAGCATTAGTCAGTAACACCCCATAGAGTAAGCCCCAGCGTACCGTTGGTAAAGTGACACGCCAAAATATTTGCCAGTCTGTAGCGCCTAAAGTACGAGCAGCGTCTTCTAGTTCGGGTCCGACTTCTTCCAATACGGGGATTACTTCTCTAGCTACAAAAGGGAAAGTAACAAAAATAGTCGCCAAAATCATACCGGGTAAAGCAAAGATGATTCTAACGTCAAAATACTCGATTAAACCACCAAACCATCCATTTCTACCGTATAACAACACCAGCATTAAACCTGCTACCACAGGAGAGATAGAAAAAGGTAAATCAATCAAACTCACTAAAAAGGCTTTTCCCCTAAACTCATTCCTAGCAATTACCCAAGCGGCACAAAGTCCGAAAATGGTATTTAAGGGTACACTGACAAAGGCAATGATAATGGTTAGTTTTACCGCTTCTCCAAATTCTCTCTGTTGTAAAGCCTCAAGAAAAGGCTGTACTCCTTTATGGAAAGCCTCAAAAAATACTGATATAGCAGGAATAACCAAGATTAAGGCTAAATAGATTAAAGAGATGATGATTAACCACGTTTCCACAGATTTAATTTTCTGCATAACTACGTCCCCACTGTTGTAAGAAGTTAATGACGAATAAAATTATTAAAGAAATAAGTAAAAGCACTGCCCCGATGACAGTAGCACCTACATAGTCGTATTCTTCAAGACGTTGAAAGACTAACACTGGGGCAATTAAGTCTTGAAAAGGGATGTTAGAGGCGATAACTACAACTGAGCCATATTCTCCTACAGCCCTCGAAAATCCTAAAGCAATTCCCGTTAAAATCGGGGGAATTAGAGGAGGTAAAATGACAAGGCGAAAAGTATCCCAATCGTCTGCACCTAAAGCCCAAGCGGCTTCTTCCGTTTCTTTCTCTAACTCTTGCAATACTGGTTGCAATGTTCTTACTACGAAGGGCAAAGAAATAAATAACATCGCCACAAATACCCCTAATTGAGAAAAGGCGATTTTAATGCCAAAAGGTGTGAAAAATTGCCCAATCCAACCACTAGGGCTATAAACGGTGGCTAAAACTAACCCAGCTACGGCGGTAGGTAGGGCGAAGGGAATATCAATCATGGCATCGAAAATTTTGCGCCCCGGAAATGTATATCTAACTAAAACCCATGCTAATAATGTTCCCATTAAGCCATTAATAGCCCCGGCAAAAAGGGCGGTAACAAAGGTTACTTGATAAGCTGACATTGCCACATCGGAAGTCGCTATTTCCCAAAATCTAGCAAATCCTAACTCTGAAGATTTTAAAATTAATGCAGCCATCGGTATTAATAACATAATCGTTAAATATCCAATGGTGACAGTCCAAGGTAAGGATATTTTTGAAAGAAAATTAGTAATACTATTTACTTTAATTTCTATGGGAGGTTCGTAAAAAATATTAGTCATAAAAAAATTGAGAATTGAGAATTGAGAATTGAGAATTGAGAATTGAGAATTAAGAATGGAGAATGGAGAATGGAGAATGGAGAATTAATTATTATTAGCTTCTTAATACCTATAATAAGCAAGATTTTAACCACCTAATAACCAGCCTTCAAAATCCCAATCTTTAATTAAAGTTTGTCCCTTTTCATTGTTTGTCCAAACTTCAATATCTAGTTGTTTAAGGTAATTTAACCCCTCTTTTAAATGTTGGTTTTCCCCTGATAAAACTAAGTTAAACCAACCATCTCCATCTCCATATTCACCTAACAAAGCTGAGGTTATATTAACTTCTAATTTATAGTTAACTGCTAAATCAAAAATTATCGGTTTTTCCAAATATTTGGGAGGAATATGTAAGGATATTTTTAGGGATTTTTTTTCTGGCTCGATCGAGCTATTTGTCATAAATTTATCCTGATTTATTAATAGTAATTTTTACTTACGGAGATTGGCAAAAATTCGATCGAATACAGCACCATCATCAAAGAAATCTTTTTGAACTTGATCCCAACCGCCAAAGGCTTCTACGGTAAATAAATTATCCACTTTGGGATATTGATCCTTAAATTCCTCAAATATTGCCTCATCCACAGGGCGAAAACCGACTTCAGCAAAGGCTCTTTGAGCTTCGGGAGTATATAAAAATTGCACAAAGGCTTCAGCTACCTCCCTTGTACCTCTTTTATCTACATACTTATCTACAACTGCGATCGGTCCATCAATAGAAATATTTTTGTCTGTAGGTATCACATAAGGTTGAGTTTCTCCCTTTAACTTAGCTAGTAAAATTTCATTTTCGTAATTCATTAATATATCTCCTTGCCCTTGTTTATAAAATACGTCCGTTGCTTCTCTAGCATCTTTGGGCAATACGGGGACATTTTTATAGACACTGGTAACAAATTCTTCGGCTTTTTGAGCATCCCCTCCTGATTGGGTAATAGCTCCCCATAATACTAAAAAGTTCCATCTAGCACCCCCTGAAGTTTTGGGGTTAGCGGTGATGACTTTAATATCGGGATTAGCTAAATCTGCCCATGTGTTAGCGGTTTTACCTCCCTCTCTACTTACCAAAGCTACCACCGATCGAGTTACAATACCATTATTAGGTACTTCTTGTTCCCAACCCGGCTCGATTAATCCTGCTTGTTGAATTTTGAGGGTATCTGCGGATAAGGCTAAACCCACGACATCGGCTTCTAATCCGTCAATAACTGCCCTAGTTTGCGATCCAGACCCGCCATAACTCTGTTCCACTACAACTTTTTGACCTGTTTTTTCTTCCCATTCCTGAGCAAATTGAGGAATGATTTTTTCATAAGCAGCTTGTGTTACAGCATAACTAACTAAGGTAATTTTTACTTCTGGTTTCGGGCTAGTTTGATTACTGGTTTCTGTAGTGGTGCTTGTATTGTTTGTATTGGTACAAGCGGTAATCACACCGCTAATAGCTAAACCAATGATAAATCCTTTAATTAACTTATTTTGTTTTTTCATCCCTTTTGTTTCTACATTTTCTTTGACTACTATCTTAATTGATAATTAAAAATTTTTCAATACATTTTTGATGCAGATTTAATTTATATCCAAATAACTCCATAGTAAAAAAACCTGAGTTCGACATAAGTAAGTGAGTAAAATTAATTGTATATTTACCTTAAGAAAGGCAAGAGGCAACATGGTATTGAGAAAATTTTATTAATTTCAAAGTCCACAATCTATTTTGCATCAGTACTTAAAAATAGATGATGAATGACTTGGAAGACTCCGAAGACAGGGAGATAAAGAAGTGATATAATTTTAGATAAAACCTTTTTCCCTTTTGATCTCAAATGGTGGGAATCTTCAACTCAAACAAATAGAATCGGTGAAAAATAATCACAACTATATTCAAAAAACAATCCTTAAAAACGGTATTACTTTAATCGTTATCGAAAATCCTACCACCGATATTATTGCCGGGCGCATCTTCTGTCGCAATGCAGGTAGTTTATGGGAAGCAACTTCTCAAGCTGGTATTTTTCACCTTCTCGCTAGTGTTATTTCTAAAGGCACTCGTAACCTATCTTCTTTAGAAATAGCAGAAAAAGTCGAGTCGATCGGTGCGGCTTTAGGTACAGATACCTCCAGCGACTATTTTTTGGTTAGTATGAAGACTATTACGGAAGATTTCCCCGAAATTCTTACCCTTGCTTCCGAAATCCTCCGTTATCCCTCTTTCCCTGAGTCAGAAATCGAATTAGAAAAAAAGATTACTCTACAAAATATTCTCTCTCAAAAAGAACAACCTTTTAACCTTGCTTTTACTCAGCTACGGGAAATGATTTACGGTGAGCATCCCTACGGTTTTTCTGTGTTAGGTACGGAAGACACTGTTAATAATTTAACCGCCGATGACTTGAAAAAATGTCATCAAAGGCACTTTACTCCTGATAACTTGATTATTAGTTTAGCAGGAAAAATCAATTTAGCTCGATCGATCGAACTGGTAGAAAATATCTTCGGTGACTGGCAACAAAACCCTAATGAAACTCTACAACTAAAACCTTATCATTTATCTTCTCGATCGAACTTCCATAAAATAGAGCAAGATAATCAACAATCTATCATTATGATGGGATACCTCGCCCCCGAAATCACCCATCCAGATTACCCCATACTCAAACTCTTAACTACCTATTTAGGTAATGGCTTATCCAGTCGTTTATTTGTAGAATTGAGAGAAAAACGAGGTTTAGCTTACGATGTCTCGGCATTTTATCCCACCAGATTAGATAAATCTCAATTCGTGTTATATATGGGTACTGCTTCCCAAAATACAGAAGTCGGACAAGAAGGACTCTATAACGAAATTAAGAGGTTAAGAGAAGAAAAACTGAGTATGGAGGAGTTAGAGGTAGCAAAAAGTAAACTTTTAGGGCAATATGCCCTAGGAAAACAAACTAATGCCGAATTTGCCCAAATTTTTGGCTGGTATGAAACCCTCGGCTTAGGCATCGAGTATGATGATATTTTCCCTCAACTTATCACTAACATCACCCTTGAGGATATACAACCAGTAGCGAATCAGTATTTACAAGATAGCTCTCTTTGTGTTTCGATCGTGGGTAAATAAGGCATTTAACCTTTACCACAAACTAGAGACTCTCTCAAAGATTAGGCATACAGCGAATTTTTGGAAAAAGAATAATCATCTTCTTGGGTAGTGGAAGAAGGGATATGATTTTGAATCATTGTAACTAAATTGTCTAAATGTGACTTTTTACAAAAAATATCATTTGCCTTAATAAAGGTAGCGTATTCCCTTTCCGATTTATTGTCATATTCCGTTAAAAGAATAATCGGTACATCTTTAAAAGAAGAAGTCGATCGTAAAAACTTACACACGCTATAACCATCTATAGTGGGCATTTGTGTATCTAGTAAGATTAACTGTGGTTGTTCATCTAATAATTTTCCCATACCAGCCATAGGTTCATCAATACCTAATATTCTATGATCTAATTCTTCTAAAAATTTTCCCACTTTTGACATAAATAGTGAACAATCATCTATTACTGCAATCACGGATTGTTTCACATATTGGGATTTTGTTTCAATGCTATTAACTGGCTCTACAACTGATTTTGAGTAACTCATGCTCCAATCCTCACAGTGATTGATTTCTTTAATGGCTAAATCATAGCTTAAAATTGTGAAGAAATTGTGTAGAAAATGTAAATATATTAATTTTTTTTAAGTAACTCATGAATGAATTAATAATGGTGAATTAGGAGAGATGCGCCACAACTGATCTAATTTGGTGGCGGGCATGGTTAAATAGAGAACATCATTACTTTTCAGCTCTGTTTCTAATAAGTTCCAACCATGAATATTTTTCCCGTTTCTGGAGATATAAAGAGGTACAAAATCTGATTGGGTGGCTATTTGTTGCACTAATTTATCACAAAAAGGATGATTTGGGGTGATCATAGTGGCTAATGCTACCCATAATAAATCATCGGTCATGCCGTTGCCCAAAATTCTTCCTCCCAAGGCGGCAGCGGCAAAGGAATAAGTGGCTAATTCGGTGGGGGATAAGACATTCTCGAATTGAAATACTTGTTTGACGGATTCGGCGAATTGGTTATCTTGTACCCTGAGAATGACAGGAATTTGCGCAGATAGGGCTTTGACGGTTAAGGCAATTTCTACGTTAATCATGTCATTACTGGTGACAATAATGATGGCTTCTGCGTCTTCGACATGAGCACTTTTCAGGGTGTCAGCGAGGGAAGCATCTTCCACGATGACGGGAATCCCCATCGATCGAACGGAGTGCAAAAATCGGTTATTATAATCTGGTTCGATAACGACTATTTCATGCCCTTGGGTGTGCAATTCTCTGACAACTTCCATGGCAACATTACCTAAACCACAGATAATATAATGGTGTTTAGTTGGCACTCTTGCCGCATCCCAAAATTGTTTTAAACGACTACCTAAAACGAAATCATTGATTAAAGCGTAACAAATACCCACAATTCCAGCGCCCACAATCATCATAATGGCGGTGAATATTTTAATAATATCTGGTGCGGATTCGGCGACTTCTTCTTTTCCTCCAGCGCCTGTTATCATGCCAACGCTAAAATAAAGAGCATCTACGGGGGAAATTTCCCAATTTACACATAAATAGGTAAAAGTCGCTATCAAAATTAGGGTTAACAGGGTTAATGTCACCATAATCATGGATTGAGCATATTGTTTGTAAGTGTTTATATTAACTAATACTTTCCACCATCTCCACAGAAAAAAAGCTCGTTTTTTCTTCATTTTGGCTTTGTCAGCTACAATTAAATGATCTCCTAATTGTAATTCTCGATCGTTTACTACTGCGGAAATTAAATCTGTTTCTTGATGTTTGGGTAAGTAATAAATCAACATTTGATCGAGATTATCCCATAGTTGAGCTAAACTTAATCCATACCAAGGATGCTCTAAAGTAATAACTTCTTCATGTAATGCCCATGTTTGGTCAAATAATTTTAAATGTCCAATGGCTTTATTTCCCAAGGCAGAAAAGGCAAAAATGGGAGCGGCTAAAGATGGTACACTCATACTAAAGTGATCCGTTAAGGTTCGATCGAGCCTCGCCCCTAGGGTATGATTATAGATACGATTAACGATGCGTATTTTCGGATTTAATACCCTCGCTTGAGTCAAAATTGCCACATTCAAAGCATCATCGCTATTAGCCAAAACAATGGTAGATGCTTTTTTAATTCCTGCTTGGATTAATACTTGGGGAGAGCGTAAATCGCCTATGATGATATTATCATCGATTTGAGTAGTCATGGTTCGATCACGAAGTGGCGCTGCGCGATCGCTAATACCAATAACATTCGCCCCCTGTTGTTTTAATAAATTATAGATTTTATAACCCGTACATCCTAAACCAGAGACAATTATTAAAGGTTTCATATTTTTCCACTCAACTATTTATTAACCAATCATTGACAGTTGCTCTCTCACACTGCACTATAGATATTATCTCTGACTCCTGTGATAGTAAATGTAACAAGACAAACAAATCCACAGTTGACAGTTGATAATTAATTGTTCTATAGTTTCGATATAAAATTTATTGGTGAAAATAAGGTATCAGATTAAAAAAATTAACCTAAAACCTCAAACCTCAAACCTCAAATATCCTCCGCCTTGTCTCATTAAATCAGTGAAAAATAATAGTTTACCACCACAGAAAATATCCGCTATCAACGAATTTTTTTGGGCATTAATTGGTTTAATGTTGACCATTTTTGGTACTTTTGTAGAAGTATTCGTGGTTTTACCCGTCACCAGCAGTGATTTAGAAAACTTAAAACCTTCATCCCTTGGCATCACCTATCAATTAGCAGGGGTATTTTTTACGGGATTAGTCGGAGGAAAAAATGCCGCCGCCTACGCTCAAATTTCCTACGTTATCATGGGATTATTCAAACTACCCATTTTTTATCAAGGAGGAAGCGTAGAGTATTTTCAATATCCCAGTTTCGGTTATATTTTGGGCTTTATTCCGGGCGCTTGGTTATGTGGTTACTTAGTCTTACCCGGTAAACGCCGTTTAGAATTATTTGCCATGAGTGCCTTTTTGGGCTTATTAGTTATTCATCTTTGCGGTATTATTTATCTTCTGCTTTATACTTTTATTACTCCTTTATTTGGTAATGTTTTAAGTGATACCTATTTATGGGATGCTATTAACTGGTATTCCATAACTCCTTTTCCTGCACAGTTAGCTTTAATTTGTGCCGTGTCAGTAATTGCTTTTATTCTCAGATTGTTTTTATTGTATTAATTAAATAGTTAGTAAGAATTAATGAAATATTAGTCAATAAATTCTCAATTCTCAATTTTCAATTCTCAATTAATTATATGTTTTTATCTAAAAATAAATTAGATTATTCCCTTGATTTAGATTATCAATATCCCCTTGTGGAGATGTTTCACTCTATTCAAGGAGAAGGTTTTTGGAGTGGTGTAAATGCCTTTTTTATTCGTCTGGCAGGATGTGATGTTTTTTGCCCTTGGTGTGATCAAAAAGAAACTTGGAGTATGAAAAAATATCCTTCATTAACTGTAGAAAATATTGTTAATAATCTCCAAAATATTAATACTAAACATATTATTATAACTGGAGGAGAACCGTTATTACATAATCTTTTTCCTTTGACAAATGTGCTAAAAAAACAAGGCTATACAACTCATTTAGAAACCTCTGGCACTCATAATTTTACTGGAGATTTTGATTGGGTAACTTTCTCTCCAAAACCCTACAAAAAAATCCATGAAAGTATTTATGATAGTGTAGGAGAATTAAAGGTTGTTATTGATAATGAAAATGACTTTATTTTTGCGGAATCAGAAGCTAATAAAATAGCTAATAATATCCCAAAATATTTACAACCCCAATGGGAAAATCCTCTCAGTCAAGAGTTAATTTTTAACTATATTCTCCATCATCCTCAATGGCGTTTAAGTTTACAAACTCATAAATTTTTAGGAGTTAGATGAATTAAGAATTAAGAATTAAATCCTAGTTTTTTATTCTCCTATAAAATGCAACAGATAATAATAATGGTATATAGGATTTTTTAATAATTTATTTTTTATGAGTTTTAATCTATCTATTTATGTGATTTGTGGTGGTTTTAATTCTCCTATTTTAACTACTAATTTTTATCATTATTTAACGACTATTAATAATAAGATTAACCTTAATAATACTGTTATTTTTCAGTTCGATCGCACAGCACCACTTCGTGCTCGAACTCCTAATATTTTGCCTTATGATGGTTATAATATATATCAATATCTGAGGAAAAAATATCAAAATTTATCCTTATATAACTTGACATTTATCGGTTTTAGTGCAGGGGTTATTGGTGCAATTATTGCAGGAAATTTATGGAAAAAAAACGGTGGAAACGTAAAGAAATTATTGGCTTTTGATGGTTGGGGAGTGCCTTTGATTTGCGATTTTCCTTGTTATCGAATTAGTCATGACTATATAACTCATCTTAGTTATTTAGGCGGTGAAAAAAATGCCTTTTATTGTTATCCCTCAGTATCTCATGAACAATTATGGCACAATCCACAAAATATACAAGGTTGGTGGCAAATAGAGTTAGGAATAAAAACTAAAAGCACTATATCAGAGTTTCTTTCATCTCATCTTTAACTGAATGAGAAATGAAGATTAAGCTAAATAAATCCTTCAAAAATAATTGTTTATTTTTTCGTAGGGGTTGAATAATATTCAACCCTGACACCGTTTTAACCTAAATTCTCTTTCTGGTTTTCACAAAAATAAGAGAATTATCAAAAATTGTAAATTTTTACTCACAAAATCTTTAATTTTCTAATAATTAACTTATAATTATGAGTCATATTTAAAAATTATATTAATCAAAATTTAGCCCAATTATGAGTAATCTCTTAACCCTTGATTTATCCCATATTCGCAACGGTGAAATTCAAGATTTACAAGGAGTAAATTTAAACGGATGTAATCTGTCAGGTGGAAATTTAGCTAAGGTTAATTTTTCTAGTGGTACGTTAATGGGAGCAAATTTGACGGGGGCAAACCTACAAGGTGCAATCTTACGTTGCAATCTCAGGGGGGCAGATTTGACAGGGGCAGATTTACAGGGTGCAGATTTACGAGGTGCAGATTTACGAGGTACAATTTTGTTATCGGCACAAGTCAATAATATCAGTTTAGCAGGAGCGTTTTTAGGCGGTGCGATTCTAACTCATTTAGATTTACGAGGTGCAGATTTACGAGGTGCAGATTTACGAGGTGCGAATCTGGTAGGAGCTTGTTTACAAAATACAGATTTAAGTAATTCTAATCTTAGTGGTGCAGATTTGTCTCAAGCAGACATGGAAGAAGCTAATTTGATAGGCGCTGTTTTTCTCGGTGCAAATTTACAAGGGGCAAATCTCTTATGTGCTTCGATCGAAGTTAGTGCTTTAGACTATTGTTTTAAAGAGGGAATTTGTCTTGAGGGCATTTATAATTAGGTGTTGTGGAAAAAGTGTTTTGATGGAGGTAGGAGTTAGAAGACAGGAGACAGGAGCTTTTAACTGTTAACTAATAGTTTATTATAGTTGTTTATACCTACTCACGGGATAAAGGTTGACATTTTTTTAAAATATGTTAGCTTTTAATGAAGTCGATAACCAAGACTGTTAAAACTATTTAATTTAAAGATTAAATTAAATAAAAAATTAGTTATTATTCAAGATTAATCAATTAATTAGAATAATAAAAGTAGGGTGGGTTACACCCGAATCAACGCTTGTGGACAGTATCAAGCCGACTTGACTGGTAGAAGCAAGAAGTAAACGTCATAGGTAACTATGAGTAAGTTTTATATAACAGACAGGATACAGAAAATTAAACGTAACGAAATATTGCTAAGAATTAGATAGAAGGGTGCGATCGCCTTAAACTAAGAAATGGTCATTATTTTATCACTTTATATTAACTATGTTTCCTATTAATCGTCCTCGTCGTTTGCGCCAAAATCCTCAACTGCGACGCATGGTGCAAGAAACCATTTTAACGGCTAATGATTTGATTTATCCCTTGTTTGCAGTACCCGGTAGTTCGATCGCCAAAGAAGTTGTATCCATGCCCGGTGTCTATCAATTATCCGTGGACAAAATTGTGGAAGAAGCCAAAGAAGTCTATGATTTAGGCATTCCTGCCATTATTTTATTTGGTATTCCCACCGAGAAAGACAATGACGCTACGGGAGCATGGCACGATTGCGGAATAGTACAAAAAGCCGCTACCGCCGTTAAAGAAGCTGTACCCGATTTAGTAGTCATTGCTGATACTTGTCTTTGTGAATACACTCCCCATGGGCATTGTGGTTATTTAGAAGTAGGAGATTTAGCAGGGCGAGTATTAAATGATCCTACCCTTGAGTTACTGAAAAAAACCGCCGTTTCCCAAGCAAAAGCAGGGGCGGATATTATTGCGCCATCGGGCATGATGGATGGTTTTGTTACGTCCATTCGTCAAGCCTTAGATGAGGCAGGTTTTGAAAATACTCCTATCCTATCCTATGCCGCTAAATATGCTTCAGCCTATTATGGCCCTTTTCGAGATGCCGCTGAATCTGCGCCTAGTCATGGTGATAGACGCACTTACCAGATGAATCCCGGTAACGCCCTTGAAGCCTTAAAAGAAGTGGAATTAGACATCGCTGAGGGTGCAGATATGCTCATGGTAAAACCTGCTTTATCCTATATGGATATAATTTGGCGTGTTAAAGAAATGACTAATTTACCCGTAGCCGCCTATAACGTTTCCGGAGAATATTCTATGGTGAAAGCCGCCGCGCTCAATGGTTGGATTGACGAGAAAAAAGTTACCCTTGAAACCTTAACCAGTTTTAAACGTGCTGGTGCAGACTTGATTTTAACTTATCATGCTAAAGATGCGGTACGTTGGCTCAATGAGGTGACTTTTTAGTCGTTTTTGAAGGAGGTGTTGAGGAGTTGGGGAGATGGGAAGATGGGAAGATGGGGAGAGGGGGAGATAGGGAGAAAAATTGTTAATTGTTAATTGTTAATTGTTAATTGCTAATTCTTAATTCTTAATTCTTAATTCTTAATTCTTAATTGATTAATAACTCGGCAATTTGTACAGCATTTAAAGCCGCACCTTTACGAATTTGATCACCACATAACCAGAGTTCGATCGAATTTTCGTTAGAAATATCTTGTCTAATTCTTCCTACTAAAACATCGTCTTTTCCTGTGGCATCCATAGGCATAGGGAAATAATTTTTATCCCAATCTTCTAATAATTTTACCCCTGCTGATTTAGCGATAATTTCTCTAGCTTTATCCACAGAAAAAGGTTGAGCAAATTCAATATTAATGGCTTCCGAATGTGCCCTTAATACTGGCACTCTCACACAAGTAGCACTGATACGCAAAGAATCATCATGAAAAATTTTGCGTGTCTCATTAACCATTTTCATCTCCTCCTCACAATAGTTATTATCCATCAGGGGGGAATTATGGGGAAAAAGATTGAAGGCTAAAGGATAAGGTAACACTTCTGCTATGGGATTTTCAGCGTTTAAGATAGCTTGGCTTTGGATTTTTACTTCTTCCATCGCCCTTGCTCCTGCACCACTAGCGGATTGATAAGTAGAAACTATAATTCTTTTTATGGGTTGAATTTGATGTAAGGGATAGAGAGCAACCCCCATTAAAATAGTTGTGCAATTGGGGTTAGCAATGATTCCTTTGTGCTTAAAAGCATCTTCAGGATTGATTTCGGGTACAACTAGCGGAACATCGTCTCTCATGCGAAATGCACTGGAGTTGTCAATCATAACTGCTCCTGATGATACGATCGAATCTGCCCAGATTTTAGAAGTTGAGCCTCCTGCGGAAGCTAAGACAATATCGACATTTTTAAAGGAATTTTCATCAACGGCTTGAACTTCAATTAACTCATCTTTAAAGGCGATTTTTTGTCCCGCCGAGCGAGGGGAAGATAATAATTTTAACTCTTTAATGGGAAAATTACGTTCAATTAATAAATCAATAATTTCTGTACCAACTGCACCCGTTGCTCCTAAAATAGCGACATTCACTGGATTAGACAAATATTTTTCCTCCTGATAATTAGAATAAATTTAACAATAAAAAAACTTTGAAAAAAAGCACAAATTAAATTATAATCTTTGACTCTTCTACTTTGAGTATGATAAATTATTGATGAAGGTAGGCAAAAGGTAACAGAGAATTTCAAAATTAATAATTTATAAAAATTAGATTTTGATTTTAGTGTAAGCCTTATTTAGTAAAAATTATAGCTTTTATTTTTTATTAATTTATCATAACTACTGTAGAAGAGCCTAATCTTTTTTGTATATTACCTCAGTTCGATATAAGAAAAGTGGTGAAAACGAGACAAGTGGACAAGTCGAATGGTAGAAAAATTCCTAATATTTCGATGCCCTTGAAAATAATTTTATTGATTCAGGCAAAATATAATCTTCCTGTCTTCGGAGTCTTCCAAGTCATTCATCATCTATTTTTATAGTTGACTCAGGTTGCCTTTTGCCTTTTGCCTTTTGCCTACCTTTATCAAAATACTTTTTCAGCAGACCCTAATTAATAATTTATGTCTCTACAATAACTGAACTTTAATGCTAATGACAAGACGATCGAGCTTTGTGAAATCTAGTAAATTCTATGATTTTCAATATTATTATAAATACTGTCATTATTACAATAATTCTTAAATTTTCACCCTTAACCAACCAAAAATATCCCCTAAAGTTAGCTTTAATTCTTGAGCAAAATCTGGCACGGGGACTACTTCATTTTCAACCTCAAAATATAAAGGATGACTATTATTGGCGTAGGTAAAAATTATTTTCTGATTAGGATCAATTAACCACCCTAATTGAGTACCATTAGTTAGACAATGAACAATTTTTTTCGTAACTAAACTCATGGATTGTTCAGGACTTAATATTTCAATTATCCAATCAGGAGGCAACAAAAATTGATTAGATATTGTACCATCATCATTGACGGGTAAATGCTCCCATGTGAAAACCGCCACATCTGGCACAATGGATTTATCAGTGAAAGTACATCTCAACTCAGGAAAAGCCCATGCAATTCGTGCTTTTTTTGTGACAGCGTTAATGGTGGTGACGAGTTCACCTTGAATCGTGCTATGTTGTCCTTGAGGCATAGGTTTTGTGTAAATATTTCCGTCTATATATTCTTGAGGTGGTTTTGTTTCTGGCTGTTGCAAAAATTCCACTAAGGTAATGGCTTTGGAAAGGGTTTGAGTCATAGCTTTTTTGACTTTGGCTATAGCAATAATGGTTTATTTTAACATTTACATTAAGTATTTGAACGGTTCGATCGAGCAGAACCGCCCTTGGCGATCGAGTTTTAAAGGTTTTATTACAACCTTCTTTTGTCGAACTCCGAATCAACCATCAAGAAATATGGAAAATTATTACTCTACCAAAATTATATTATTAATTTCAATATTTAAACTAAATTAATTACCTGTTCTAAAATTTTAGTAATATTGCTCATACTATAATTATTTACACATCTTTCTCTAGCTAAATTTCCTTTATTTTGTGCCTGAGTATAATCAGCAAAAATATCTCTTATTTGTTGTGCAATTAACCCCGAAGATTGAGGTTCAATTAAATATCCTGTATCCTGTAAAATATTAGGAATTTCTCCCACTTTTGTCGCAATAATTGGTTTTGCCATTGCCATTCCTTCGATTAATTCTAAAGGAAACTTAGCACAATTTGTTGAAGTTGCTCTTGGTGTCACCATAATAATATCACTCATAGCGATCGAGCGTGGCATATCATCAAAGCCTTGAGGTTGAACTTTTATAATCCATCTTCCCCACTTCTCTATTAAAGTCTTAACATAACTAGATTGACTTTTATTTCCTCCTACTAATACTAACTTTAAATCATCTTCATTTAAACTATCTAAAGCGATTAATATATCTTCTAAACCTTGATCTGGTTTTGCTGTACCTGTGAACATTAATAATCTATTATTAGATAATCCTAATTGAGTTTTGATCCCATCTCGATCGCACAGCGCCACTTTGTGATCGAACTTGAGAGGATCAAATAAATCCGTATCTTTAACATTAGGTAAATAAGTTCCACCATAGCGATATTCTAAAAATTTACTGCTCACAGTGATACCATTTGCTTTTTCGATCGCTTTTTCTAACCACTTAATATATAAAGGATATTGAGGTTTTTTCAACTCACTATTACTAGCTAAAAGATCATTAATTAAACTTCCTTGATATTGCCAATCATCACCACCAAATTGTGCCATTTCCCAATCATCAAAATCTAAAATTATGGGTTTTTTATTACGCCAAGCCTTAATTAATGCCATACCAAAGCTACTTAGTTGGGGCTTAATTACATATAAAATATCTCCATCAATTTCTTTAATAAAATCTAACGTTGTGGTAATAAACTTAGGTAAATTTACCCCATGAAAATAAGTAATTGGTAAAGAATAAGGAGGCTCTGGGTATATTTGTTCTCCATATAGATACCCAAAAATAGTGACTTGATAACCTAACCTTTGTAACCCTTGGGCGATGACATAACCTCTTGTTGTACCTTGATTCGCCAAGTCAGGAATGATTACAGAGATTTTAGTAGGATTTGTCATAATTAGGGTTTAGTGAAAAAGTCTTTTCTGAATTATAGAACTTATGAGTCAACTCTAAATGTAGGGTGGGCGATGCCCACCTTATGATTTTATTAAGCAATTAAACTTTCTGCATAGAGGTAATTTTGTTTATTTTCTCTCATTTCTAAAGGTGTTACTATATCCGTAACGGTAGTGATAGAGGGTAAATAAACTTTTTCTACGGTGGGGGTGAATCCTAACCACTGTTTAGAAATTTTAGCAAAATCTTCAGGCTCACCACTAACACAAAAGCGAGTAGGTAAAACTAGATCATGATTTCGTAAATTCATTAACTCTAACTCTTTTTCCATAGCCTTAACCACATAATCCGCAGGATCGATTAATGCAACGGAAGATGGTAAAATATCTTTGAATAGTCCTTGTAAATGAGGATAGTGGGTACAACCATAGATAAGACTATCAATATCATTTTTGATTAAAGAAGATAAATAATCTTCGGCTACTTTTTTCGTATAAGGATCATATACTCTATTTTGCTCAATTAATGGCACAAATTCAGGACAACCTACTTGCCACACATCCACTTGAGGATTAATTTCTTTAATGGCGTTACGATAAGCATTACTTTTTGCTGTCGCTACAGTAGAAATAACCCCGATTTTTTTACCTCTTTTAACCGCACCTTTTGCACCGGGGTGAATTAAACCTAAAATAGGGAAATTATATTCTGATTGCACTTCTTCTAAGGCTAAAGCGGAACTTGTATTACAAGCCATAATCACCATTTTAACTTGTTCATTAGACATCCAATCAAGAATTTCTCTGACAAATAAAATAATCTCCGCTTTGGAACGAGTACCATAAGGAAGACGTTCAGTATCGGCAAAATAGAGGATGGATTCTTGAGGTAAATGACGATAAAGTTTCCGAAGTACCGTTAACCCACCGACTCCACTATCAAAAACACCAATTCTATTACCCAAACTATGTTTCATATAATTATCATGATTGCGATTAAAATTATCTTAATTTAAGCAAAAGTACTTAGAAAAGTAAATAGAATTGTCAAAAAAACCGAGCTGAGAGATAAATTTCTCGATCGAGGTAGGTAATCGTTAACTTTTAAAGTCGATTGGTACGAATATACTCGATAATACCAGCAGCGATCGCTTCCGACATTTGACGTTGAAAACTAGGATTACTGAGTTTAGAAGCATCTTCTATCCCCGTAACAAAACCTGTTTCTAACAAAACCGAGGGCATATTGGAAGCGCGTAAAACATAAAATCGAGCCTGTTTCACCCTTCGATCGCGCACATCAACTCTGCGTATGACATTACGATGAATAGTATCAGCTAAGGCTCTACCATTCTGAAAATAATAAGTTTCATAACCACTGACTTGAGGTTTTCCAGCTCCAGCAGAATTAGCATGAATACTCACAAATATATCAGCATTCATCCGATTAGCCATCGCCGATCGTTCCTGTAAACTGACAAAATAATCACTATCTCTAGTCATTCTTACCTGTATTCCCTGTTGCTCTAAAATACGAGCTACCTGTTGAGAAATAGCTAAAACAACTTGTTTTTCTTGAAGACTATTGATACCCACTGCCCCTGGGTCTTTTCCACCGTGTCCGGGGTCTATTACAACTAAAGTTTTTCCTCTGGTGGGAGGGCGATTATTGGGAGAAGGATTATTATTAATGGGGGGTAAAGGTTGGGGTTGCCAAGTACTACCTCCCGGAGTTTGATTAAAAGGATCGGGCGGTGCTTGAGTTATGGGTATAGATGTATTGGGATTTGGTCTCCAATTACTTTGAGGAGTATTGGAGGAACTCAGACGATTAAAAGATAATGCTAAAAGTCTGTCACTAGGTTGATTTAGTCGATCGATCCTTGCTCCCACAGCAGTTTCTATCAACAATACAACAGTTTTATTATCGGGTTGCCAAATGCGCATTCTGGAGATAGGACTGCCAGAAGGTAAAGAGGGGTTTCTAAAATTAGGAGCTAAATCAGTATTTTCTAAGCGAATTTGATAAACCGTATTTCCTTGAGTCCAACTACCTTGCCCATTAATGGGTTGATTACCCCTAATCAATAGCTGATTATTGAGCAACTCGATCGACTCAATGCTAGTTTTAGCGGTATTAACAGGGTTATTTATCGCTGTTTGTGTTCTAATAGAATTATTGGGAGGATTTGCATTTGGTTCTCTTGACTGGTTATTATTGGTGTTAGAAGCACCAGAAGGCAAGTCCACCACTCGACTAATGCCCCCTTGAGGCCATAAAACTAATCCGCCCATACGACTAAAACTCGCTTGCCAGTCAGGGCTATCAGGATTAACATTTAAAGTTAATAAAGTCGATCGTTTTTGTTGACTAATTTCCACATCAGACACCCCATATTGATTTACATTCCAAGACTTGGGGAGAGTATTGGGAATCGTCAGATTGGCAATCTCAAAATTAATTTTACGGCGATCTTGACTACGTTTGACACTAATCTTATTATTATTTCCCCCATCAATACCCACAATAATACCGCTAGGAGTTACTTGCAATCCTGAACCTGAAGCATTATTGCGATTAGTAGTGAGAGGAGGATTCGTGTTCGTGTTATTAGATTGATTTGGTACGTTAGTAGGAGGATTAGAGGGAGTAGGAGAGTTCGATCGTTGAGGAGGAGGTAATTCTACAGACCACTGAGTAGGAGACATTCCTTTAATTTTAATACCTTGAGGATCAACTATATATCCGGGGGCTAATTCAATGACAACCCTAGTGGTTCTTGCATCAAACTGACCTATTCTTAGATTAGTCACAACTCTCCCTAAACTCTCATTAACAGTGGGTCGTCCCAAAGTAGTACCGGGCAAATCAATAACTAAACGAGTCGGGTTAGTAATCAGTTGAGCAGTGGGTTGTACCCCTTGATCTGTGGTAAAAATCAAGCGATTTTGATTAGCTTCAAAACGCCAAAATAAAAGTCTTCCAGCATAGGCAGGAGTGGCTAACATGAGAAAGGTTAGACAACTTAAAATTAAAGAATAAAATTTCATCATAGTAGTTACTCCTCACAATAATTCTGAATAGGGTTTAGTTAAGTATAAATAAGAAAATATTTTAATAAAGATAATATATTTTAATGACAGATTAAAAAAGTTTTTGTTTCTACTGCCAAGAAATAATATGGAATGGATGACTCTAAGAATTGCACCATAGAAACAGATATATAATAACCTTTATTTCTCATTTTTTATCAATGCTTGATTTTATATCTAATAGATTTCTCCAAAAAACATTTTTTATTTGCTCCTATGGGGTTTAATGTTTCCTATCTTCACCAAAATACTTTTTTAACACCCCTAATTATCTTTTGCCGATCGTATTCATAAAAGCGGGTCTTTGGGTGATATTCTGGATATATTTAGTTATAGCAGGATAATTACTTAAATCTAGTTTTAATAAAATTTGAGTATAAGCTAACATTGAACCTACAGCCACATCAACAAGGGTAAATTTTTCCCCTAATAAATATGAATTATCTTTCAAAATATTTTCTAAGGGTGGCAATAATTTTGACATTTCTTTTTCTCGATTTGCCTCAATAAATAACCCTGTGGCTAAAGTGGAATTAGCAAATAAAATCCATTGATTGAGGATGCTTCTTTCTTCTAAAGTATCAATTTCATTACCATATTTTTCGGCTAAATATAGTAAAATTGCTCCTGATTCCCAGAGTTTAAAATCACCATCGACAATTACGGGAACTTTTCCCATAGGATTTAACTCTAAAAAAGCGGATTGTAAATGTTCTTGTTGTGCCATATCAATCAAAATATAGTCATAGTTAAGATTAATTTCTTCTAAATACCATTGAATAATGGAAGCACGACTACGACTACCACCGTATAATTTTAATGTGGGATTTGAATTATTGATAACTTGATTCATGGATTTTTTTTCTTGATTTTTGATAAAAATGAAGGAGTTTTCCGAATATTTTTTCTCTGAAGGAATTATTTTTTTAGCGTAAACTGGAAGTTGTACAAAACAAATAAATAATAGAAAACTTAAACTAAATGAATGATATTTCACTAGGGAAATTAGGGGAAATTTTTTAGAGGATTTTATGAGTATGGGAATGTTGTTTTACGTTATCATCATCAGAAACTTTATGAACACTATTTAAGACTCTTTTTCTTTCTAGGGAGTAGTTAAAATCACCTTTTGATGTACCTAATTTGATATATTCTTGGGCGCTTGGTTTACTTTTGTAGGTACGGGTGGCGGCTAAAGTTCGATCGACAAAATCATCACAAAATTGACTATCTGCTGGAAATTCCGAAGGTTTTTGTATGGCATCTTCCCGAATAACTTGCCCGATAGTGGTGGCGATCGCCAATTGATAGGAAGTAGGAATTTCTTTAAATAAGGCTTCTAAGGCTGCGGATGGTATAGGCTCAATTACTTTTATTTCTTTGATTTCGCCTTCATCTCGAATAAAACAAGTTGCCAACCCAAAGACGCAATAATCTTCTTGAGATATACCTAATTCTGACAATTTACTGCTCATAAATATAATTTACTTAATTCTTTCTCCAAATTATAACTGAGTTTTACGGCGTTGCGTCATTGCTGATTTGTCATTAGATTTGTTTCATTCTCCATTATTAATTCTCCATTAGACATCTCCATTAATTCTGAAAACAAGGACTGAAGCCCTTACTACAAACCAATGAAAAATAATTTTTGGAGAAGTCTATTCTTAATTCTTAATTCTTAATTCTTAATTCTTAATTCTTAATTCTTAATTCTTAATTCTCCATTCTTAATTCTTAATTCTTAATTCTTAATTCTTAATTCTCCATTCTTAATTGTCTTTGATATTCTCCCAATAAAAAAGCAGTGGCGATCGCAACATTAAGAGATTCAACACCATTATTAAGAGGGATTTTCACATTTTCCGTTGCCAAACTAGCCAACTCTGACGATAAACCCTGCGCCTCGTTACCCAACAATAAGATAGTCGGTTTCGTAAAATCTATTTGCCAATGGGTTTTTTCCCCCTCCAAAGATGTAGCTACAATCTGATAACCTTGGGATTGATATTTTTTGACTAAAGAAACGAGATCATTTTCTACCTTAGCTTGAATCTTAAACCATTCTCCTACGGACGATCGCATCACTTTGGGGTTATCTAAATCGACACTATCACCACTCAACCAAAGAAAGTCCACATTCATCGCCACGCTAGTACGAATTATAGTACCTAAATTGCCGGGGTCTTGGATTCGATCGAACACTAACCCCAAATTAATCTTATCAGGAGGTAAGCTCGATCGAGCAGTACGAGAAGCCGTAGCAATTACCCCGTCTGGATTAACCGTAGTTGCCATATTTTTCATCAACTCAGGAGAAACCGTTTCTAATCTTTGCGCTTGAATTTGTAAAGTTTGCCAAAGAGAATAATTTTTTTTCTGCCATAACTCCGTAGTTAATACCGTCATCAAAGGATAATTAACCTTACTAGCAACTTCTAATAAATTTGTACCTTCCAATAAATGTAAATTTTGTCGATGCCTTTCCTGCGGTTTATGTAACTTCCGAATTTCTTTAACAAGGGGATTTTGCAAACTGGTTAACATATTATTTAAAATAGTAACGTAATTGTTACCTTATTCTATGATTACTATAAAAGAGTATATTGATGTATTGGGAGTAAATCATTTTAGTAAGTGGTTTAAAAACCTAAATGCCCAATCTTCGGCAAAAATTGTTATATATTTAACTAGAATAGAACAAGGCAACTTTTCTACAGTTAAAAGTGTTGGACAGGGTGTTTTTGAGTCTAAAATAGATTTTGGACAAGGGTATCGTATTTATTTTGGAAAAGATGGTGAACAATTAGTTATTTTACTAGGCGGAGGCACAAAAAAAAGACAGCAACAAGATATTCAAAAAGCACAATCTCTTTGGCAAGAATATAAACGCAGAAAAACAGGAGGAAAATAGTTAATTATGGCTTTAACTAAAGATTTTAAAGATACTATTCTAAAAAGAGTACAAGAAGATTCAGAGTTTCGTATTTGTCTATTAACTGAAGCCATCAACTGTTTTTTAGAAGGTGATACAGAAACAGGTAAAATTATTTTAAGAGACTATATTAATGCGACTATTGGTTTTGAAGAATTAGCAAATTTAACTCAAAAATCTTCTAAAAGTTTAATGAGAATGTTGAGTGTAAATGGAAACCCTTATGCTACTAACTTATTTGAAATTATTTATTATCTTCAAAAAAAAGAAGGGTTAACTTTAAAAGTCTCAGTTTTAAAATAATACAAGTTACGCATCATAGAAAGAAAAATCGTAGCTTTAAAGATGCCTCAACAAACTCTATTAGCACAAAATTTCGTTTCACCTTTCATAATCTAATGGCATCCTCCAAAACTTGTTTCTTAATTCTTTCCTTTAAAGAAGTTTCTGTAGCAACATCAATTTTATAATTTAATAACTTCTCTAAATCTAATATTAACCCTGATGGAAACCATGAACTAATTTTATCTAAAGAATAATCTACTAAAAAATCAATATCACTTTTTTCATCGGCTTCTCCCCTAGCAACTGAACCAAAAATTCTGATATTAAATGCCCCGTGATTCTCAGCAATTTTTATAATTTCTTCTCTTTTAGAGTGCAATAGTTTTTCTATTTCAGACTGAATATCAGGCTTAATTTTTTTATTCACTAATTTTTAATGACTAGAAATTAAACTTACTATTGTTAATTGTTAATTGTTAATTGTTAATTAACGGATATATTCTTTAAGAATACTATTGCGGTTAGGATGACGTAATTTGCGCAACGCTTTAGCCTCAATTTGACGGATTCTTTCACGGGTGACATTGAAGATTTGACCAATTTCTTCTAATGTCTTCATGCGTCCATCATCTAAGCCATAACGTAATCTTAAAACATCGCGCTCACGAGGGCTTAAAGAATCTAAAACATTTTCTAAATCTTCTCGTAATAAATTTTTCGATACTTCATCTTCAGGAGTTTCCCCGTCAGCTTCAATAAAATCCCCCAATCGAGAGTCTTCTTCTTTCCCGATGGGGGTTTCTAGGGAGATAGGTAATTGAGCGGATTTGGCAATAAAACGCAACTTTTCGATCGTCATCTCCATATCTTCAGCGATTTCCTCCTCTGTGGGTTTACGCCCCATTTTTTGAGAAAGCATCTTAGTGGTTTTTTTGATGCGAGAAATAGTTTCGTAAAGATGCACGGGAAGCCGAATAGTACGGGATTGATCAGCGATCGCACGAGTAATGGCTTGACGAATCCACCATGTAGCGTAAGTGGAGAATTTATAACCCTTTTCGTGATCAAATTTTTCGGCGGCACGAATTAAACCCAGAGAACCTTCTTGAATCAAATCTTGGAACGACAAACCACGATTCATGTACTTTTTAGCGATCGAAACCACTAAACGAAGGTTAGACTGTACCATCTTATCTTTTGCTCGTCGTCCGATATGTAAACGGCGGTTAAACTGACGCAGATTAGGAATATCACAAGCGATCGCCCATTCTTGATCCGTAGGAATACGCCCAAGGTGTTCCATCAAAGTAGCCCTGATATATTCTAAATCTAATAAATCAGCAATTTGTCGGGCTAACTCAATTTCTTCCTCCGCCCGAAGTAACCTGATTCTACCAATTTCCTGAAGGTAAATACGGATAGAATCTTCCGTAAATGGTTTTTTCTTCGTCGTAGGAGTGCGACGGCGAGTAGCGGGTAATTTACGGGCTTTTTTACCATTTAGATCACTTTCTCCGATGGAATCAGCCTCTGGAATCATCTCTGATAGTTCACTTTCCATCGTTACCATGGAACTATGAAAATTACTATCAGAACTAAAGTCGAACATTTCCTCGAAATCATTACTGGGGGAGATAGTTGCGAAAATTTCTTGTGTCTGAGTCATGCCGTTTTCCTCTTACTCCTTCTGAAAATTTAGCTAGAAGATGAATTTTTAAAATCAAAATGTTAACAAAAAACACAAATAGCACAAAACCCTCGATCAACATAATTTAACTATTCAAAGTCATTAATTCCATCCATCGTAATCGATGAACAAAAAAAACAAAATAATTAGAATAAAGTAAAATCATCGGTATCGAATTAAAGTACTGTTGTGATAGATATTCTTCAGGAAAATTCCTGAAACCCTTAAGAAAATCACGAGTTTAACGTAAATTTCTAAAGACTGCTTTCTCGATCGTCCACAGTCTGATATAGTTAGTAATTGTCGAAAAAAGATTTATTCGGGTTATGGGATTACCCTAGTATTGGTCAAACTTGCCAGAATCTGGCACAGAAAATTGTTTTCATAGTCAGTAACATTTTTCCGTTTTCCCTCATAATCTAAATCTTCTTATATTTGAATCCCTGATTAAACACTAATTCTTCTTAATAATGGGTTAAGAAGTTTTATTAGTTAAATCTTCAGATATTGTAATGAATTTCACAGAAAATAGCATCCGTAAGCGATATTTTTTTATAAATTAATAGCTTAGGTATGCAATAGTACATAAGTTCTATCCAGTTTTTAATCTTTATACTCTCTGAACACTAGGTTAACAAACCTTTGGGGTTTTGTGGGGAATATCTGTAAATTTACAGACTATTTGTCATCGAATGTTAATGATTAAATAGATAATTTTTTTCTAAGTTTCAACTATAATAACTCTATACCTAGTGGTATTAACTAAGTACAATTAAATTTTAACACTACCTATAGAATTATTCTTATGTTTCTCAGTTTTATCATTACCCCACAAAAATACCTAACTATCAATCATTAATTGTCCATTATTAATCACGATCGGAAAAGCCATCACAATATTTTCCCGTTGATAAACTTGGTGAATTTCCTTAATAAATTCATGGGTGATGATAAATCGATCGAAATATTCATTAATTTTCAAATAAACTATGAGATCGATCGCATAATAATCAAATTTTTCATACCTTAAAAAAGGCTCAAAATCTTTCACACCTCCTTCTACTTCCTCTAAAATATGTTTAGCAATATCTAAAGTAATTAACTCCACTTTAGCCAAATCATTATCATAAGCAATACCTATTTTTATCGGTAACAAAAAAGCAGAATTAGATAACGTATAATTTTTAAAACTAGCATCAATAATTTGTCGATTGGGAATAACGATTATATTCTCATAAATATCTCTAATTAACGTATATTTTAACTCCACATCAATCACATAACCTTCCTCACCATTCTTAAATTTAATATAATCCCCAGGGCGAATTTTACGAGAAACAATAATATTAATCCCCGAAATTAAATTACTTAAAGTATTTTGAAAAGCTAAACCGATGGATAAACTACCCACCCCAAAAGCCGTAATTAACGCAGTAATTTGAATGCCGATCGACTGTATAATAATTAAAAAACCGATACTAAAAATTAAAACCTTCGTTAAATACTCAAATAAAGAAGTAATCGAAAGACTCGTCTCATTTTTTTTGCCATATAGTTGAATACTACTCACCGCTAAACGAGAAGCTAAAATAGTTCCCCCAAATAATCCAATAACCATTAAGATTTTTTGAATTAAAATATATAACGCCGAAGGTAAAGTAAGACTAGGTAAAATAAGCGCGATCGAGCCGACAATTGACCAAATAAAAATGATGCCATCAAAAGACTCTAAAATAAAAGAATATTTTCGCAATAAATTATTATTATCAGGATTTTCCCTTAATTTTTTCAACCTCTTTTCTACCAAAAATCCGATCAAGGTTATCATCAACACGACTATAATCGGTGCTAACCATTTAACAATTAAATTCCAATTTAATGACCACATAAAAAAATCCCAAAATAATCAATAACAAAAACTTAATAAAATCTCGCATCAGGGTGTAGAGACGTAAAATTTTACGCATCTACCTGAAATATGTCAGATGCCTATTGATTTAATGACACCGTAAAATGTCATCCCCCACAAACAAAGCGTAAAGAAAAAAATAAAAAATAATTATCAAGTACCTATTGCGTTATTATCCTTTTATGGTATATAATGATTGTTTGTGACTAAAATTACAAAAATTAGCCCCTCAAAGATACTGAAATAATGAAAATTATAAGTCAATATTTTAAGTCTGTTGAGGTTTGTAAGGCTATTACTAATCTTTAAGTTGAGATTAGTAGTTGAAAAGTGTCTGTATAAAAACCAAACATAACCAAGGAGTTAGTATCTAAGTCTAACTAAAAATAGTAACTCCGAAATTATAATGCAGACAAATCTCAGTCAGAAAGAAAATTCTTTCCCTGAACCCAATCGTGTTGTTTAGCAATTTAGAGGGACAGATTCCGTGAGCTTAGGCGTACTCGGTACAAAACTAGGCATGACCACCATCTTTGACCCCGAAACAGGAAATGCAATTCCTGTCACAGTAGTTCAAGCAGGTCCATGTCGAGTAACTCAAATCAAAACCAAAGAAACAGACGGCTATACTGCCGTTCAACTCGGATACAGTGAACTGCCCGATCGAAAACGTACCTTAAACACTAAAGAGCCTAAAGAAGTTAATAAATACTTAACCAGTCCTGAAGACGGACATCTAAGAAATAAAGGACTTCCTGCTTTACGTCATCTCAAAGAATATCGTTTAGACGATGTAAGTTCATTTGAAATCGGACAAATCATCGGTGCAGACTTATTTGAAGAAGGTGCATTAGTGGATGTAGGCGGAAAAACCATCGGACGAGGCTTTGCTGGTTATCAAAAACGTCATAACTTCAAAAGAGGTAATATGACTCACGGTTCTAAAAACCATCGCTTACCCGGTTCGACAGGTGCAGGTACAACTCCCGGTCGTGTTTACCCCGGTAAAAGAATGGCTGGACGTTATGGAAACACTAACGTCAAAATCCGTAAATTAGTTGTCGCTAAAATTGATTCCGATCGAAACTTATTATTGATCAAAGGAGCAATCCCCGGCAAAACAGGCAACTTAGTTAGTATTACCCCAGCCCTCATCGTAGGTCAAAAGTAAATTAACTCATAGATAAACGAAATTTCATTTTAAAAAATTATGGTTAATTGTGTAGTAAAAAATTGGCAAGGAGAACAAAGTGGCGAAACTACTTTAGAGATGCCGATCGCTAAAGTAGAAAACGCAGAACACATTGTCCATCGTGCCTTAGTTCGTCAACTACATAATCAGCGTCAAGGAACAGCATCCACAAAAACCAGAGCCGAAGTGCGTGGTGGTGGTCGTAAACCTTGGAGACAGAAAGGTACAGGTAGAGCTAGAGCAGGTTCTATTCGTTCTCCCCTATGGCGTGGCGGTGGTGTCATTTTTGGACCAAAACCCAAAGATTACAACCTCAAAATGAACCGTAAGGAAAGAAGATTGGCTTTAAGAACCGCTTTTATGAGTCGTGTAGAAGATTTGATCGTAGTCGAAAACTTCACCGAGCAATTAACTACTCCTAAAACCAAAGAAGTAGTAGCGGCTTTAAATCGTTGGGGAATACCCGCCGATAAAAAAGTCCTCTTGATCGCTACCGATCTTTCCTCCGACAATTTTTACCTATCTGTTCGTAACTTACCCAATGTCAAACTTCTTAGACATGATTGTCTAAATATTTATGACATTTTGTACGCTGATAAAATTGTAGCTACCTCTGACGCTATTACCAAAATACAGGAGGTTTATTGTGGCGAATAGTAGATACGGAAAAACAACTAAAGTCAGAAAAAGTACTGCTGAACTAGCAGACCTCGTTATTCGTCCCATCGTTACCGAAAAGGCAACATATATGATGGAAGATAACAAGTTTGTTTTTGAAGTAGTTAAACCTGCAACCAAGCCCGAAATTCGCGCGGCGATCGAAAGTCTTTTTGATGTAAAAGTGGTCAAAGTCAATACCATGAATCAACCCCGTAAAAAACGCCGTGTTGGTCAAAGTATCGGTTATAAACCTCAATACAAAAAGGCGATCGTAACCCTAGCCGAAGGAGACTCTCTCCAAAGTATATTTTTCCCTGAATTATAATCTCCTAAATTTTTGGGAAATTGCTCACAGAAACTGATAATTATTAATTAAATTATGGGTGTTCGTACATATAGACCATATACACCGGGCAGAAGACAAGCGGTAAGCTCAGATTTCGCAGAAATCACAAAGAGTACACCAGAAAAGTCTCTGACAAAATATGTCCACCGTAAAAAGGGACGTAATAATCGAGGTGTAATTACCAGTCGTCATCGTGGCGGCGGACACAAAAGACTTTATCGTATTATCGACTTCAAACGAGATAAACGAGATATTAACGCTCAAGTAATTGCGATCGAATATGATCCTAACCGTAACGCTCGTATTGCCCTAGTGCAGTATGAAGACGGCGAAAAAAGATATATTCTCGCCCCCGCAGGGATTCAAGTTGGTGCTACCATTATCGCCAGTGCTGACGCACCCTACGAAATTGGTAATGCTTTACCCTTAGAAAAAATCCCCCTAGGTACTGAGATTCACAACATTGAACTTACCCTCGGAAAAGGCGGTCAAATCGTCCGTGCCGCTGGTGGTTTTGCTCAATTAATGGCAAAAGACGGCAATTATGTAACTCTGAAACTACCTTCTAAAGAGGTACGGATGATTCGTAAAGAATGTTATGCCACTATCGGACGGGTAGGAAATATCGAAGCCAGAAACCTCAAACTCGGAAAAGCTGGTAAGACTCGTCATTTAGGTATCAGACCTCACGTTCGTGGTAGCGCCATGAACCCTGTAGATCACCCTCATGGTGGTGGTGAAGGTCGTGCGCCCATCGGTCGTTCTGGACCTGTTTCTCCTTGGGGACAACCTGCTTTAGGTAAGAAAACTCGTAAGAAGAAAAAACTCAGTAGTAAATATATCGTTCGTCGCCGTAACGCCAATAAAGGCAAATAAGGCAACCTTCGAGATTTTAACCGCATTAATAAGGAAAATTCATGAGTCGTTCACTGAAAAAAGGACCATTTATAGCGGATAGCCTTCTCACCAAAATTGAAAAATTAAACATCAAAGGTGAGAAACAAGTTGTTAAAACTTGGTCCCGCGCTTCCACTATCATTCCGAACATGATCGGTCATACTATCGCCGTTCATAATGGTCGTCAACACGTTCCTATCTTTATCACTGAGCAAATGGTAGGTCACAAGTTAGGGGAATTTGCTCCTACTCGTACCTTCCGAGGTCACGCTAAAAGTGATAAAAAGGCAAGACGCTAATAGATTAGGAAGTAGGGGACTAGGAGACTAGGGGAATTAAGCCCCATGCCTAACACCCTTTCCGATACCTAATACCTAACACCTAATAATTATGGCTAAAACACAGGAAAAACCAGAGGTTGATACCTCTCAAGAAGTAAAAGCGATCGCCCGTTATATCAGAATGTCACCATCAAAAGTGCGTCGGGTTTTAGATCAAATTCGGGGTCGTAGTTATTCAGAAGCATTAATTATTCTGGAATTTATGCCCTATCGTGCTTGTGAACCCATTATCAAGGTTCTCCGCTCTGCTGTAGCTAATGCTGAACATAATGAAGGCTTAAATCCTTCTACTTTAGTTGTCAGTACTGCCTTTGCTGATGGTGGACCCACTTTAAAACGTTTCCGCCCCAGAGCGCAAGGTCGTGCTTATCAAATCCGTAAACGCACTTGTCATATCACTGTGGCAGTTGCTCCCACGGTCTAAGTTAACCATGAATAAGGAACAAAAAATATAACATGGGACAAAAAGTACATCCAATTGGTTTTCGTCTAGGCTACACAAAAGAACACTCTTCTTGTTGGTATGCTGATGCGAAATTTTACCCCCAACTTCTTCAAGAAGATCACAAAATTCGTCAGTACATCGAGAAAAATCTCGGTAATGCTAGTATTGCTGAAATTAAGATCGATCGAAAAGCTGATCAAATTGACCTCTCTATCCATACCGCTAGACCCGGTGTTGTAGTAGGAAAAGGCGGTCAAGGCATTGAAAAATTACGCACTGACTTACAGGCACTATTAAAAAATCAACGTCAGTTTCGAGTTAATGTTATCGAAGTGGCTAACGTTGATGCTAGTGCTCCCCTTATGGCTGAATTTATCACCTCTCAACTTGAAAGACGGGTTTCCTTCCGTAGAGTTGTCAGACAAGCCATTCAAAGAGCCCAAAAAGCTGAAGTATTAGGAATCAAAATCCAAGTTAGTGGTCGTCTCAACGGTGCAGAAATCGCCCGTACTGAGTGGATTCGTGAAGGTCGTGTTCCCTTACACACCTTACGAGCTGATATTGACTACTCCTACAAAACCGCTAGTACCATCTACGGAATTTTAGGTATCAAAGTTTGGATCTTCAAAGGTGAAATTATCCCCGGTGAAGAAGATTTGAGAGCTAATAATACAAAAGCGAAACAAGGACGCAAAAAGCCTCGTCGTCAAAAATTTGAAGATCGCTCTGAATAATTGAGAATTGAGAATTGAGAATTGATAATGAACAATTCAATTTTTCAGCAGTTCGGTTAAAGGTAATTATGAAAAACCTTTGATTATCAAAAAAATCTCGTTTTTACGAGCAATTCTGAACTATTAACTAAAAAACTATGTTAAGTCCAAGAAGAACGAAATTCCGTAAACAACATCGGGGCAGAATGACGGGTAATGCCTATAGAGGAAATACCATCAGTTTTGGAGATTTTGGTCTTCAAGCGATCGAACCCTGTTGGATTACCTCCCGTCAAATTGAAGCGGCACGACGAGCTATCACTCGTTATGTTCGTAGAGGTGGTAAAATCTGGATTCGTATTTTCCCCGATAAGCCCGTTACGCAACGTCCTGCTGAAACCCGTATGGGTTCTGGTAAAGGTAATCCTGAATTTTGGGTTGCTGTGGTTAAACCGGGTAGAATTATGTTTGAAATCGCTGGAATCCCCGAAGCTACCGCCAGAGAAGCTATGCGTTTAGCGGCTCAAAAACTCCCCATCAAAACTAAATTTATCACTCGATCGGAGGAATATTAAGTCTCTATGGCACTTCCAAAAGTTGCAGACGCAAGAAAATTAAATGATGAAGAATTAGCCGCAGCAGTAATTACTGCAAAACAAAAGCTATTTCAACTCAGATTACAACAAACCACGGGGCAACTCAAAACCCCCCATGAGTTTAAACACACTAAACATTGGGTCGCTCAATTACTCACCGTACAAGGTGAAAGAGCTAGATCCGCTACTCAAGCATAAGGAGTAATCAGTCTATGGCAGTTAAAGAAAGAGTGGGCGTAGTCGTAAGTAACAAAATGGATAAAACCGCCGTTGTTGCGATCGAAAACCGCTCCCCTCACCCCAAATACGGCAAAATTGTCGTTAAAACAAAAAAATACAAGGCTCACGATCCCGAAAACAAATGTCAAGAGGGCGATCGAGTCAAAATCAGAGAAACTCGTCCTCTCAGCAAAACCAAACGTTGGGAATTAGCAGAAATTCTTATTTCTAAAGCTATCTAGCCTCGATAACAGTTTTCTTAATTCCCCCTTAACTAATTAATTAACTAGAATGATTCAACAACAAAGTTACCTAAATGTAGCCGATAACAGTGGAGCGCGTAAGATTATGTGCTTACGAGTTTTGTCCACAGGTAACTGTACTTATGGTGGTATCGGAGACGTAATCATTGCCGTAGTCAAAGACGCAATTCCTAACATGGCAGTGAAAAAATCCGACATCGTAAGAGCAGTAATCGTACGCACTAAGCAATCTTTACGTCGTGATAGTGGCATGAGTATTCGTTTTGACGATAACGCCGCCGTCATTATCAACAAAGATAACAACCCCAGAGGCACTCGTGTTTTTGGTCCTGTAGCTCGTGAATTACGGGATAGAAACTTTACTAAAATTATCTCTCTTGCCCCGGAGGTACTCTAAACAATGAGATCAGCAAACAAGAAAAAACCAGGTCCGGCTAGATATAAAATGCACGTCAAAAAAGGCGACACCGTGCAAATTATCTCAGGGAAAGACAAAGGAAAAGTAGGAGAAATCCTTAAAGCAATTCCTAAAGATAGTAAAGTTATCGTTAAAGGTGTCAACATCACCACTAAACACGTTAAACCCAGACAAGAGGGTGAAAGCGGTCAAATTAGTACCTATGAAACTCCTATCCATAGCTCAAAAGTAATGCTTTACTCAGAAAAAGAAAAAGTAGCTAGTCGTATTAGCTATGTCTTGACTGAAGAAGGCAAGAAAGTCAGAAAACTTAAAAAAACTGGCGAAATTATTGATTAATTCTCCTTCAATTTTCAGTAATTAACGGTATATTTCATACCCATTAGTAAACACTACTTATGTCAAGACTAAAAACTTACTACCAAGAAACAATTACTCCTAAACTCAAAGAACAGTTTGGATACACTAACATTCACCAAGTGCCTAAAGTATCCAAAATTGTGATCAACAGAGGATTAGGGGAAGCATCACAGAATGCTAAAGCACTGGAGTCATCTCTGAGTGAACTAGCTGTGATTACTGGACAAAAACCTGTTGTTACCCGCGCTAAAAAAGCGATCGCAGGTTTCAAAGTTCGCCAAGGAATGCCTGTGGGCGCTATGGTGACTTTACGATCGGACAAAATGTACGCTTTCCTAGAGCGTTTGATCAGTCTTGCTTTACCCCGTATTCGTGATTTTCGTGGCGTTAGCCCCAAAAGTTTTGATGGGCGTGGCAACTACAGCTTAGGGGTAAAAGAACAATTGATTTTCCCTGAAATCAGCTATGACACCATTGATCAAATTCGTGGCTTTGATATTTCTATTATCACCACCGCTAACACCGACGAAGAAGGACGCGCATTACTCAAAGAAATGGGTATGCCCTTCCGTGATAAATAAATTAAGGTAACACCAGGAAAAGAATAAAGAATGCCAGCACACGACACTATTTCAGATATGCTGACTCGTATTCGCAACGCTTGTGCAGTACGTCATTCCACCGTTAACATTCCTAGCACTCGTATGACTCGCAGTATTGCAGAAGTACTCAAGAGCGAAGGTTTCATCACCAGTTATGAAGAAACGGGAGAAGGAGTCAGCAAAAATATCGTGGTTTCCCTTAAATATAAAGGCAGAAACCGTCAACCCATCATTCAAAATATCCGCAGAGTTAGTACTCCCGGTTTAAGAGTGTATAGCAAGAAAAAAGATTTACCCAGAGTATTAGGCGGTATCGGCGTTGCGATCGTCTCTACTTCTCACGGTATTATGACCGATCGAGAAGCCAGAAAACAAAACATCGGTGGCGAAGTCCTCTGCTATATCTGGTAAGAATTGAGAATTGAGAATTGAGAATTGAAAATTGATTCGAGATTCAACATTCTACATTTTTCACTATTAATTATCCATTATCAATTAAAATCATGTCTCGTATTGGAAAACGTCCTATAACGATACCTGCAAAGGTAGAAATCAAAATTGATGGACAAACAGTAAATGTTACAGGTCCAAAAGGTAACTTATCCAGAGACTTGCCTTCTTTAATTACCATTGTTCAAGAAGGACAAGAACTTCTCGTCACCCGTGACAATGATTCTCGTAAAGCCAGAGAAAGACATGGTTTGTGTCGTACTCTCGTGTCCAACATGGTGGACGGAGTTAATCAAGGTTTCGAGAAAAAATTAGAAATTCAAGGGGTGGGTTATCGAGCTCAAGCTCAAGGAGCAAAATTAACTCTCAACGTGGGTTACAGTAAACCTGTAGAAATGGAAATGCCCCAAGGTATTAACGTTGCCGTTAATACTAATACCGAAGTTGTCGTTTCTGGCATAGACAAAGAATTAGTAGGAAATGTTGCCGCCAAAATCCGTGCGGTTCGTCCTCCTGAAGTCTATAAAGGAAAAGGTATTCGTTACGCTGGGGAATATGTAAGACGTAAAGTAGGTAAATCAGGTAAGAAATAATTATGACCATTAATCGTAAAGATCTGGTACAACGTCGTCATTTGCGTATCCGTAAAAAAGTATCAGGAACTCCTGAGCGTCCTCGGTTAGCAGTTTTTCGCTCTAATCTTCATATTTACGCTCAAATTATTGATGACGTATCCCAACACACCCTTGTATCTGCTTCCACAGTAGATAAAGAACTCAAAGAAAAATTAGCTACCACTTCTAATAGTGAGGCTTCTGCTGAGGTAGGTAAATTAGTCGCTCAAAGAGCATTAGCAAAAGGCATTGAACAAGTTGTGTTCGATCGTGGTGGCAATCTCTATCACGGACGAGTAAAGGCTTTAGCCGATGCTGCTCGTGAATCTGGTCTTAACTTCTAAGAGGAATATATCATGGCAAAAGAACGAGAACAAGAACAACAACGCAAAGGCGGTAAGCAAAGAAAACAGCGTAAGGAGAAAAAAGATAATCCTTGGCAAGAAAGAGTTGTCCAAATCCGCCGTGTTAGCAAAGTTGTTAAAGGTGGTAAAAAACTTAGTTTCCGTGCCATCGTAGTGGTTGGTAACGAAAAAGGACAAGTTGGGGTAGGAGTTGGTAAAGCAGGAGATGTTATTAACGCAGTGCGTAAAGCCGTATCTGACGGGAAAAAACACCTCATCACCATCAACCTTAACAAAGCTGACTCTATTACCCACGTTAGCAACGGTGCCGCAGGTGGTGCAAAAGTATTCATGCGTCCTGCCGCTCCCGGTACTGGGGTAATTGCAGGGGGTGCTGTGCGTACCGTCTTAGAATTAGCAGGAATCAAAAATATTTTAGCTAAACAACAAGGCTCGAATAATCCTTTAAACAATGCCAGAGCAGCCGTTAATGCTTTACAGCAAATTCGTAGTTTCTCTCAAGTGGCGAAGGAAAGAGAAATTCCTATAGAACAAATTTATTCATAAGCGATCTTATTATCCCATAATCATTATGAGACTTCATCAATTATCCCCTAAGCCTACATCTAAAAAACGTCGTCGCCGTATCGGTAGAGGTATTTCTGCCGGACAAGGTGCTAGTGGCGGTTTTGGGATGAGAGGACAAAAATCTCGATCGGGTACAGGTACAAAACCGGGTTTTGAAGGGGGACAAATGCCCCTTTACAGACGTGTACCCAAGTTAAAACATTTTACCGTCATTAACCGTAAAGAATATACCATTATTAACGTTGAAAAGTTAGCTAACTTAGAGCCTAATACCGAAGTTACTATGGAATCTTTGATGGCTGTAGGTATTGTTACCACTAACGATGGACCTCTTAAAATTCTCGGTAACGGTGAATTAGGAGTTGCCCTCAACGTTAAAGCTGGTGCTTGGAGTAAATCTGCCCAAGCTAAAATCGAAGCGGCAGGTGGTACAATCACCTCCAGTCAACGACAACATGATCAAGACAATAATGGTTAATTAGTGTCAAGATATTAAGAATGGAAAAAGTGAGATAGAGAACCCAAAATAAATAACTTGTAATTTTTAATTCTCCATTCTCAATTTTCAATTCTCAATTTTTATTCACCATTTAGAAAATAAATTTAGATCATGGTTGTTAGTAAAGAAAAAACTCCAACCGCCCAAGAAACTTTTATGCAAATGGCACAAGCCGCAGGGCTTCGCAGTCGTTTGCTTATTACCCTAGGATTATTAATCCTGATTCGCTTGGGCATTTATATCCCAGTACCCGGGATCGATCGAGTTGCCTTTGAAGCCGCAGTACAGAATCTTCCCTTTTTAGGATTTTTAAACATCTTTACGGGGGGAGGTTTAGCCACCGTTGGTATTTTTGCGTTAGGAATTTTACCCTATATTAATGCTTCCATTATCATGCAGTTATTAGCTTCTGCTGTTCCTGCTTTGGAAGACTTACAAAAAAATGAAGGGGAAATTGGACGGCGCAAAATTGCTCAAATCACTCGTTATGTTGCCCTCGGTTGGGCAATTATCCAAAGTACGGGGATTACAGTCGGTCTTCTGCGTCCCTATGCTCTCGATAATAGCCCCCTGTTCGTGGTGGAAACTGTATTGGCAATTACCGCAGGATCAATGTTTGTCATGTGGGTATCGGAGTTAATCACCGAAAGAGGTTTAGGTAACGGAGCATCTTTGTTAATTTTTGTTAACATCGTAGCAGTTTTACCTCAAACCTTAGCTAATACGATCGACTATGCCCAAACAGGAGGCAGACAAGCCATTGCTCAAGTAGCTATTTTAATCATTGTTTTCTTGGTGATGATTGTCGGTATTGTCTTTGTACAAGAAGGTACTCGGAGAATCCCCATTATTTCCGCTCGTCGTCAGGTGGGTAGAAAGTTATATCGGGAAAGAACCAGTTATCTACCTTTAAGGCTTAATCAAGGCGGTGTTATGCCCATCATTTTCGCTTCGGCGGTGTTGGTTTTACCTTCCTCTGTGGCAGGTTTTGCAGAACAAACTCCCTTTAATGCCCTTCTTAATCAAGTGGCTTTAGCTTTACGCCCTGGTACAATCTGGTATGTTGCTACCTACTCTGTACTGATTATCTTCTTTAGTTATTTCTATGCTTCTTTGATTTCTAATCCTGAAGACATAGCTCAAAACTTAAAGAAAATGGGGACAACTATCCCCGGTATTCGCCCCGGTAAAGCGACGATCGCCTATTTAGAAGGAGTATTAAACCGTTTAACCCTTTTAGGTGCAATCTTTTTAACTATTGTAGCCACAGTTCCCACCTTTGTAGAGAGTGCCACGGGGGTAACAACTTTTCAAGGTTTTGGTGCAACATCCTTATTAATTTTAGTCGGGGTTGCGATCGATACTGCGAAGCAAGTACAAACCTATGTTATCTCTCAACGTTATGAAGGTATGGTTAAACAGTAATTGCTGTTCAACAAAGTCTTTTGGTAAGGGTAAGAGACAGGTGGACAAGTGGACAGGTGGACAGGTGGACAGGTGGACAAGTGGACTAGAACAATTAATCAACATTCACTATTCACTATTCACGGCTCATTAAATAAAACATGACAAAACTTATATTTTTAGGCGCACCGGGTGCTGGAAAAGGCACTCAAGCGCAAATTTTAGCGGAAAACTTGGGCATCCCCCATATTTCCACGGGGGAAATTCTCCGAAATTCGATCGCTGATGGAACTCCTTTAGGAATCAAAGCCAAAGGTTATGTGGATAACGGTGATTTAGTCCCCGATGAGTTAATTTTAGACCTAATCAAAGAAAGACTAGGACAAGAAGACGCTCAAAAAGGATGGATTTTAGATGGATTTCCTCGCAACGTTCCTCAAGCGGATTTTTTAACCAATCTTCTTCAGGAATTACATCAGATTTGTACTGGTGTCATTAACTTTGATGTCCCCGATGATGTATTATTAAAACGTCTCTTAGCTAGAGGTAGAAAAGACGATAACGAGGAGGTAATCACCCACCGCTTAGAAGTTTATCGTCAACAAACCGCTCCTTTAATTGACTATTATGAAAAACATCAATTACTGAAAAATGTTAATGGCGATCGAGAACTTTCCCAAATCAGTCAGGAATTAGAAACCATAGTAAAATCCTAAAGTCTAACTATCGATAGATTTGATAAAATCAAAAGGGATTACAAAATATCTTATAAATAAATACTATGTCGAAAAAAGATCTGATTGAAATGGAAGGAACTGTAACTGAATCCCTCCCTAACGCAATGTTTCGAGTTGATTTAGATAACGGTTTTAACGTATTAGCCCATATTGCTGGAAAAATTAGACGTAATTATATCAAAATTCTACCGGGCGATCGAGTCAAAGTAGAATTAACCCCTTACGATTTAAGTAAAGGAAGAATAACTTACCGATTAAAAGGCAAAAAAGGCTAAATACAAGACAATGAAAATTGTCAATTATTCACTATTTGACAGTGATCCTCATATCCTGTTATAATTAAAAGCTTGCAGTGTAAACTACTACTATGAAAGTAAGAGCATCAGTCAAAAAAATTTGCGACAAGTGTCGTGTTATCCGCCGTAAAGGACGGGTGATGGTGATCTGTTCCAACCCCAAACATAAACAACGTCAGGGATAAAATCTTAAACACAAGTCTAACTCATTAATGGTGAGTTTGACTAATTTTTGGTAAAAATAACGAGACTAATAAAGGAAACGAAAACATGGCAAGGATTTCTGGTATTGACTTACCTCGTGACAAACGAGTCGAAATAGGACTTACCTACTTGTATGGCATCGGTTTAACCTCATCTCAAAAAATTCTGGCAGCGACAGGGGTAAACCCAGACACCAGAGTTAGAGATTTGAGTGATGAAGATGTCACAAAACTAAGAGCCTACATCGATGAGAACTTTCAAATCGAGGGAGATTTACGTCGCTTAGAAGCGATGAATATTAAGCGTTTAGGGGACATTGGCACTTACAGAGGTCGTCGTCACCGTCAAGGATTGCCCTTGAGAGGACAAAGAACTCGTACTAATGCTAGAACTCGCCGTGGTCGCAGAGTGGCGATCGCAGGGAAGAAAAAAGCTCCTAAGAAATAGAGAGATACAAGGATTGCATTTTAGTATCAGCATCCTGAATACCGTTCAGTTTGGGTTGCAAAAACCTAAGATCACCTTACATCATGCCTAGTGACACAACATCACAGCTTAAAAAAACTAACTAAATCTAAAACTTAAATTAAACAAATTCAGTTAAAGAGGTATATCCGGCATGGCAAGACCCACAAAAAGGGGAACACCGAAAAAACAAAAGAAAAACATTCCCAGTGGCGTTGCTCATATTAAATCCACATTCAACAATACGATCGTAACTATTACGGATACGATGGGAAACGTGATTTCATGGGCAACAGCAGGTTCTAGTGGTTTTAAAGGAGCAAAAAAAGGTACACCCTTTGCAGCTCAAACGGCGGCAGACAGCGCAGCTAGAACCGCAATGGATAATGGAATGAGACAAGTGGATGTGATGGTTAGTGGACCGGGGGCAGGTAGAGAAACTGCCATCCGTGCTTTACAAGGAGCAGGATTAGAAATTACATTAATTCGAGATATTACCCCCATTCCTCACAATGGCTGTCGCCCCCCTAAAAGACGCAGAGTCTAAAACTTAATGATAATCAGCAACTTCCCCAAGGAAAAATTGATTATCAAAATCTTTGTATCTAAACCTGACTTCATAAATCGAGGAAATAACCACTGTGGCTGTGTTTAAAATAGATTGCTTAGTACATAAAACTCAAAAAAATCATGGACAATATGGCAAATTTGTACTAGAACCTTTGGGAAGAGGGCAAGGTATAACTTTGGGTAATTCCTTGAGACGAGTAATGTTGTCCAACTTAGAAGGGGCCGCCGTTACCGCCGTCAGAATCGCAGGGGTAAATCATGAATTTGCGGTGGTGGAAGGGGTAAGAGAAGATGTTTTAGAAATCATGCTCAACATGAAAGGGATTACCTTTAAAAGCTATACTCATACACCTCAAATTGGTCGTTTAGTAGCTGTAGGTCCCTGTACTGTTACTGCGTCTAAATTTGATTTACCATCAGAAATAGAAGTAGTCGAACCGAGTCAGTATATTTGTACCTTGGGTAAAGGTGCAAAATTGGAGATGGAATTTAAAGTTGAGAAAGGTATTGGTTATCGAGCCATTCTAAAAGGCAAAGATGAAAATAGTTCTCTCGATTTTTTGCAGATTGATTCTGTGTTTATGCCGGTGACGAAGGTTAACTTCTCCGTAGAAGAAATTCGTCATGAAGGTGAATTGTGCGATCGACTTATTTTAGAAATATGGACGAATGGAAGCATTAAACCTGAAGAAGCTCTTTCAGAAGCATCGGCAATTTTGGTAGATTTATTTACCCCATTAATGGACGTTACCAGTATTTCGGGACAACCAGAAGAAATGGAAGAACCAGAAGATCCTTCAAGTCAAATCCCCATCGAAGAATTAAATCTCTCAGTTCGTGCCTACAACTGTTTGAAACGAGCACAAATCAATACGGTAGCTGATTTATTAGAATATTCTCAAGATGACCTCTTAGAAATCAAGAATTTCGGTCAAAAATCTGCGGAAGAAGTGATCGAAGCCTTGCAGCAGCGTTTAGGAATTACTTTAGCAGAGGGGAAAATGAAAGATTCTCCCGCTGGTGATTTAATTCAAAGTGCTGATCCCGTCGCAACTCCTTAATCAAGAAAGGTGGACAGGTGGACAGGTGGACAGGTGGACAAGCGGATAAAAATATTTTATCTGAATTATCTTCCTCAAATCTTGTGATTCTTTAAGAGTATTGTAAAACAAAAAATAATTTAAGGAGGAAATTAATGCGTCACCGTTGTAAAGTGCCTTTATTAGGCTTACCAGCAGACCAAAGAAAAGCCCTTCTCCGTGCTTTAACTACTCAGTTATTGAGAGAAGGTGAAATTACCACGACTAAAGCTCGTGCCAAAGCAGTGCGTACTACTGCTGATAAAATGATTACTTTAGCTAAGGATGGTTCTTTAGCTTCCCGACGGAAGGCTTTAGGTTATGTCTATGACAAAGATTTAGTCAATGACATTTTTGCTAAAGCTCAAGAACGTTATGGCTCTCGTAATGGTGGTTATACCAGAGTTGTACGTACGAAAAGCCGTCGGGGTGATAACGCTGAAATGGCGATCATTCAATTAGTCTAATTCTATTTTCTAATTTTTCCATTCATGAGTAATGAAACCCAAGACACAAAAAGAATTGCTTTAGTAATTCAGTATTTAGGTACTAATTATCATGGTTGGCAAAGACAGCCTAATTATAAGACTGTTCAAGAGGAAATCGAAAATGCCATCGCCTTAATTGTGGGTCATTCTGTCACTATTCATGGTGCAGGAAGAACCGATAGCGGTGTTCATGGGGCGGCACAAGTAGCCCATTTTAATGTTAATTCTGCTGTACCGCCCGATCGTTGGGCAAAAGTCCTCAATGGATGTTTACCTGATGATATTTTGATTAGGGCATCGGCACAAGTAGCAAATGATTGGCACGCTTGTTTTTCAGCGTTATATCGACGTTATCGTTATACTATATATACTGGTAAAGTTCCCAATCTATTTTTACAACCGTTTAGTTGGCACTACTATCATCAGCCTTTAGATGAATCTTTGATTCAACAAGCGCTTAATCCTTTACTGGGAGTTCACGATCTGAGTGCTTTTCGTAGAGCAGGTTCTAAACGTTTACACTCAGTTTTAGAAGTGCAAGAGGTTTGTTGCGATCGAAAAGAAGACCTGATACATATTGAAATACAAGCTAGTGGTTTTTTATATGGTATGGTCAGATTATTGGTGGGGATGTTAGTAGAAGTGGGTACAAGAAAAAAGTCTTTGTCAGAGTTTCAAGATATTTGGCTCGATCGACGGCGAGACTTAGTAAAATATTCAGCTCCAGCAAAAGGATTATGTTTGTTAAGAGTAGGTTATCAGGATTTTCCGATACCAGAATCAATATGGTTTAATACTCAACCTATTTTTACTTTTAGTTAAAAAGTCTCAATTAAAATGAATAAAACAATAGTTCCTAAACTAGAAGATATAGAAAAAAAATGGTTTATTGTTGATGCTCAAGATCAACGCCTCGGCAGATTAGCCACTGAAATTGCTAATGTTTTAAGAGGAAAAAATAAACCGACTTTCACCCCTCACTTAGATACAGGGGATTTTGTCATTGTTGTTAATGCCGAAAAAGTAGTTGTTACTGGTAAAAAAGGCGAACAAAAACTTTATCGCCGTCACTCAGGGCGCCCCGGTGGGATGAAAACGGAAACTTTTGATAAGTTACAAAAACGTATCCCTGAAAGAATTATCGAAACGGCTGTTAAGGGTATGTTACCTAAGAATAGTTTAGGTAGAACTTTGTTTACTAAACTTAAAGTTTATACTGGTTCTAATCATCCTCATTCAGCCCAAAAACCTGAAGTTTTAACCATTAATACTATCCCCGGAGGAGATAAATAATGTCTAACAAAGTAGTTTATCTTGGTACAGGTCGTCGTAAGTCTTCCGTTGCCAGAGTTCGCCTTGTACCCGGTACAGGAGCAGTCAAAGTTAATAATCGTGAAGGTTCGGAATATTTTCAACAAATTCAAGATTATATTCAAGCCTTAAAAGCTCCTCTTGAAACTTTGGGGTTAGAAAATGAGTATGATATTTTAGTCAATTCCCATGGCGGTGGTTTAACTGGACAGTCGGATGCGGTTAAATTAGGGGTTGCCCGTGCATTATGTCAGCTCGATCCTGAGAATCGTCAACCTTTGAAAGCGGAAGGTTACTTAACTCGTGATCCCCGTGCTAAAGAACGTAAGAAGTATGGTTTACATAAAGCTCGTAAAGCTCCTCAATACTCTAAACGTTAATATGTTATCTTTCCTCTTTCAAAGGGGGAAGAAATGGTATTTTGTTGTTTAAATTATTATTAATATAAGAAGGAAATTAAGATAATGCCAAAAGAAGGAATACACCCCCAATGGTATGCCGATGCGAAAGTTATTTGTAACGGTGAAGAAGTTATGCGTGTTGGTTCTACTCAACCTGAAATTAATGTAGAGGTTTGGTCTGGTAATCATCCTTTCTACACTGGTACTCAAAAAATCATTGATACTGAAGGTAGGGTCGATCGATTCTTGCGTAAATACGGTATGCTGAGTAAAGAAAATTCTGAAGCTGAGACAAAATAGAATCAATTTGATTTTTTCATAACATTAAAACCCTAACAGATAAATTATTTGTTGGGTTTTTTTTTATAATTTTGGTGAGGCTTTATTTTCTCAAGCAAAATATCTTTATTCTGAATCTGAAGATATGTAACATAATCACGTTATCTGTCTGAGTGAACCATAAAAATAGATGATGTTCTACCATTCGACTTGTCCACTTGTCTCGTTTTCACCACTTTTCTTATATCGAACTGAGGTGAAACCCATTAACCTCAAGAATTCTTTTATCAAACTCAGGTTAGTTCACGCTATCAAATTTGTTTGGGTGAGTGTTTACGATGTGGGGCTTCTCTCGACATTTAAGCTAAAATTAAATATTAGTTAGGAGAATCAATAAATGGTAGCTCCATTAAAAACTGAAAAAAAATTTTATACGATGTTGACTATAATCTCTGGGTATTGGATAGAGTAAAAAAGTTAGAAAATAGGCATTTTTGAAAAATTCAAGTTATGACCTTGTTAAGTATATATTAATGATAAATTGCTCATTATAATGAAATTATTATTAGATAATGTCCATAAATACTATGGCAAAAGATGTATTGTTAATCGGGTTAACGTTAAGGTTTCTCAAGGAGAAATAGTCGGTTTATTAGGACCTAATGGAGCTGGTAAAACCACCACTTTTTATATTGCTACAGGTTTAGTCAAGCCTAACGAGGGTAATGTTTATTTAGATGAAGATAATATTACTAAATTACAGTTAAATAAACGAGCTAAATTAGGTATTGGTTACTTAACCCAACAAGCTAGTATTTTTAGAAATTTGACCGTCAAAGAAAATATAGAGTTAGTGTTAGAACAAACAAATGCTTCTTCCCGTTTTCGCAAAATGCGTTTAGAACAATTAATCTCAGAATTTCGTTTGGATAAAGTAGTGGATACCCAAGGTTCTCAGGTTTCAGGGGGGGAAAGACGTAGAACCGAGTTAGCAAGGGCGTTAGCCGTGGGAAAAGATGGTCCGAGATTTTTATTGTTAGATGAACCTTTTGCTGGGGTTGATCCCATTGCAGTATCAGAAATTCAAGACATTATCGCCGGACTAAAAGATCGAGGTATGGGTATCTTAATTACAGATCATAATGTGCGAGAAACTTTAGCTATTACCAATCGATCGTATATCATGAGAGAAGGTCAAATCTTAGCATCAGGTACGGGAGAAGAACTTTACAATAACCCCCTCGTCAGACAATATTATTTAGGAGATAATTTTCAAGTCTAAATCCCATGGAAAAAGAACCCAAATTCCAACTATCTTTACCCCAAATATCAGTGATGGATCGATACATCACGATCGAACTATTATTACCCTTTCTCTTTGGTATCGGGCTATTTACCTCTTTAGGATTGTCCATCGGCACACTCTTTGAACTAATCCGCAAAGTAACTGAATCAGGGCTATTATTAACCGTTGCCTTAAAAATTTTACTGCTGAGAATGCCCGAATTTATTGCTCTTGCATTCCCCATGTCAGTATTACTCGCCACCCTCATGGCTTATAGCCGTTTATCTAGCGATAGCGAAATTATTGCTCTAAAAAGTATCGGTGTCAACGTTTATCGTCTAGTGATTCCAGCGATTCTTTTAAGCCTAGTTGTCACAGGAATAACCTTTTTTATTAATGATGTAGTGAGTCCATCTGCCAATCGACAAGCCACCCTAACCCTGCAAAAAGCCTTAGACAGAGTGCGTCCCACCTTTAAAGATCGTAATATATTATATCCAGAATACACCACCGTAGAACATGAAGATGGTAGTCGTCATTCAGTGCTAGTTCGTTTGTTCTATGCGGAAGAATTTAACGGAGAGCAGATGAAAGATTTAACAATTTTAGACCTTTCCAGAGACGGAGTAAACCAGATTTTAACCTCAAAAACCGCCACATGGAATATTGGAGAAAATGTTTGGGATTTTTTCAACGGTACAATTTATCTAATTTCTCCCGATGGAGCATACCGTAACATAGTTCGTTTTGAACATCAACAATTAGCCTTATCAAGAGCGCCTTTAGACTTAGCCCAAAGACCACCAAGTTATGATGAAATGAGTATAGCCCAAGCTAGGGAACATTTAAAAATCGTCAAATTAGAAGCCAACGAAAAAGAAATTCGTAAAATTTTAGTTAGAATTCAAGGGAAAATATCCCTTCCTTTTGTCTGTGTAGTGTTCGGTTTAATCGGTGCTGCTTTGGGAGTGCGTCCTCAAAACACCAATAAAGCTACCAGTTTTGGTATTTGTGTCGGTTTAATTTTCTCTTATTATTTACTGTCTTTTGTCAGTGAATCTATGGGCATTTGGGGCATCTTAACCCCTTTTATGGCGGCATGGTTGCCCAACTTCTTGGGTTTAGGTACGGGGACATGGTTATTGATTCAATCAGCTAAATAAGCATCACCTGAGTTCGACATAAAATCATCGGTTAAGATAAGGTGTCAGGTATCAGGTGTTACCTGAGTTCGATATAAAAATAGGTGAGGGCTGACTTGGAAGACTCCGAAGACAGGAAGACAGGAAGATTGTATTTCTGATGAATGAATAAAATTCTCTCAAAAGTACATCAAATATTGAGAATTTTTCTCCCTGTCCACTTGTCCACTTGTCCACCTGTCTAGTTTTCATCATTTTCTTTATGTCGAACTGAGGTAGGTGTTAGGTATCAGGTAAAGATAAGGTAAAAAAGTTGAACAAAAATTGATTTTATCCAAATGAAATTAAGTAATTAATTGATCTAAACAAAGAAATTGTTAACCTGCAACCTGCAACCTATTAACCTCAAGAATTCTTTTATTGAACTCAGGTATAATTGATTAACACTCAAGGAAATACGGGTTTTAAGGTAAACTAAATCATTTACAAGTATAGCTGTAAATTAAGAATTATGGTCATTACGAGTAAAAAAATTATAGTATGGATTATAGACGTTGATTAGGAGTAAATCATTATGATTTTATTACAAGCAAAACCTAACATTGATATTGATATTGACACCCCACAAACACAACATATTTATTCTTTAGATGAATATTATGCTTTAGAAGAAAATAGCGATGTTAGACATGAATTTTGTAATGGAGAAATTGAAGAAATGACTGGTGGCACAATTAATCATAATCGCATTATTCGTAACTTAGTTCGTATTTTAGATTTAGCTTTTCAAAATACAAATCGTGAGGTTTTTACTAGCGATTTACGCTTATATATTCCCGAATTTAAAAAAGCAACTTATCCCGATATTATGGTAATTGAGGGGAAAATAATGTTACATAATAATCGTCAAGATGAAGTGTTAAATCCCTGTTTAATTATTGAAATTTTGTCTCCTTCTACGGCTAATTACGATCGAAAAGATAAGTTTTATTATTATCGTTCTATTCCTACTTTAAAACAATATATATTGATTAGTCAGTTTGACTATACCATAGAAAGTTATACTAAAACAGGGGAAAATAAATGGTTATTTGAAGAAACTAAAGGAGAAAATATTGAGGTTAATTTAGAATCGATCGAGCTTAGTTTTCCTATATCAGATTTATATATCGATGTTAAATTTTAGCAATAAAAAAAATGATGAATCAATGGGAAGAAGAAGATTGGGAAAATACTATTCTTGATTTTGCTCATTTGCAAGGAGAAATTAACTATAAACAAGCACAACAATCTTTAGAAAATTTATTACTTAATCTTGATTTAAAAGAAGAAGAAAAACAAGGTTTAGAAACAGATATTGAACATTTAAGTCAACTATTACAAAAATTAGAAGATTCAGTGATTTCCATTGCCGCTTTTGGTATGGTTGGCAGAGGAAAATCTAGTGTTTTAAATGCTTTAGTGGGACAAGAAATTTTTGTTACGGGAGCTTTACATGGTGTCACCCGTGAGATAGATCAAACTAATTGGCGTTTAGATAAAGAAAATATTGGCGATAGTGAGCAAAAAGTCCAAAAATTAATTAAGGCGGTGGAAAATGTCCAAATTCAATTAATAGACACCCCCGGCATTGATGAAATTGACGGAGAAACAAGGGAAGCCTTAGCGCATCAGATTGCTTCTCAAGTGGATTTAATTCTATTTATTATCGCAGGAGACATCACGAGGGTAGAATATCAAGCGCTTTGTCAATTAAGAGAAGTGGGTAAACCCATGTTACTGGTATTCAACAAAATTGATCAATATCCAGAAGTCGATCGAGCGGAAATTTATTCTACCATTAGGGATGTCAGGGTAAGAGAATTATTATCACCCAATGAAATTGTCATGGTGTCGGCTTCTCCTTTAATTGCCATTACCACGAAAGATAAAGATGGCAAAATCAAAATAACTCGTCAACGAGGCAAACCACAAATTGAAGATTTGCAGGTAAAAATTTTAGAAATTCTCCATCAAGAAGGTAAATCTTTAGTAGCATTAAATACCATGTTATTTACAGGGGAAATTAACGAAAAATTAGTAAAACAAAAATTGATTTGGAGAGAAAAAGAAGCTCAAAAAATTATTCAAAAAACTGTCATGACAAAAGCCACCGCCATCGCCCTAAATCCTGTCACGGCTTTAGATTTATTTACAGGAGCAATTATTGATGTGGCGATGATATTAACCCTTTCCCAATATTATGGTATTCCCATGACGCAACAAAGCGCCATTAAACTATTACAAAAAATTGCCTTCAGTTTAGGAGGAATTACTGCTAGTGATATTTTAGTCACCTTTGGTTTAAGTTCCCTCAAAGGCTTGTTAGGTTTAGCAACTCCCGTTACAGGAGGGTTAAGTGTCGTTCCCTATGTTTCTGTTGCTATTACTCAAGGTTCGATCGCAGGGTTTTCGACTTATGTTATAGGACAAGCTACAAAAGTTTATTTAGCCAATGGAGCATCATGGGGAGAAAATAGCCCTTTAACGGTGGTAAAAAACATTATTAATTCCCTCGATGAAACCTCAATTTTAAATCGTATTAAATGGGAATTAAAAGCAAAATTAAGCAAAAAAATTCACCATTAAATCAAGTTCGTAGTAAGGGGTTTTAACCCTTATTCATAAATGGCTAAAGCCATTACTACAAACTTTTTTGGTAACTCCTCTTCACTTCGATCGAAAATTTAGCCTTGATGTTCAAAGACATTGCTATAATACATTAAATCTAAATCCACAAATAAAGAGATAGCAGAAAAACATCTTTGAGTCAATTCCCAACGATCTTCTCTTTGTAACATAGTAATTAATTTGTCTTTGACGGGGATAAGATAACGAACATCGTTACCCGCATAGCTTAATTGTTCTGGTGATAAACTATTAACATTACCCCAATCGGAGCTTTGAGCTTTTTTATCTAATTCGATACCTTCTAATTCTTGTACTAAACTTTTTAAACCGTGACTTTGAGTATAAGTACGAGCAATTTTACTCGCTATTTTGGTACAAAAAACTGATTTTGTTTCTACCCCAAAAGTATGTTTAAATTGAGCCACATCAAAACGGGCATAGTGAAAAATCTTAGTAATTTTTTCTGATTCTAATAATTGAGTCAGGTAAGGGGCTTCTGTTTGCCCTTTAGCAATGCGAATGGCGGTGACAAAACCATCTCGATCGCATATTTGTACTAAACAAAGTCGATCGCGCTGAGGTACTAACCCCATAGTTTCCGTATCTATGGCTAAAGAATCCGCTTTAAAATAGCGATTAAATATATCGAGGGGTAAATCTCCCTCACAAACTTGAAATTTATCTAATGTCATTAAGAATTAAGAATTAAGAATTAAGAATTAAGAATTTAAAAACTCTCCCTGTCTTCCTGTCTGCCTGTCCATCTATCCACCTGTTCACCTGTCCACTATTTTAGTCTCCCTCGTGACGGGGATAAATTTGCTCTGCTTCAGGGCAATCATCGGATACGAGAATTTCGCCGTACCCCCTCGGTACAGAGGCTAATTTACGACTGACAGCCCCGATACTTTCAAGGCGAACAAATTCTTCCCAAGAACTGTTTTCGTAATCTTCTTCCATTTCATAGCGAATCACAACAATATCGCCTTCAATACCAATAATTTGTGCGTCTTCAATCCAACGTTGTTGATCTCGCAGGAAAACCGATACATCACAACCTTCTTTATACATTTGATAAATTTTACGGTCTAACATAGATTTCTCCTTACACTGCTAAAGATCAATATAATTTTGAGGATAATTGTAATGGTAAAACTTCCCAAGGTGAATTTTTTTTCCATCAGGAGTAAATAATTTAAGAATCTCGATTTTAACTAATTTTGATGATTTGAGGTGAAAAAATGATCAGAAACATCAATAGTGATAATAGCGTATTGAGCATAGTTTAAAAGGAAAATTATCCAAATATAATGAACTTTGTATGGCGTTATGATAGTTTAAAGATTACGCATTAGAAAAAATGAAAGATTTAGAGATTCTGAACCTCGATCGAGCTAGAATCATGTTATTAGTGCGTAATTCCTAAATTTATAATTATCAATCAACACCTATTTATCTATCGTAGCATTTTATCTTCACAGATATTAGTGTGATATTGTTGAATAATTTTTACGGTATAATCTGTCACCAATTCTGTTTGTTCTAACATGGCAAAATGTCCACACTCTTCTATTTCATAAACATTATCTTGATGGTGTTGAAACAGATGATGAAAACTAGCTAAATGTTTAACATATTGAGGTTCCATAATTTGATCTTGTTTTCCCGCTATAAAATATACTGGTTGAGGTAAACGGGCGACTATTTGGGGCAAATAATGAACTTCGTTTTCTGTAGTGGATTCTAGTAATGAACCGATAGCCGCCTTTTCATCGGCACGGATAAAGTCTTCTAAGCGAGATTTTCCCCATTTCAGATTAAGGGGGCGTTTAACCATCATACGAGAAAAAATGACATCAAATAAGGGTAAATGGGAAAACCAAGGAGGGCGAAATTTAACGAGATTTTCTCCTGCTTTGCGAAATCGCTCAAATTCTTCTTTCAGATAGATGCCTCCCCCAGCATTAACGCAAATTACTCCTTGTACGACTTCTGAACAAATATCAGCCCCCCATAAAGCAATACTACCACCCAAGGAATGACCGATTAACCAAGCCTTTTTGATGTTTAATTGGGTTAATAATTCTTGTAAATCTTGGGCGTAACTGTATAAATCAAAACTGAAGGTTAATGAATCATCGGGTAGTTGAGATGCCCCAAACCCTCTTAAATCATAGGCTAAACAAGAATATTGATCTTTGATTCGATCGATTAAAGGTGTCCAATATTGATGAGACAGTAACCATCCATGAATGAATATTAATACTGGACGAGAGGAGTCAGAAAAATTACTTTCAGTAAATTGAAAAAAGTGATCTACTCCACGAATATTAACCTTGTTCATTTTTTTTCTTTTCTGTTATATAAAACTTATCTATAGTTACTCACTATAGCGTTTACTTTCTGCTTCTACCAGTCAAGTCGGCTTGATACTGTCCACAGACGTTAATTCGGCTGTAACCCAACCTATTTTTTCTATAATTACTTCTTCAGGTGCTTTTTCCAAGTTGATCGAGGCATTCAAATCACGATCGATCCTTAAGCCACACTCATCACAAGTATATAGCCTGTCAGACAAAGACAAAGTTTCTTTTTTCTGCTCACAATTACTACATTTTTTTGACGATGGATACCATTGATCGATTATATCAACACGATTAGCATACCACAGAGCTTTATAAGTTAGTTGACGTTTAAACTCATACATTCCCAAATCAGCAATGGAACTCGCTAACTTGTGATTCGCCATCATACCTTTAACGTTAAGATTCTCAATCTTGATATGACCATAAGTCTTACATAACCTTGTCGTAGTCTGCTGTAAAAAATCCAGACGTTGACAAGCCACCTTGTAATGTTGTTTCCTAACTTTATCTTGATATTTCTTAGCATTATGACTAGCTTTCACTCCTTTTTTGCGATTCCCTAATTGTTTATGACGGTTGCGGTATTGTAGTTGTCCTAGCTTGGTTTTCGCTTGTTTAAAAGGACGTGGACTTTCAATTACATTTCCATCACTTAGAGTCGCAAAAGTTTTACTGCCTAAGTCAATGCCAACAGGTTCAATTACGGGATGGATTCTTGGCGGTAATCTATCCGCATCAATAGAGAAACTAACAAACCATTTATCCGCCGATTTACTAATGGTAAAAGTTTGAGAAACACAAGAAAAAGGAATTGCCTCCTTCAATCTAAAAGTACTTAAAGTTGGTATTTTGATAGTTTTTCCTGCTTCTAATAATACTTTACCATTACTCGACTCGACTCTAAATGATTGTTTATCTTTCTTCCTTTTAAAGACAGGTTGCTCCCCTAACCCTTGAAAGTATCTTGAGTAGGCAGTTTTCAAATCTCGAAAAGCATTTTGATATACCCTAGAACTAAGATTATTACACCAAGCATATTCTGGTTGCTTCTTAGTGTAGTTAGTAAATAATTTTTTAATAGTGTCAATCTTATAGCTAGAACTTCCCTTAATTTCCTGATGATTAATCATTCCCATTAACGCTAAACCATAATTATAAACAAAGCGAGAGAACCCAGCGTGCTGTGCCATAAGAGTTTTCTCTTTGTTATTTAATTTCAGTTCTAGCTTAAGACTAAACATAATAATTAAACTTTACTAACTTAATCAAGTATAACAATATCTAGGGAGATTGTAAAGTATCATTTGTTAAGATTTCTTGAAGTTTTTTTGAGTAGCTTCTTAAACCGTATAAACGACAAGAAAAAGTCTGAACAATAGCTAACAAATCTTCTACCATTTCTTGTTCTGGAGATAAGGATTGTTGATTTGCTACGGTTAATTTACAGCTGTACCAGTCACAGTATTCCTCAAAAAAGTCGAAACCAAAGCGAACTAATCGGTCTTTATGGGCGACAATTAAATGATTAATCTCACCCAGTCTAATACCTTTCATAATCGATAAAAACTTTTTACGTTTAAAGTTTAATCCTCCGCCGATTTCTGTAATCCACTCATCTACTGGAATCCCACCACCTAAACAAAAAGATTCCATCGCTTTAATTTGGGAGTTTAAATCATCCTTTTGCCCTGATGAAGATACTCGACAATAAACAACAGTTTTTCTTTCATCCAAAGAAGTAGGAAGATTAAGTGCTAATTGTAAATCATTTTCATCGTAATAACGTTGATTTCCAATGGTTCTTTTTGCGACTAACCTTCCTTCAAAATCCCATCTTCTAAGGGTTGAAACCGATCTTCTTTATTAATTTGGCAAATTCATGGGGTCTATAAACCATAAAACTTAACTATATAGTAAACTATAACTAAGTTTAGTAAGTTTTTCGTTAACAGTCAATCGCTCTTTGATTTGTGCCGAGATTAAAGCAGGTTATTATCTCTAATATACCTTAATTCTGCTTAAAATCATTAATCAAAGGTTAAGATTAAGAATTGTTGGTTGCAATTTCTTGCCATTCTAAAAGCACAGGATAGGGTATTTTTAGGGTGAGAGATTTTTCTTGAACGGGTAATAATAAGGTTAGATATTTTTGTTCGATCGAGACTGGTAAAATATTCTTAAAGTCATATTGTCCAACTTGTCCAACATTTTCGGCAGGAGGTTTTTCAGCAAATTCATCCCTTGCTTTCATGTCTTCATCATTAAGGGTAGTGACAATTAAATCTTGAGGATGATTGAATTTTACCACATCAGGAAAACCGACTAACCGTAAATTCAAATCAATTATTTTTCCTTCTTTAACTCTTTTAAAAAGGATAGTTTGCCAACTGTTACCTTGATTATCGACTAAACGATGTCGAGCTTGATATAATACTTGTTCTTGTCCTTCCGTTTGTTTAATAATATTAGCAAACCCTTCATCACTGATACTGAAATTTACAATTAGTGCTAACAAAAGTACTATGATTATTTTGGTAAAGTTACTTTTTTTCATGGTTAATCTCAAAACTTTATAACTATATAATAATATATTTTTTCAAAAAAATCGATCGAGATAATGAAGTGTGGTAAATAAAAAATTATGAAAAAAAACCCTTATTTTTGGATAGTGGCAATTATTGCCCTAGTTTTAGATCAGATTACAAAATATTTAATTCTGCTCAATTTTGAAAATATAGGGGATACTATACCGTTATGGCAAGGAGTTTTTCATCTCACTTATGTTCAAAATACAGGTGCAGCATTTAGTTTTTTTCAAGGTGGTGCAAGTTGGTTGCGATGGCTGTCGTTATTAGTAAGTATTGCTTTAATGATTTGGGCATGGGTAGAAAAATTTTCTAAAACTGAGCAGTTAGCCTATGGTTTTATCTTAGCAGGGGCTTTTGGTAATGGGATCGATCGATTTCTTTTTGGTTATGTGGTGGATTTTCTGGATTTTCGTCTGATCAATTTTCCAGTGTTTAATATCGCCGATGTTTGTATTAACATTGGCATTATTTTCTTAATTTACGCCACCATCAAAGTTAGTCGCTAGATGGATAGGTTAAAACTAAAAAATAGTATCAAATGCGGAGGTTTTTATTAATTAATCGAATTAATCAATTATTAGAAATATTAGAAAAAAAAATATAATACACCCTAATACCCTAACATATTAACCTAAAAATATAATTGTTAATTGCTAATGGCTTTGTTGTTAATTGTTAGATAGAGGTTAAAATATCTTGTGCATGGGTGGAAGTATTAACCTGACTATCCACATGAGCAATATTTCCTTCACCATTAATGATATAAGTTACTCGTTTCGGATAACCACCACCATCAACATCGTAGGCTTTAGAGATACTTCTGTCAGTATCCGCTAAAAGTTGGAAAGGTAAACCATATTTTTCCTTAAACATTTTATGGGAAGCCTCATCATCATTGCTTACCCCTAAAACCACTATATCCTTATCCTGATATTCTTGATAGTTGTCACGGAAACTTTGTGCTTCTTTGGTGCAACCGGGGGTATCATCTTTAGGATAAAAATATAAAACTACCACTTTACCTGCAAAATCTGATAAGGATACTGTATTACCTTGATCATCTTTAGTTGTGAATACTGGTGCTTTAGTACCAACAGAGAGTGCCATATAAAAATTACCTACAATTAAATAAAATACTTGCTACCTTAACTTTACAATACTTAACGAAAGATGAAAATACCTTTCCCAAAAAACTTTAAACCTCAAAAGCCTTTAAAAATTTGTGACTATCAAGATATAATGATAGTATTGCCTTGTCCTCAAATACATCCTTTGCAATTTAACCTCGAAAAATTAAGACAAGCCAAAATAATTCCTTTACATTGGCAATTAAATAAGCCAGTTGTTAAAAATAATCACCTATTACAACTCATTTTTGATGTAGGAATTACTATTAATATTACTATCGGTAAAATTTCTTTTTTCTCTAAAATTAATACTAATATTCAGTATTTTTCAGAAGTTATTATACAATTTTTGAGTAATTTTAATCAATATAAATATCAAAAATTTCAAATATTTTTAAGACGTTTTATCTCTTTTCCTAAAGGTATAGAAACTGCCTCAAAATTTATTAAGGAAACCTTATTAAATAATGCTAATAGTTGGGATATTTGCGGACAACAACCAAAGAAATGTCAGGTTACTTTTGGTTATAAATTGCCTAAAAGTAATTTGATTCTCCATATCAATGATGTGGAAGCTAGAAATAATCGCAATAAAAAATATGGTTTATTATTTAGGGGGATATTTAACTATAATTTACCGCAAAAAAGCAATGTTGATAAAATAAACTACTTAATCTCGATCGTATCTAACTATCAAAATAATATCAAAGTTTTTAACCAAATTATCAATGAGACTTTTCTATGTTAAACTGAGAACCATTAGACATCAACCTAAATTAATAAACGAAGGGTTAAAACCCTTACTAAGAATAAATTAAAAATATTTTTTGAAAAAGTCTAATAGATATTTTCACTTCTGAATTATTAACTATACAGTAAATGACGATCGCAATTGATTTTGGTACAAGTAATACTGTTATTAGTCGAGTTAATCCTGCTACGGGAGAGGGAGAAATAATTAAACTCCCTAGTATTACTCAAACTAATCCTCCTTTGATACCTTCTTTGTTATATGTAAATAATGCTCAAGAAAAAGACTTTACTATTGGGCAAAAAGTGAGAGACAAAGGTTTAGATGTAACAAATAATCCTCGTTATTTTTGTAACTTTAAACGGGGTATCGGTACGGATGTACAGGGATTTTTACCTTTAGTTGACGATCAGAATATCACCTTTGAAGACATTGGACAATGGTTTTTTGAAGCTATTTTAACACAATTAGGGGAAACTCCTGAGAGTTTGATTATCACTGTGCCAGTGGATAGTTTTGAGAGTTATCGTCATTGGTTGACGGGAGTTTGTGCGCAGTGGAATATTAATCAAGTCAGGATATTAGATGAGCCAACGGCGGCGGCTTTAGGTTATGGTACAGAAAAGGATGATTGTCTTCTGGTAGTGGATTTTGGGGGAGGCACGATCGATCTTTCTTTGGTAGAATTAGACTGGGGCAAAAGCCTTCAACCTCAAGGTTTTATCTTAAAATGGGGTGAGAAATTACTAGGGGAAAATTCCGCACAAAAAAAGAAACTGGCAAAAGTCATGGCAAAAGCGGGAATGCAGTTAGGGGGTAGTGATTTAGATAACTGGATACTCGACTACTTTCACACTAATCAAGGCATCGTCAAATCTTCCCTTACCACTCGACTAGCGGAAAGACTGAAAATCAAATTATCCTCTGAATTATCAGCGCAGGAAGTGTTTTTCAACGATCGAACCCTTGAGACTTATGATTTACGGCTAGACAGGGCAAAATTTGAGCAAATATTGACCGAAAACCAATTTTTTGACAAATTAAACCAATTAATGGAAAACGTCTTACAACAGGGAAAAAGAAACGGTATAGACATCATTAATATCGATGGAGTTTTGTTAGTGGGGGGCAGTGGGCAAATTCCTGCCGTGCAGAATTGGTTAACAAAATATTTCCCTCCTGAAAAAATTAAGAACGATCGACCTTTTTCCGCTATTGCGCTGGGTGCATTAAAATTAGAACAAGGGTTGCAAGTCAAAGATTTTCTTTACCATAGCTACGGTATTCGCTACTGGAATCGCCGTCAAAAACGCCATGATTGGCATACCATTATCCCCAGTGGGCAACCTTACCCCATGAGTAACCCCGTAGAATTGACTTTGGGCGCATCCGTAGAAAATCAACCCAGTATTGAATTAATTATCGGAGAGTTGGGAGAGTCGAACACCAGTACTGAAGTGTATTTCGATGGCGATAGACTCATAACCCGTAATTTAACATCGGGGGAGAAAACCGTACAACCTCTTAACGATAACAAAGGAGGAAAAACCATCGCCCAATTAAATCCCCTAGGTACTCCCGGAGTCGATCGAATTAAGGTATTATTTATGGTGGACGAGGATCGATCGTTGAAAATCACCGTAGAAGATTTATTAACTAATGATACCCTTTTAGATAAAGTTACCGTAGCAGAATTAAGTTAAGCATTGATAACCCCTAGAAAATTGAGACTATCATAGGATAAAATAAGACAACTTAGTTTCATAGTGATCATGTCCCAATTTCCCCACGATGAATTTATCAAAGAATATCTTCCCGAATTATACCAAGATTATGGTATAGTAACGCCTTCGGCGGATGTGATGAGCGAAAAAAGAGAAATCGATGTCTTATTTACTCCCACAAAACCTGTACCCACCACCCCAGAAACCCTCGGATTATTAGGTAAACTTGCTCAAACTACCTGCTTATTAGAAATTTTTCGTAATGCAGTAAACAACGATCAAATTATGGATTGTATCGGTAAACTGATAACAGTACGAAATAATTTGCTTAAATCAGCGAAAAAAGAGCCAAAAAATCAAGAAACATCTGTATTTTTATGGATTATCACCCCTACCATTTCCGACAAAATCTTAACAGGTTTTAATGCTAACACCAGAGAAAATTGGGAAAAAGGAGTTTATTTTTTACCACCAACATTATGCACTGGTATCATTGCAATTCATCAATTACCAATTTCTAAAAATACTTTATGGTTGAGAATATTAGGTAAAGGAAAAACCCAAGTGGAAGCTATCGAAGAATTAAAAACATTACCTCTCCATAATCCTCATCGAGAGACTATATTAGAATTAGTCTATGGATTATTAGACAAATTAGAAACCAAACAAAGACAAAAACAAGGATTAATCAAGGAGGATGAAACACTTATTATGAGTTTAAGACAAATCTACCGTGATAAAATGGCTGAAGTTGAACAACAAGGTAAATTAGAAGGTGAAAAAGAAGGAAAGCTAAAAACAGTACCTCTTTTAAGGCAATTAGGCATGAATGTCGAAGAAATTGCTACCCGTCTGGAGTTACCCCTTGAGGATGTCATTAATGCTTCTAATTCTCCTTCATAAATTTTAACAGTTCGATCACACCTTGGCGATCGAACTCTGGTAAATAGGTGTTAATAAATAGCAGTAGAAATGCCTATCTATGATAAGTTAAATTAATTTACGATAAACGTCCAGTACCAATGTTTGCAGTATCACGCCAATCATCTTGGTTATCATCCCAATTATGTTGATTATTTGATTTTTCTTCAACAGTAAAACCTTCGGGAAGAGAATCTTGGACTTTATTTACACTTGCTTTACCCGGAATAGATAATCCAAAAGCCACTAAATATCGATCGAAATAATCATCTGGAATACCATTCATATCTAAACCTTTTTCCTTATCTTTTTTTCTGGGATTTTCAAAAGCACCGATTTTATATGGAGGAATCGATGCCATTTCTTGTTTAAAACATTGCCTAGTCGCCATAATGGTATCCCTGTAAAAATGCGATCTTGCTCCCCCTCCTACTAAAACGAAAGATAATTGATTTAATTTAGTAATATCTTGGCGATTTTTATCCTTATTACGATTTTTGGTAGAAATAACCACATCTCCTACTTGCTGATGAATTTTTTGTTGAAACAGAATCATCTCTAGGTATGGTTTTTCTTTCCCCATATTCGACTTTAATTTTTCTTCAACCGTTTCTTTTGATATATTATACTTATTGGAACGGTAATCTCCAGATTTAAAAGGTGTCCACGATCGTTGTGCTATAGGTAATGTACTAGATAAATTCTCAATATGTTGTAAAGTTTCTGGTGCTTCCTTAAATACTTTCTTTTCAGATAGAGGTAGAGTATTGATACCAATTTCTTCTAGTGAAGCATAGTAACAAGATCGTCCTTCTTTTTGGCTAAGACTGTAACAACTTCCGTCAACTGTACCACCGCCTATATCAAATATAAAATATGTGCCATCTACTTTATCTAAGGGGCGGATAATAGCTTCTAATTCAGATAAAACAGTATTTTTTTCTTCATCTCTTAACCTTGAAACAAAATCTTGCAGAGTTTTTAAATCTAAGTTTTCTAAATGATCCTCTAAATTAAACTGTTGTATATAATTCGATCTAGGTTCTTGTAAAATCTTTTTAAGTTCACCATAAGTTAACTTATCAGTTTTCTGATTACTTAAAAATAATGCTAAATGTAAAACTCTATGAAAATAAGCCAATACTGGAGAATCCGCATATTTAACAGGTACACCTAAATTAGCACTCCATTCAGGTATTTTATTTTTTAATCTCTCTTTTCCATTTTTACTATCTTCAAAAGATTTTTTTACCGTAGAAATTACTTGACTAAGAAAATAAGCACAGAGATTTTCTATTTCTCTGACTTTTTCAGGAGAAAAACTTTTTTGGTCATCACTCGGTATTACTTTAGTATTTTTTTGACTTCAAGATAACTCAAACTATTTAACTGCATTTTCAGTGATCTAGTCACTTGCTTGAAATCTGGTAATATGCCAACCCCATCGGGAAACATTCCCATATTAGGGTCTTTTTTTTCACCCAAATCAATTACAATAGGAACACTACCTACATCACTACCCCATAAACAAACTTTTGTCCAGCTTGTACCAAAATCAATACCGAGATTTAACTCTAGTTTTTGTTCATTTTGCGCACTTTTAACCATAATTCAAAATTAATAACTTCTGTTGTGTTTACATAATGTACATTTATTCAACAACAATTAGCCCAAATGCAATAAACTCAGGTTTTTGAGTCTGTTGTTTTTCTCTATCGAGGCTTTGTTTTTTTTCCTTGTAATCTTCAATTATACCTGTTTTGTTCCCCTTTTGTCTTTTTTCTCCCTCTTGTGATAAATATTGTAATTTTGAATGATTATGAGGATTTAAGAATTTTTCTCTTGATTCCCATTCTTTAAAAATCATGTTGGCTAAATAATCTTTTTCTTTTTCAATAATTTCTAGTTTACTTTCATCTCGATTTTCTGCATTAGCTAAAGGTTCGCCAATATGATAAAATGCGTAATTGATAAAAATTTCTGATTCTTGACAAGTAAAATTTTCTGATGTTGTCTCACCAATATTCTTTATTTGATAAATTAAAATGTTATCATTGTATAAGTTTTCATACTGACAATAACCTATTAAGTAAAAGTATAATCCTTGTTTAATTTTTTGTTTTAAATCATTATTTAATCCTGTTAAATCTGAATCATATTTTAATGTACAGACTGACAAAGGATAAGATTCTTTTGAAAAATATGGACTATTTTTAATCCATTCTAAAAGAGGATGATTTAAGTCGATTAAAGATGATTTTTCTGAAGATAATTGAAAGGGGCTAAAATAACATAAATTCTTCTCATGTATAAAAAATTGATAAAAATTATTATCTTTTGCTAAATCGTTAATTTCTTTTCTAATACTATTTACTTTTTCTGCTGATAAAATAATTTCTGCTGACTTTTGATTTTTATCAATATCTACTTTAAATATTCCTTTATAATTTGTCTCCAAAAAATCTTTACAAAATGACATTAATTCATCAGAGTTTTTAACCGCATTTTCAACATAAATTTTTCTGGTAGTAAAAGAATGACTAATTAAAATGAAATAATTAATTTTGTTTTTAATAAAAGAGTGATTAGAAATAACAGATAATGATTTTTTTAGTTCTTCATATTTATCAGAAAATGTTAGATAACATTTAAACTTAGACAATATATCTTCAAAAATTTTATGTTCATCTTTTTTCTTTTTATACTGAGTATGTTTATCAAAATTTTCTAAAATTAATAAATCACATTCTTGATTAATATTATCCTCAAAAAGACTTAAGAATAAAGAATCTTGAACAATAGCAATATATCTATTCTCATCGTGAGAATTAATAAATGTCTCTATGTCTTTTTTAGTTTTTAGACGACTAACTAATTCATTTGTCTTTGTTTTTTTTCTTTCTTTTTCTTTTTTAACAACATCCTCTTGTAAATCTCTTAATAATGACTCTAATAAGAAATACCATTTTTCTATATTTTCCTTAGCTGATAAAATTAAAACTTTGTTTATTTTTTTGTAAAAATTAAGAGTCCTAATCGTATAAAAACTTATTCTTATTTTTGTTTCTAAATCTAATTTTTCACACCCCGTAATCAACTGACTTTTTTCTTCTTGAAATAGATTAACTTTAAGACTTTTATCATTATCATCTTTAAATTTATCTGAGGAAAAGTATATGTTATTAAGTCTATTTTGTATTTTATATTTTCCTAATAATAGTCGTAATTCAGATGGAGCTTTATAGTGAAGATTTTGTAAGTATCGATCGAGATTAGTCATTTTCACACTTAATGATTAAATGGTATTAAAATTAGAATTAAAATCATACCATTAAGCTCGATCGATATGGAAGAAATTAAAAAATCTTTAAACTTGCAAACAGCACAAAAATTATCGATAGTAATTCCTGTCTATAACGGTGGCGAAGCATTTTATCAATGTTTATTAAGTGTCCAAAAATTTGCACCTCCAGATACTGAGATTATTATAGTAGCTGATGGAGATACTGATGGTTCAAGAAAATTAGCTCAAGAATTTACCTCTAAAATAATTATAAACGATCGAGCTTTAGGACCAGCAGAAGCAAGAAATATAGGTGCTAAAATTGCCACGGGAGATATACTTTTTTTCCTCGATGCTGATGTTTCTATTAATGAACAAACTATTCCTAAAATTAAGCAATTTTTAGCAAAAAATCCTGACATAACTGCCTTAATTGGTTCTTATGATGATCAACCCGGTGCTAGTAATTTTTTATCCCAATACAAAAATTTATTTCATCATTATACCCATCAACAAGGACAAGAAGAAGCCTCCACTTTTTGGGGAGCTTGTGGTATTATTAAACGAGATATTTTTGAAAAAATAGGGGGTTTTAATAATAATTATAAATTACCTTCAGTTGAAGATATTGAGTTAGGTTATCGACTTAGAGAAACTGGTTATAAAGTTAGTTTAGTTAAAGATATTCAGGTTAAACATCTTAAAAAATGGACTATAATTTCTTTATTAAAAGCTGATATTTTTCAACGGGCTATTCCTTGGACTATTTTACTATTAAAATACGGTAATATAGTTAATGATCTTAATTTAAGTTGGACTAATAGAGTAAGTATCTTACTCATTTATAGTCTTTTAATCTTGATAATATTATCATTTTGGCTTGATTTTCTTTATTGGTTTATTCTTTTCATAATAATTAGTTTATTGATAATAAATCAAAAATTTTACTCTTTTTTCTATGAAAAAAAAGACTTATTTTTTACATTAAATGCTATTGTTTGGCATTGGCTTTATTATTTATATGGTGGTTTTGGTTTTATCTTAGGGGTAATTTTATTTAGATTCAAAAATGTTAATTAATTTCCTTAAAAAAATCAGTTTTACACAAAAATTGAATATTTTATCTCTTTTTTTATTATTATTAAGTATTGCTTATCTTGTTAAAGGTTTTAGTTTCTTAGTACCTTATAATCAAGGAGCAGTTGATTTATATTCTCGTTGGCAAGAACAACAGTATATTTATCATGGATATTACCCTTATTTTGCCCGAAAAGGTAGCGATTTTGTCATAGAAGAAATTGGTGCGATCGAATCTGGGGGGTATCTTCCTTGGTCATTTTTTAGTGGATTTTTATTTTTCCCGCCTATTTCTTATCCTTTAACTCGTGTATATCATATTTTTCTTAATCTTATTTCTTTAAGTATTTTAGGTTTATTTGCTTATAATTTAGGTAAAAATTATCATCAATCTTATGGTTTATTTGGGGTGGCTTCGGTTTTAGCTATTAGTGCTAATTGTACAACATTGGGGGTAGGTCAATATGGTTTAATTATTAATGCTTTTTTGATTATTTTTTATATTTTACTTCAAAAAAATCAAAATAGTTGGGCAGGGTTATTTTTAGCAATAGCTATGTTAAAACCAAATATTTCTGCTTTTTATTTTTTCATTCCTGTTACGCAAAAAAGATGGAAAACGATCGTAGTTTTTTCAGCTTATATTATTATTGCTACTTTTTCTATTGTTAAGATTACTAATACAAATTTATGGTTAATAATTACGGATATTTTTAGACAATCTTCTTTCTTTTCTTCAAGAGGTAATTCTTTTGTTAATTTATTTTTACCATGGGGAATATCTGCTAATAATGCCACAATTATTTTAGCTATCGTAGGTACAATTATTTGCTTAACTGTGTTTTATTTGTACCGTCATTATTCTTTATTAACTTTATTTGCGATCGCATCTATTATGGGTAGAGTTTGTTTTTATCATTTAATTTATGATAATGTTATGATGGTTTTTTTGTTATTAGCATTATTAGAATTAACTTTTAAAAATCCCCATAAATTAAATATTATAGTGTTATTAATAGTCGGGATAACTTTATGGATTCCTGCTAAATTAGTTAATTTATCCCCTATTTATGAATATAAAATACAGTTTATAATTTGGATTTTAGCCGGAGTTTATTTATTAATAGCTCAAACAAAAAATTCCTCAAAATTTAATGTTAAATTACGCTCAAGTTAATAAAAAAATATTTATCTTAAAAAAAATCCGAAAGTATTAGCTATTTGTGATAGTAAAAATAAGAAAATAATCGATAATTTTTGATTATTATTTGTATCCCATTCTAAGGGATAAGTTAATAATTGCCAATAGAATTTTATGGGTTCTACTTTTATATTTTTAGTTTTTATACTGTGAAAATACTTTGCTCCTTGACCATAATTAAAATGTTGTCGCCAAAAACCCTTAAAAGTTAATAAATGGGCATGATAAATAATAGCTTTTTCCACATAAATCATGGTAAAATCTTGTTGAAAAAGTCGATAACATAACTCTCGATCTTCTCCTGCCGCTAGAGGAAAAGTAGTATTAAATCCGCCTAAATCTTTAAAAATATGTTTAGGAAGGGCAAAATTATTAGAAGTAAAAAATTGTGCTTTTTGAGTATCAAAATTATAGTATTTATAAAGATAATCTACTAAACATTGACTAGCTTGAGAATAAATATTATTGGTTAATTTATTAATGGTTTTACCTCCTAAAACTGCATCAGGATTGATCTCCCAAATTTTGTTAAAATGACCTAACCATTCCGTATCAGGCTCACAGTCATCATCAGTAAAAACAAGATATTTACCCTTCGCTTTTGTCGCTCCATTATTTCTAGCAGTAGCAGGACCAGTATTTTCTTGTTTAAGATAAGTTAAATTTAATATTTTTTCAAAACTTTTGATAATATTATCTAGGGATTGAGAGCTACCATCATCAACAATAATGATTTCAAATAAGTCTTTATCATAATTTATTTTTGTGAAAGATTCTAAACAGTTTTTAAGTCTTTCAAGACGATTATAAGTAGGAATAATTACGGATATTTTTGTCATGTTTTTTATTTATTAAAAATTAAGGCAATTATTCAAAATATAAAATGTTTATTTCACAGAATAAAACTTTTTATATTTCGGTAAATAAGATAACTCCAATGGGGTGGTTTTTCTGCTATCCAATTATGAATTAATTCCCCTCCTAGTTGATTTTTAAAATTGTTAACTGTGTTCAAAGAAGCGCCTGTTAAATCATTACTTTCATAACCCAATTCGGCTAATTTTTCAAAGGATTTCCACCTTAAAAATGCCACACTTCCTAAATTTAAGTAATTAACATCACTACCTGCAAAAACGGTATTACTAACTGGATGAGAACTTGTTAAAATCAAAAATGCTCCGATCGAGCTACCATTATCTAAACGTACTTGATGGAGTCTGCAAAGATTTTTTTCTCGTAATAGTTCAAAATATTTTCTATACTTATTTTCTGAAAAATATAATGAAAGTCCTTTCCGTTGATAAGTGTCTGAATACAATTTATAAAAACTATCAAAATCATCATCATCAGTAAAAACTAAATTATTTTTAATTCCTCGATTAACTAAACGGCGAAGATTTTGTTCCATTTTTTGCCAAACTTGTTGAGTATCTTTAAGAGACACCAAATAACTATAATTAGGAAAAACTGTCCATCCCACTTTTAAAAAAGGCCTCATATCATTAATTAAATGAGAAATACTCAGGTTTAAATAAACATAAGGAATCTCAGATAATTTATTAATTAAAGCCTGTAAAATAGCGACATATCTAGCTCTTATTTGGCTAGGATAAGTAGTGTTATATACTCTTAAAACAGGGCTATGGTAAGATAAAAGAGGACGAGGAGAAGCAACGGCAACTAGAGAAAAAGTTGACCAAGTTTCATAAAGGGCAACACCGCCAACTAATTCCTTACCTTGAAATACTGCTAAAATTCTAAAACTATCTCCTGTTATTGTACATAAAACTTCTAAATATTCGGGTAAACTATAGACGCTTCCTGTGGGTGATTCACAGACAAATTTTGTCCATGCTTCATATTCATTTTCTGCTAAAAATCTCGTGGTTAATTCTCTACTCATAAAAGTTTGATTAAATTAAAACAAAGGTTTTCCGTCAAAATATTCAGGAATTGGTACATCCATTAATTTTAAAATTGTCGGGGCAAGATCAACAATATTTCCACTACCAAAACTGGAATTTTCTATAATACCTTCTCCTTTTGCCATTAAAAAACCTCCCGCTCTATGTCCTCCAGGTCGAAAATAAGGAACAGGGCCAATACGTCCATATTTAGGGCTATCCACCACATCTGTAGGATTTTCTTCCCATTTCACGATTAAATCGGCATCAGGGAGCTTAGAATCGTCTATTAAAGGAGATTTTCGGGTGCGAATCACTCGTTTCACAATTGGTTTTCCTGTTCTGCCATCTACTAATTGTAAGAGTTGTGTTGTTATTTCCTCACAAACAGAATTATACTCAGAAGCATCTACTATTCCTTGACTTTCTCTACCTTTCAGGTTAAGCCGAATTTGTCCATCATTAAAAGCGGGTAAAGCAAAGGCTTTCATCTGATGCCATAGGGGTTGATACCATCGTGAAGGCGCCCACACTAAATCGTCTTTTTCTTTTAGTAAAGAGAAAGGGCAGTCTAAACCGTTTTTAGCTGAATAGAGAAACTGACTAGGGGTTAATGATTTAAAGAGTTTTTGCATTAGGTTGGGGGGATGATTTCTTACCCAAATTTCTCCTAACCAAGAATGTCTTAGGGGATTGGTAATCATTACAGGAGGAGTGGTCTTGATTTCCCCATGGGCGATCGCACTTTGATTAAAATTAAAACGATATAAAAACTCTGGTAAAAAAAACATGGTGAATAAATCTGTTACATTAACATCCATGCCATGAAGGGAAAAAATAATTATGTAGGCATTTTCGGGAACTTGGGAGAGTATTTCTCCAATAGCTTGATCGGCTTTTTGAAAAACCTCTAACATTAAATCTTGGTTGTGGGCATTCTTTGAAAAAATGGAGTAAAGGGGATGATTGTCTTGGGTATAATACAAATCGTGTCCTGCAGTATGGGTTTCGCTAATTACGGTTATGAATAAATCCCATGGCTCACGGGTAAGCAAATCTTGACAAATAGCCGAGCGTTGGGAAATAGCTTTTTTTAAAGCCGGGGGCAACCATTGACAGTATTTTTTATTCCACCAAACACCAGTATCATTTCCATAGATATTATCTTCTCCATACTTCTCGTTAAGCTCTGGTAACAGTTCAGGGGGTTGAGAATGACGAGGAGTAAAGGGATCATGTCCCCCCCAAGCCAATACCTGCAATCCCTTTAATTCTTTACATAAACCGGTAACAGGGAGATCAAAAATGGTGATATGGTGATTTTCTAAGAGGCTATAAAAAGGTTTATATTCTTGGTAGTCATAAGTTCCATTGATGCGATCGTACTCAACTTTATAGTTATCTGGGGAGTATTTAACTGGACTCCAGTAACCTGTTTTATTGGGCAAACAACCTGTTGTAAAGATAGCCCAGAGAGGTTCGGTAAACGTAAATTGTTCTTTGGTTTTTTGATCTGCGTAGTTAACCGGATTGTATATTCGACCATAACTACCTTGCGATCGAATTTTCTCTAAGTTGGGTAAGTGTCCTTGTGCCATCCATTTTTCCAATAAAATGGGATCGGCGGAGTCTAAACCAATAGCTATAACGGGATTACTCATAATTTCTCTAAATTCTCTAAGACTAAATTATCATTAAAATTGCGGAAACCAATCTTCGTCTAATAATTGTTCTAAATGATACGGACAATCCACTGGAAAAATATCTAATCCTGATTTATCCTTTACATATTTTCGAGCATATTTATAAGTTTCTTGGATATTGTCAGATAAATAGTTATAAAAATTAGTGGTCATTCTTTGGTTAATTTGACCTCTAAAACTGGTAACTTCTGAACGCCAGTGACGATAATTTCTTTCTCTTTCTTCTTCCCAATATTGCAATAAGAGTAAATGTCTAATTATCTGTTCTAAGAGGCTTTTTATCGCTAATTTATCTCGTCTTGCCAAACTTTCTAACTCCTCAATTAAGTTTTCTAAGTCCAATTCCTTAAATTTTTTTTCTTTCAATAAATCAATGGTTTTTTCTAGCCACAAATGATCATCAATTTCGTACAAATTTTTTAAGTATAATTTTTCTATTACTGTCATAATTTATTTTCTTTTTTCCTAGTTTAATTATTTTTCATTATCATAGGTCTAATTTTATACTTAAAGACTTATTAATTCTTCTTCTTTCCTGAAAGCAACCAACGGTATGGGCAATTTGAGTTAATACTAATAATCCAGAAATTATAATACAACGAAAATAATAACCTTGTTTAAAGGGATAAAGAAAGAGATTAAGATAAAAAAATGATCCCTCAGCCTTAATTTTACCTACATTTCTTTCCGCTCTGACTAAATTAAAGTGAATTGCCCCTCTACCGTAGTTAAAGTGTTGTCGCCAAAATTGAATCAAGGTTAAATCATGGTAGTGATACACCACCGCCGAAGGAAGATAAATCATTTCATATCCTAAGGTTAAGGCTCGATCGCACAATTCCCGATCTTCAGCTGTCGTTAGGAGTTGACTAAATCCTCCTATCTGCATAAATATTTCTTTAGAAACAGCGAAATTATTAGAAGTAAAAAAACTGGTTTGACGGTTTTTGTTATCTCCTTTATTGTAGTAATCATAAAGATAATCGACTAACATTTGACTAGTGGAAGCGTAAATATTATGATCAAGTCCATTAATCGTACACCCACCGACTAAAGCATCGGGCGTTTTGTCTAATTGTTGGGCAAATTGATTTAACCAATCCTTGGTGGGAATACAATCATCATCGGTAAAGGCTAAAAATTTTCCCTTAGCGTAGTTAACCCCTGAATTTCGAGCGGTAGAAGGTCCTCTATTTTCTTGTTTCACTAGATTTATAGTTAATTTTTTTTGCCAGATGATAATAATTTCATCTAAACTCATGGGGCTACCGTCATCTACAATCACCACTTCAAAATTAGGGTAATCCATTTCTGACAAAGCTGATAAACACTCAGAGAGTTTTTGAGGACGAGCATAAGTGGGAATGATAACAGAAAATAAAGGATATTCCATAATCTTGCAAATATTGTTAATATTTGTGATTTTTTTGTCTATGAATAAGATTTAACGTAATTTTGTTCTTGATACCAGTTAACTAATTCTCTAATGGCTTTCTCGTTAGAAACTTGAGGATGATAATTTGATAATTTAATTCTCTCACTGCCGAAGAAGCTAAAATTTTGACATCATATCCTTGTTTGATCAAATTTTTGGTTAGATGACTCCCAATAAATCCCGTTGCTCCTGTTATTAATATTTTCATGTAGTTTAATGATAGGTTCTAAAAGTGCGTGCGCGTAGCGTGCCGTTGGCATCGCCCTTAGTCTTAGTAATCTAAAACTTAAATCTGTATCAATAATTTTACTGTAAAAGAAATTAATCAATTTAATTTAATTTGATTAAACTCCATATTTGCTGAAATATAACAGGGAATAGTATGATTAAACTAAAAATATAAGTCACCCCACCTATGAGCGAAATAATAATTAATCTTAAATAAGGTTCAAGATTTATCGTTAATAAATTCTTACTTAAAATCATTACTAAAATCATCCCGAAAGTACAGCTAATTGGTGCTAAAAAATTGCTTAAATAATGTTTCCATGATAGAGAAATTAATTTACTTAACATCCATTGCCCTAAAGGAAATGCTACATAGTCACTGAGAACATAAGCAAGGGCGATCGTACTTATGCCCCAAGGAATAGCGATTAAACAAAAAATTAGATTTAAAATACTATTAATTAATGCTAATTTAAACTGTAAATTGGGTTTTCCTAAAGCCACAAAAGCTGATCTTTGAAAGAAAGTAATTCCCCTAATTATTCCCGCTAAACTGATTATTTCCAGAATGGGAACAACATTGAGCCATTTTTCTCCAAATACAGTTACAATCAATTCTGGGCTAACAATAATCACACTTAAAAACATCGGGAAAGTAATCAAACAAGTCCATTGAGTTGCCGTATAATAGACATCAAAAAAACGCAGATCATCATTTTGTAAACGGGAAAATAAAGGTAAAGCTATTTGATTTAATGTTCCGATTAATAATTGACTCATTACTTCTAAAATTCGATGGGCGATCGTATAATATCCTAAACTCACTTCTCCTAAAAAATATCCCACTAATAAACTGTCAGTACGTTGGTTAAAAAACTGAGTTAATTGATAACCGAGAATATTAATGCCAAAACTAAAAAAACTGCGTAAATCTGTCACCGAAAATTGTAATTTTGGTCGCCAATCAGAAGCCTTCCACAACACTAAAACTCCCGTAATTTCATAGGTTAATTGTTGCCCCACTAAACTCCAAACTCCATAGTTATTAACTGCCATTAATATCCCCACAATTCCCGACATAATAATGCTGAATAGACTGCGAATAGCAATAGCTTTAAAACGAAATGCCCGGACTAATAAACCTCTTTGAGTTTCACTAAAAGCACGAATGATAAATAAAAAAGAAAGGGTTTGTAAAATAGGAGTTAATAAAGGTTGTTGAAAACCGTTGGCAATATAATCAGCAGTGACAAAAATAGAGAAAGTTAAGAAAAATCCGACACAAATTTGAGTCCAAAATACGGTATTAATTTCTAGATCATTAATATCCTCTTTTTGAATTAATTTTTGAATAAAACCGAAGGCTAAAACAAGCTGAAAAAATTTGATAAATAAATTAGCTAAAGCAACTAAACCAAGAGCCGAAGGAGTTAGTAAACGAGCTAAAGTTATGAATATAATAAATGATCCTGCTTGACTTCCCCAATTTTGAATACTTGACCAAAATAAACCTTCAACTATTTTTTTTCTAATACTCATTTTTAAGTATTTTTCATGTTTTAAGTGTCATAGGTATAGCCTGATAAAAATTCATATTGATCAATTTTACTTTGAACTTGAGCAATTAATTCTGGTGTCCAGTTAACTGTATGACGACTTTTATTAGGAGAAGAATAGACAATTTTTGCACAGTCATTGAGATACTCTTCTGTTGTTTCAACACCTAGAAAATGACATATTTCATTAAGATAAAACTGAGGATTTTGCAAAAATGATTCATGTTTTAGCTCATATATTTCATCAGATTTAAGAGTTTCTTTAAAAGTGGAAATAGTATCACACAAAAAGAAATAGTGATGAATACTTTTTAATAAATCATAATCTAATTTAGATGTTTTTTTCGACATCGTTGTAATATTATCATAGGGATTTCTGGTAATATTAATAAATTTAAGGTTGACATTAACTGTATTATGTAAACGCTGAAGATGACCTGAATTGGAATGAAGTCTTAAGGTTGTACCTTCTCCTTGTTTATCACCAATTACTTTTATCTGAGTAAATTTTCCTTGCCATTGATTGGGTACATAGTAATTATAACCTCCTAATTTACGATCTTTTTCTGCTGATAATTCAGCTTTTTTCATCAAAAGATAATAAATTTGCCATCGTTTAAACCCTAAATCAGCATATTTTAAAGCACCCAATTCATGGGCAATGAGAATATTTGGATGGGCATTTAATAATGCTCCCATAAGACTGTGCCCACTTCTTGGATAACCTAAAAATAAACAATAGGTTTGAATATCAGTCCAAAATTGTCTATTTTTCCAACCTCCATAAGCCGAGGGTAAATATACTTGAATTGCATCAATTAATTTGATTATTTTTTCAAAAAATGAATCTTCTTTTTTAACTTTTTTCATTGATTTAAGGATAAAAATAAGAATTAATATACTCGCAAAGGCTACAATTTGATGTTACAAGAAAACTTTTGCCTGTTGCCTACCTTCACCTCGCTCAAGTTATGCCCTTTCTGAGTATAACAATACTAGATAAATTTAAAAATTTTTCTTTTAAAGACACCATTTCTTAAAATCTTTTTGTGTATATTCACGCAAATAATTAACATCTTCTTTCAGATATTCAATTAATCTCAGACGTAATTCTTGATCTAAAATAGGTTTACTTACAGGGGTAGAAAAAGGAAAATAAATAAATTTCTTTAGATGGTATCTCCAGGGTTGGGGAAGATGATCTATTTTTGAAAAAATAGGTAAAGTAGAAATTTTGTTACCCAATTTGTTTTTTCTGCGTTTATAAATGGACTTATGTAACTTTTTTTTATGTTTAATTATTTCAGAATAGTTGGATACCCCTAAAAAATTGAAAATAGTTTGTAGAGTTTTCTTGGGAACTTTTGATAATTCTTCAGTGGAGATAACCAGAATATTTTTGGGTGAATAGTACTGTAAATATTGCTCTATTTGCAAGTAATACTGACTACGACAAATATAGAAATTATTGTCAAAATCTGTCAATGCTTCTGTTAAGGTGCGATTTTCCTTTCCGTCAGCATATCTATGAACATAATGGGAGATAATTCTCTCAATGGGATCTCGAACAATATAGATTAATTTAGCATTTGGAATAATAGAGTGCATTCTTTGAGGAATACCTTTTATGGTAGGATATAGTGTATAGTTAGGGGAAGCCTCACCGTAAATTTTAGCATTACCCATAAACTGAGATTTATACCAATCTATACCTTTTTCCCAAGTGCCTAAAGGCAATTCATTAGATTTTATAAAAAAGTTTAATTCTTTTTCTTTGGACATGAATATTTCTGGATGAGAATTTAAGTAATAATGTAGGCTAGTAGTCCCACTTTTCATTGCTCCAATAATGATAAAATTGGGCAGTTTTCCTTCAGACTTAAATGTAGATATAAATTTAGTTAAATTATTCATTTCTTTGAGAATAATAGAGTTGAATTGATCGTTTATATACAATTAATTTTGCTTAAGTACTTAAAAGACTTTAATTCGGTATAATGCCCTTTTAAACGGATAAATGTATTAGGTGATTACTGACAAAGAAGGCAAGAGGATTGTTTTCTTTGGAAAACTGATCAAGGCAATAAATTATTCTATGGTTGACGGAGTAATTTATATTATGATATTAGCAATCCTATTTGAGTTGTGCCAGAATAACTATTAACAATTTAGTAACGATGTCAAAGGCACATTGCTCGATCGTATATTTATTCTTTCGTTTATTAATAATAGAAAATTTTTTATTACTTTTAACTATGCCACAAATGATTTAGGACTGCTATAAAAGAATATTATGTTGATTAAAAATAAATGACAATCAGTCCTGAAAATATTATTATAATTGGTGCTGGTCCGGCAGGTTTAACTTGTGCTTATGAATTAATAAAAAACAATCATAAACCTTTAGTATTAGAACAAGCAGACTTAGTAGGAGGTATATCTCGAACTGAAATTTATAAGGGTTATCGTTTTGATATTGGTGGTCATCGTTTTTATACTAAAGTAATAGAAATAGAACAACTATGGACAGAAGTTTTAGGAGATAATTTTATTCAAGTACCTCGTTTATCTCGCATTTATTATCGAGGAAAATTTTTTGATTATCCCTTATCTTTAAAAAGTACTTTAACAAATTTAGGTATTATTGAAAGTGTTTTAATTATCTGGAGTTATGCCAAAACTAAATTATTGTTTTTTGATAATAAAAAAGAAGCTGAAACCTTTGAAGATTGGGTAATTACTTCTTTTGGTGAGAGATTATATCGTACTTTTTTTAAAACTTATACAGAAAAAGTATGGGGAATTCCTTGTAATCAAATTCAAGCGGAATGGGCAAAACAAAGAATCAAAGGATTGTCTTTAAAAGAGGCAATAATGAATATTTTTTTTGGTAAAAGTAATACTAAAAGTTTAATTAATCAATTTGATTATCCTATTCTTGGACCGGGTATGATGTGGGAAGCCTTTGCTGATGCGATCGAAAATAAAGGAGCAAAGGTACAATTAAACAGTAAAATCATTAAAATTAATCGAAAAAGTACAAAAATATTATCTATAGAAGTAGAAGAAAAAGGAAAAATAAAAATTATCGAAGGAAAGCATTTTGTTTCGAGTATGCCCGTCACAAAATTGTTAAGTATCATTGAGCCAAAACCTCCAGATAATATTTTAAATGTGGCAAATAAATTAAAATATAGAGATTTTTTAATAGTTGCTTTAATTATTGATGCAGAAGATTTATTTCCCGATAATTGGATATATATTCACGATCAAAATTTTAGAGTCGGTAGGATTCAAAATTTTAAAAATTGGAGTCAAAAAATGGTACCTGATATAACTAAAACTTGTTTAGGAATGGAATATTTTTGTTCAGAAGGTGATGATTTGTGGAGTTTATCTAATTCAGAATTGATTAAATTAGCAACCCAAGAATTAGAAAGATTAGGATTAGCTAAATATAAATTAGTTGAAGAAGGCACAGTATTACGTCAGAAAAAAGCCTATCCTGTTTATGACAAAAATTATTATCAATATTTAACTACTATTAAAGATTATTTAGGTACTTTTGAAAATTTACAAACTATTGGGAGAAATGGAATGCACCGTTATAATAATCAAGATCATTCTATGTTAACAGGATTATTAGCGGCTAAAAATATTCTTGGAGAAAAACACGACTTATGGGAAGTTAATACTGAACGTTCTTATTATGAGGAATTTAGGACTTAGGCAGTTTGTTTAGTTTTTAGCAGTAGAAAATTCTTTAATGATCGATCGTCTAAGTTAACGAATTTTTCACTATTCTCCAAGAGGAGATGTATTGATATAAGGTAAATCTTCAGAGGGTTACGCAACGAAAAGGCTTGACTCAGACGAATAGTTAGAATGAATATCAAGCAACCCAACCTCAAGCTCCAAGGGGAACAAGAGGTAGAGTTCAATAGACAATTAACAATTAACAATTAATTACTTATTTTACCTTAGTCTCCATTACTTGTCAACTGTCCTAAGCAATTTAAACAAAGAATTATAGATTCTTCGGAAGACAATTTGACGATCGATTTTTCTCCATTTGCAGTTAACTTATTAACATCAATTAAATATCGCCCATCCAGATTAGTTTTAGCGATAATATGTTGACTATAATCCACAGAAAGAATAGACTGTAATCGATCGAGCTTATCTTTAAAACGAAAAACTTGAGTGCCAAGTTGCCCTAAATTGACTTTACGAATAGTATTAATGGGGAGAATTTTACCGTAACCTAACTGAGAAATTAGGGCAAGATTAGTATTATTATTAACCGCTAAACAACCGATAATTTCTTCCCCATATTTAAGTTTAATCCCGATACTACCTTGAGCGGATTTTCCCATAATCGAGATATTCTCTTCCGTGATACCATAACGCAACAGTCGCCCCCCGTTAGTCGCCACTGCCAACTCCTCCCCGTCATTGACAGGCAAAATATATTTTAAGCTGTCTTGGGGTTTTAATTTAATCAGTTGAAAACCTCTGTTGCCGATGCCCTCCAACTCCTCCATACTTATCCGTTTTAAAAATCCTCCTTTGGTTAATAACAGCAAACTAGATTTTTTCTCAGGGTGAAGACATAAATAGTTAATGGGTTGGTGATTATCCTGCATGGCGCTATTAGACACCAGTTTTTCGATGGTTTGTTTAGTAGGAAAAAGAGGAATTTCGGAGGTAGAGAGAGGATAGGCTTTACCACTGTCAAAAAAAGCAATAATTTGCTCTTGTTTGCCAATTAATTCTTGATAAACGATTAAATCGGTGGTTTTTTTCACCATCGGTGTCGTATCAATCTGGCTTTTTTCCTGCCAATAAATCTTCCCTTTTGCCGTAATTTGTACCATCGCATCTTCCGATAATGGTTGCTTAACTAAGGGTTGATTCGTCAACAGGGGTAATTCTTCTTGGGGAGATTTCGATTTCGAGGATTTGGTTTTCTCCGATGTCACGGGAATAGCCATCTTACTGGTTATTTTAGTCCGTCGATCGTCCCCAAATTTGCGCTTAAAGCTACGCAATTCTTTTTTAAGGGCTTTTAACAACTCTTTTCTATCTCCCAACAACCCCTCTAGTTGAGTGATACGAGTTTGCAATTGGGTGGCTTCCTCCTCAATTTTTTGTTTTTCTAACCCCGTAATGCGTCTTAAAGGCATGGATAAAATCGAATTAGCTTGAGATTCACTGATTTTTAATCTTTCTTGAAGGGTATTTTTTGCCGTTGTGCCATCTGCCGAATTGCTTAAAATTTCAATAACTTTTTTCATTTGTTTTAAAGCTATTAATAAACCTTCTAATAAATGCAATTTCTCTCGTTTTTCTGTTAATTCATAACGATATTGTCTAGTTAAGGTAATTTCTCTAAAGCTCAAAAATTCCTTTAACATTTCTTTCAAGGATAATTGACAGGGTTTATTATTAACTAAACCTAGCATTATTACACCAAAATTAGTTTGTAAAGCTGTTTGTTTATAGAGTTGATTAAGAATATGTTGAGGCTCACCATCTTTTTTTAATTCTATCACTACCCTAATACCTTCTCGATCGCTCTCGTCTCGAATATCGGCAATATCGTTAATTTTTCCAGCGTTGACTAATTCGGCAACTTTTTCAATCCATGCGGCTTTGTTGACTTGAAAAGGTAACTCGGTAACGATGATAGCGGTTTTCTCTCGACTACGTTTCTTTGATGACTTCAATTGCTCAATGGTAGCGACACCACGCACAGGAATTAGCCCTTTTCCCGTCAAATATGCCTCTTTTATGCCATTTTGGTCAATAATTTCTCCTGCGGTGGGAAAATCAGGTCCCGGCACTAATTTTAACAGTTTTTCGTCACTTAACTCAGGATCATCGATTAAGGCAATCAAGGCTTCAACAATTTCGTTTAAGTTGTGAGGAGGAATATTAGTTGCCATGCCTACGGCAATTCCTGAGCATCCGTTCAATAAAAGTATAGGAAGTTTTGCAGGTAGAACAACTGGCTCTTGATTGGAGTTGTCAAAGTTACTTGTAAAGTCAACGGTGGAGTCGTTGACATCCTCTAGCATGGTTTCGTAGGAAATGCCCGATAAGCGACTTTCAGTGTAACGCATGGCGGCGGCAGGATCATTGTCCACACTACCAAAGTTTCCGTGTCCTGACAAGAGGGGATAGCGACTAGAAAACTCTTGTACCAAGCGTACCATAGCATCATATACCGCTTGATCTCCGTGGGGGTGATATTTTCCTAACACATCCCCTACTACCCTAGCACACTTTCTAAAGGGTCGATCGGGACTCAATCCTAATTCATACATAGCATACAAAATGCGCCTATGCACTGGTTTTAAGCCGTCTCTCACATCGGGCAAGGCTCGTCCTACTATAACACTCATGGCGTATTCTAAGTACGATCGTTCCATTTCTGTATGCAGTGCAGTGGGAATAATATTACCTTGACTTAATAAATTTAGTTGTTGTACCATGAGTATTTTTACTTAATCCTTCTAAAGTAAACGAGTTAGCGTACTTTTTAGAGATTAGCAAAGAAGTTGCACAATGGACAATTAATAATGAGGAATGAGGAATTGGAAATGAGGAATTATGTTTTACAATATTGACATTTGTGGATATTTTTTAATGTGGAAGTGTTATTATTGCGATCGAATTTTAATCATTAACATGGTTCAATAATATAATTTAGAATTAAGTTATAGTGAAACTATGAAGCATTACGATTTAGATAAAATTATTATTAAAGTAAAAAAATGGTTTTCTGAACATTATGGAGAAGACTTAGAGAGTTTGATTCTTTACGGCTCTCAAGCGAGGGGAGATGCGTGTAAATATTCTGACATTGATATTTTAGTAGTTCTCAAGAGGGCTTTTAATTATCGCCAAGAATTGGGGAATACCAGTGAGTTTATTAGCGATATATCCCTTGAATATGACACGGTAATTTCTCGTGTTTTTATTTCTCAAGAATCTTTTTTAGATGACAATAGTCTTTTTCTGATTAATGTCAGGCAGGAAGGTATTATTTTATGATTAACGAGCAAAGATTACTTTTAGAAAAAGCACATCGTAGTTTACAGGGAGCGCAGTTATTGCGTGATAATGCTTTACCTGAGTTAGCCGTATCTCGTGCTTATTATGCAATGTTTTATATTGCTGAGGCTTTTATTTTGGACAAGGGCTTGAGTTTTTCGAGTCATTCTGCCGTGATTAGGTGATTTCTGAGAATAATTATACCCGATCGATCCCCCTAACCCCCCTTAAAAAAGGGGGAATCATTGAGAAGATTGGTATATTCTTTCTTGGAAACCACCTTAGTGCTTTTGGTAGGTACTTTGCTAAAGATGGTGGTGAACTTCGCCAGTTTCATAGAGCTTTAATTGATGCTCAGGATTTAAGAACTCGTAGTGACTATAATTTCGATTCAGGTATTGATGATGAAGATGCAAGATTTCAAATAGAAGTAGCTAGAGAATTTATTATATTTTTTGAATCTTCCTGTTAAAAATATCACCATATTTCATTATTTAATAATGGTAAATACGATCGAAAAAAGATATTAAGACTATGAAAAATATGACAAGCAAGATGCCTGTTTTACGGAAAGGGTTATTATCTCAAGTTCGGATGATCACTTATAATTAATGTACTTCGCTTTATATTTGCAGAAAATTTAAGTTATTTTTGGACTGAAAATTAGGAAAAATTTGACTAATTACTTGATCCGATAAGTTAAAAGTTTTTAGTATATTACTAATTGGTTCACGAAAATCTGTCGTAACATCAATATCTCTACCTTCAAATAATTCTTTTTCTTGTAATGTTGACCATTCACCATGAAATTGTCCACCTTTAACATTTTTGCCGATAATCCACATTACATTACCTCTACCATGATCTGTTCCTTTGTTACCGTTTTCTTTGACAGTACGTCCAAATTCTGACATGACGACAATAGTTGTATCATTATAAGTGTTTCCTAATTCTTTGACTAAAGTAGCTAATCCTTCTCCTAATGGTTTCAATAATCGATCGAGTCTGGTAGATTGATTAACATGGGTGTCCCATTGTCCTAAATCGATGAAACCTAATTGAGTGTTAGCTTGTCCTTTCATTAAGGTAGCCATTTGCTTGGCTTCTTGTACAAATTGAGAAGAAGAGGGGGCGTTTTTTGATGCTTCCATCATGTCTTTTTCTAATTCTTTCATAAATATTTCACGAGCTTTTTTACCTTGCTGATAGGCTAAACTCACCGCATCTTCACTACTATAAAGTCGATCGAAATACTGATTTAATCCCGATCGATCGATCTGTTGTTGTTGTATGCTATCTTGACCTCTAGGCAAGTTAGCTACTGGTATTGAACCATTTAAGATTTGAGGGGTAGTTAATCCTACATTCACGGCTTGGGTGGGATTTTGCTCTGATAATATCCCTAATAAACGATTCATCCAACCTTCTGTAATATTTTTATCGGGAGTACCATTTTCCATGTAATATTGCGCTTGAAAGTGCGATCGAGTGTTAGTAGTTAATCCGCAACCATGAATAAAGGTAAGTTCTTTTTTCTTCCATAGAGGTATCAAATCTTTCAAGACTGGATTTAAGCCAAAATAACCATCTAAATCTAACACCCCATTTTTTTCATGGGGTTCAGGAAGTGCGATCGTCGGTCGATTGTCGTAGTACTCATTTTCTTGATAAGGTACAACCACACTTAAACCATCTACGCCTCCTCGCAGGAAAATTACAATTAATTTTTTTGATGAAAGGGTTTTGCCTAAAGTTTGACTTACCCAACCATTTACCCCCACTGGAATCATCAAGCTACCAGTGAATAACGCCATTTGTTGTAAAATTTTTCTTCTTTTCATAATGTGTAAATATTTAGTTATTATTTTTCAATTTTTCATTCTCAATTTTCCATTCTCCATTATTTATACATCATTTCTGGACTGCCTAAAATTAACGCCGATTGCAACTTTCGATCGACACTTTTCACGGTATTAAGAGTTTGCTTCGATAAAAAATTATCAATGAGAGGAATTAATTGTTCACCATTAATTTGAGAAGTATTACCCATTTTACTATCAGCAACTAAAGTAGCAAAACGAACTCTATTCATCATAGCAGAAGGACTTAACCACGCTGATTGAATATTTTTATAACCATCGGGAGTAACACAATAATAAGGACGCATTTCTAAATCTTTTAAACTAGCAATTATAGGATTAAAATTAGATTTTTTAATATTACTCATTCTCATAACAGAAATAACATATTGATAAGGAGTTTTAAACTTATTTGCATAATATTTTACATCCCAAAATTCATCACTACCAAATAAATTTTGCAGAACAATTTTGATATTTCCTTGACTATCGAGAAAACTTTTTGCTAATTTTTTAACCAGACTATCAGGAGGATTATCCGCCACAAAAAATTGAGCTAATTTATAACAAATATGATGAGCAGTAGAGGGATGATAAGCTAAAATATCTAATACTTGATATACTTCTTCTATACCTGAACCTTTGATGGTATGACCTAAAAATTTTTTATCACTATAATCATGTAATTTTTCATGAAAATAAAATCCATTGGCATTTTGAGGAGTGTTTTTATTGATCACCCCCCAACCTGTTAAAATACGGGTTAAACTCATAACATCTTCTTGGGTGTAACCACCATCAACGCCCAAAGTGTGCAACTCCATTAATTCTCTGGCATAGTTTTCATTTAATCCTCTTTTTGTCTTTGGATTTGGAACTATATTTCTGTTATTATCCAAATATATGATCATCGATGGATGTTGTGCCGTTGACTGTAATAAATCTCGAAACTTGCCTAAAGCATAAGGTTGTATCGCATTTGTTTCATAGTTACTGGTAATAAATCTTTGAAGATTAGGTTCTTTATCAATAAAAATACTAAAATGATTTAACCAAAAATCTGTCATTAATTCGTTTAATTGAGCAGAATTTGTCACCGATTTATCAACTTTTAAATTTAGAGCATTTTGTACAAATTGTTTTCTCTTTTGCTGCCATATTTTTCTTTCTTCAGGAGATAAACCTTGTAAGTTATTTGTTGGTGAAATATAGGGAAAATGATAGTTTTTAAAGATTTCTGCTACTGTCATTTTTAAACCTTCATATTGACTAATTTTTGCAGTTAAATATTTTTGTAAGTCAGTAGTTTTAGTATTTAATTGTTTTTGAATAAAATTATTAACACCTTGTTGATTAATGTCATTAATATCTGTTGCCGTCATGCCAAAAGTTAATCGATTACTGACGTGAAAAATCTCTTGTTGAGATGATAAAGAAGCCATGATACTTAATCCGAATGTCGATAAATCTGTTATAACATATAAAAGATGTTTGTTAAAATGACTTATTCTTGATAACAAATGTTGCACAATAAACATAAATACTAAAAATATTATACTTATTTCCTAAATTAATGAATTTAATTGCATCTCCTGAAATTTCCTTTGAAGAAGCCATCGATTTAACGGCACAATTTATTAATACAATACCAGAATTATCAGACTCAGAAAAAAGCTCGATCGTATCTGCTTTAGTATTAACAGAAAATGGGGCAAGAGGTTTTTTTGTTACCTATTTAACCAGTGAGAATGAAGTGATCGATCGAACAGATTTAAGTATCATTGAAGGGTTAAAAAAATCTCCTGAAATTGTCAGCGAATTATTAGTTAAAAATGTGGCAATGTCAACGGCAATGGGCATCACTCATACCAGAAATAATAATTTAGAAATGGCTCAAAAATCTGCTAGGGTAACTCAAAGAAGTTTAAATTTTATTCAACAATTATCTTTAGCTGAAATCTCGATTAAAATTCAACAATTAATTAGTTCGATCGAATGCAAAGAGGGATTGTATCAACAATTCTTAACTAAATGGGGTTATGATGAAGAACAAAAACAAGCCATAATTGATATTTTTAATAAATAATTAATAGCTAAGAGTTAATAGTTTTAAATTCGAGTTTTAAAGTATCATTAGTTCTGAGATAAAAGAATCTTAAGACGAAATTTTGTTATATTAAAAAGAGTCTATTTTATGTAATTATTACTATGAAAATTATTAGGATTCCCGTATTAAGCGATAACTACATATTTCTCCTCCATGATGTTAATAATAATCAAGTCGCCGTAGTTGATCCTGCGGAAGCGAAACCAGTTTTAGCAGAAATAGAGAAATTAGGTGCGGATTTGGTGGCTATTTTTAATACTCACCATCATCTTGATCATGTGGGAGGTAATAAGGAATTATTAGAACATTATCCTCGTGCTGTTGTCTATGGGGGAGTAAAAGACAAAGGTAGAATTCCTCGTCAAGAAGTCTTTTTACAGGAGGGGGATACTGTAGAATTTGCAGGAAGACAGGCTAATATTTACTTTGTACCCGGTCATACTTACGCTCATATTGCTTACTATTTTCCACCGATAGAAGATTCAGGTTGGGGGGAGTTATTCTGCGGTGATACTTTATTTGCAGGGGGTTGCGGTAGATTGTTTGAAGGTACACCAACGGACATGGTAAACTCTTTAAGGAAGTTTCGTAATCTTCCTGATTCCACGAGGGTATGGTGTGCTCACGAATACACCCTCAGTAATTTAAAATTTGCGGTGACGGTGGATACCAATAACCCAGATTTACAAAAACGCTATGAACAGGTTAAGATCGATCGAACTCAAGATATTCCTACCATACCATCTTCGATCGAAATCGAGAAATTAACCAATCCTTTTTTACGGTGGGATAACCCCAAAATTAAACAGGCTATGGGTTTCGATGAACCTACTAGGGTTTTTGGGCGTTTAAGAGGCATGAAGGATAATTTTAGTTAATAATAAAAAGGAAAAAAAATATGGCGATCGCACAAATTACGCAAACTTTATTAAGTGCAAAAAAAGCAAAAGGAGTTACATTTGCCCAATTAGAAGAAATTTTAGGTAGAGATGAAGTTTGGATTGCTTCCGTCATCTACCGTCAAGCTACCGCTGATGAGACGGAAGCGAAAAAGTTAGTAGAGGCTTTAGGGTTATCCCCTGAGTTTGCTGAAGAATTAACTATACCCCCATTAAAAGGCTCTTTAGACCCGATAATTCCTACTGATCCTCTGATTTATCGTTTTTACGAAATTATGCAGGTTTATGGAATGCCTCTCAAGGATGTGATTCAAGAAAAATTTGGGGATGGTATCATGAGTGCCATCGATTTTACCCTAGATGTGGATAAAGTGGAAGACCCTAAGGGCGATCGAGTTAAAGTTACAATGTGTGGTAAGTTTTTACCTTATAAGAAGTGGTAAATATAGGAGATAGGAGATAGGAGATAGGAGATAGGAGATAGGAGATAGGAGATAGTAGCAAGAATTGATTTAAACATTAGTTAAATTGATTTTCAGTAATACTTTACTAAATTTAATTCTTGAAAACTGGTAAAATTTTGTTAGCTTGTTCAAACTTTATCAATAACAGGGTTTCTTAGAGTTCGATCGAGGTAACATACAATATATTAAAATTCATGAACACTTTATTAATTGCTAGTACAGATACAGATGCAGGAAAAACCATCATTACCACAGCTTTAAGGGCGTATTATCAGCAGTATTTTCCCAAAGTGAAAACAGGGTTAATGAAGTTGTTACAAACTGGCATAGAAGGAGATGCAGAATTTTATCAACGGTTTTTTGATGATGTGATTACACCCTTACGGTTTGATACTCCCGTAGCGCCTCCCATTGCCGCCGCATTAGAAAACCGCTCGATCGATTTAAGCATTATCTGGCAAAATCTGTTACAATTACAAAAAACCTGTGATTTAGTCTTCGTAGAAGGTTTAGGCGGTTTAGGCTCTCCCATTACAAACGAGTTAACTATTGCCGACATCGCAGGTACTTGGCGTTTAGATACTATATTAGTCGTACCTGTGAAATTAGGTTCGATCGCCCAGACAGTGGCAAATGTAGCCTTAGCTCGACATCACAAAGTCAAATTAAAAGGGATTATTTTTAACTGTGTCAATGCCTGTAGTGAGGAAGATATAAATAAATGGACACCCAAAGAGTTAGTAGAATCCTTAACTCAAGTGCCAGTGTTAGGCTATTTCCCCTACTTAGAAACCATCGATAACCTTTCGGATTTAGCGCTTATCACCTCTCGACATATTTCCATCAGTCAGTAATAGGTATCGGAAAGGGGGTTGGGGTGTTAGGGTATTAGGGTGTTGGGGAGACTAGGAGACTAGGAGACTAGGAGACTAGGAGACTAGAAGACTAGGAGATTAGGGGATTAGGGGATTAGGGGATTAGAAGAAAAATTGATAAGTTTTTAATTCTCAATTCTCAATTCTCCATTCTCAATTCTCCATTCTCCATTCTTAATTGTTTGTTGTTTCTAATTTAGCGAGACGGCTTTGTAAGTCTTGGTTTTCCTCTTTTAACTTATCCATAGCTTGTTGTAAGTCTTTCATCGTCTTATCTTTACCTAGTTTACCTCTTACTCCATTAATTGCCTCCTCGGCACGTCTTTTCACTCTACCATCAGGGGTGCTATCCGCTAAATTTGTTAATAGAGCGATAGCTTGAGAGTCTTCTATTTGCCCTAAACCGCCGATTAATGACATTTGAGTCAAAAAGAAGGTATCTGACATCAGAGACTCGAATTTTTCGAGGATAAAGGTTAGTTTATCAGATTTTTGTCCTTTAGCGATCGAGCCTAAGCTACGAATTGCCGTCAGGCGCAGGGGTTGAGGAGTACCCAAAATGGTATATTTAGCGATGATGTCAACGGCTTTTTCGTTGGTTTTGAGGTGACTTAAAGCGGTAATAGCGCTCGATCGAATTACCTCATTCCAACCGCTTTTTTCTGTTAAAATTTCCTCAAGGAGAGTAATAACTTCTTCTTCTTTATCTTCAAGGCTACCAGTGGTTAACTTCCCTAAACCGTTGATAGCAGACGACTCCACATAGTAACTAGCATCACCGTTGATGACGATATTTTTCAAAGCGTTGTAACTGGCTTCGTTTTTGTGGTGGGTTAAGGCTTCCACTATGGCTTTTCTGACTTTAGGATTTGTGTCGTTAAGGTGGTTAATTAAGACTTCCATTGCCTGATTTAGCTTAATTTTGCCCAATTGTTTGACAATTTCGACTTTTACTCCCCAAAATCTCTCGTTTTCAAGGGCATACTCTAAGGCTTTTACTGCTTCTAAGTTACCTTTTTTACCAATAGCCATCGTAGCATAAATGCGAGAAATCACATCAGGATCATGATTTAACTGATTTTTTAATTCACTAAATCCGTATTCTAATTTAACAGTTTTTAAGTGATAATTACCGACATCAAAAGAGATAAAATCGGGCTTCTCTTGTAAGGGAAAATAAAAAATTTGCTCCAGTTGATTAAGTTTGAGAGAAACTGTATTTAAAACAGGCTTTTCTCCTTCTTTAAGATAACCAAAAGCGAAGGGTATTTTTAAATCGAATAAGTCGATAAATTTACCATCTTTTTCTTTAGCTTGAGTTTGCTTAATCTTTACTATGGCTAACTTACTATCACTATCCCAACTATAATTAATATTAAAATCTGGATGCCCTCCCCTAAAGACATATTGATCAAAAAGAGGACTTAAATTATAACCTGTTGATTCTTCGATCGAGCGTAATAAATCAATAGTTTCGACAGTTTTATGGGCATTTTTATTAATAAAACTATGAATAAATTTATCAAATAACTCCTCTCCCAAAATCCCCCTAATCATGTGATAAACACAAGCACCTTTTTCGTACAAATGTCGATCGTACAATTCAATAGCTTCTCTGTAAACATTGGTAACAATAGGACGGCGATAACGGGAAGAATCCTCCTGAAAATAATTTCTTGCCTCCCCTAGTAAATAATAAGCGCCCTCGTCTTTACCGTATTCGTATTCAGTCCATAATACTTCTGCATAGGAAGCCGCTCCCTCTTTAATCCATGCGTGACTCCAATGTTTAATTACCACTAAATCCCCAAACCATTGATGCGCCAACTCGTGAGCAACTAAACTCTCGGTGTTGCGGTTATCAAGGGAGGCTTTTTCATCGAGGAGACATCGATCGGTTAGGATGGTAGTTGAAGTATTTTCCATACCGCCGAAAATAAAGTCATCGACACAGACTTGAGCATATTTAGAATAGGGGTAAGAATAACCGTATTTTTGAGAGAAAAATTCAATCATTTTTGGAGTTTTACCCATGCTAATTTTAGCTTCGGTTTCTTTGCCTTTTTCCACATAATAATTAACGGGGATGTCTTGCCATTTATCCTCAATTTCCGCAAATTTTCCTACTGCTAACGTCATTAAATAAGTGGGATGCACTTGGAATTGCAACCAATGATAAATTTTTTTACCGTCTTTTTCTTCTGTCTTAAATAACTCGCCATTGGAGATAGCAATATAATCTGAGGGTACTGTTATTTTTATTTCTGATGTTGCCAATTGCCCCGGATAGTCGAAACAAGGAAACCAGTATCTCGAATCTTCGTCTTCTCCTTGTGTCCACACTTGGGAGGGTTTATTTGGGTAATGTTCATCGGGGGCGATAAAGTATAAGCCTCGTTGGGGTTTTTCTTTGCTATACTCGATCGAAATCTTTAAATCCTTATCGGTTGTGGCTTCTGATAGGTTTATAGTCAGGATTTCCCCATCATAATTAAAAGATTGACTAATATTATCCACTAAAACGGCGCTAATAGTCAAGTCCACTGCATCTAAATTTAATTGTTTGATGTTCGATCGAACAGGAGTTAGGGTTATAGTGCAAGTACCGCCGAAACTTTGATTGTCTATATCTAAAGCTAAATCAAGGGCGATATGTCCTACTTGTCCTGCTCGATCGGGATTATAATGGGGTTTAGCACCGGGTAACTCAAAACTTTTCTTTTCTTCTGCATCGAAATAGTGTTGTAAATGATTCATCTTTTCTGTGATTAATGATCTTTAAGATAATTTTAACTGACGTTACGCACTCATTTATATGTTAAATTTTAATAGGTTTCATCGGTATCAGGTAAAGATTTCTCGAACATTGATTAATTAATATAAAGAATTTAAAATAAGAAAATCAATTAAGATATATTTTTTGTGAATTCTTTAACCTAATACCTAACACTGGATACTTGTCACTTTTATACCACCGAAACTTTATATTAAACTCAGGTGACACCTGACACCTGACACCTGCAATCAACAACTGAGGTGATTTGAAGATTATGTATCAATAGCTACAAAACAAAGATAAATCTATCCTTAGCATTAAGTGTTTGAGTGGTTAAATAAATAAAGTAAGTAAAGGAGAAATAGTTAATGCCTAGTACCCCCCAAGAAGTCTTGAAAATGATTCAAGATCAAAAAATTAAAATTATTGACCTAAAATTTATTGATACTCCCGGTATATGGCAACATTGTTCATTTTATTATGATCAAATCGATGAAAACTCTTTCATTGAAGGTGTAGCTTTTGATGGTTCAAGTATTCGTGGTTGGAAAGCCATTAATGACTCAGATATGTGTATGGTACCCGATCCTAACACCGCATGGATCGATCCTTTCTATGCTGAACCTACTTTGAGTATGATTTGTCGTATCAAAGAACCTCGTACGGGTGAATGGTATTCGAGAGACCCTCGTAGTATTGCGGCTAAAGCTGTAGAATATTTAGCCTCTAGTGGTATCGGTGACACTGTTTATATTGGACCCGAAGCCGAATTTTTCATCTTTGATGATGTTCGTTTTGATCAAACTGAAAACAAAGGTTACTACTATGTGGACAGTGTGGAAGGACGTTGGAACTCTGGTAGAGTAGAAGAAGGTGGAAACTTAGGTTATAAACCGGGTTACAAGCAAGGTTATTTCCCCGTTGCACCTACGGATACAACCCAAGATATTCGTACAGAAATGCTCTTAACTATGGCAGAATGTGGAGTACCCATCGAAAAACATCACCATGAAGTGGCAACGGGTGGACAAAATGAATTAGGTATTAAATTTTCTACCCTCGTGGAAGCGGCAGACTATTTAATGACTTATAAATATGTCATCAAAAACGTAGCGAAAAAATACGGCAAAACTGTGACTTTTATGCCTAAACCTTTATTTAATGATAATGGTTCTGGTATGCACACTCACCAATCTATCTGGAATAACGGTGTACCTTTATTCGCTGGTGACAAATACGCTGGTTTAAGTCAAATGGCTTTATGGTATATTGGTGGTATCATCAGACACGCTCCTGCTCTTTTAGCATTAACTAATCCTACCACTAACTCCTACAAACGCTTAGTTCCGGGTTTTGAAGCTCCTGTAAACTTAGCTTACTCTCAAGGAAATCGATCGGCTTCTATCCGTATTCCTTTATCGGGTAGTAACCCCAAAGCGAAACGTATTGAGTTCCGTTGTCCTGATGCTACAAGCAATCCTTACTTAGCATTTGCCGCCATGTTATGTGCTGGTATCGATGGTATTAAGAATCAAATCGATCCGGGTGAGCCTTTTGACGTGGACATTTACGACTTATCTCCTGAAGAATTAAGCAAAATTCCTTCCACTCCCGGCTCATTAGAAGCGGCTTTAGAAGCCTTAGAAAAAGATCATGGTTTCTTAACGGATTGTGGTGTATTTACTACAGACTTTATCGAAAACTGGATTGAGTATAAGCTAGATAACGAGGTTAACCCTATGCGTCTTCGTCCTCATCCTTACGAGTTTTCTTTATACTACGATTGTTAAGTAAGCGTTGCCTCATAGTTTTTTAATGGGGGAAGGTATTAGGTTTTAGGTGTTAGGTTAAAGCATTGAAAAAAACTAAGGATTAACTTTTTTCATGTGCCATTTTTCCTCATTATCCATCTCGTAAATATGACGATTTTGTGGATTGCCTTTTAATTCTAAATGATCCACAATTTCAGGATTTAATAATAATAAGCAAAAATTTTCTATCGGTTTTTCCTCATCAATATCTACCGTAGGAATCTCACTATTTTCGATCGATAATTCTCTAGGATTTTCCCAATAAAATTGTTCTTTTCCTGCTAAACTTAGTTTTTGCCATATTTTTTGACGTTCTTTTAGCAACTCTTGATTATCGTCATGGGCGGTGATTATTTCTATTTTTCCTGTTATTCTAAATTGTTCTCTTGTTTTGGCAAAATACCAACAAATTTCACCGTAGGAATTATGACTTAAATCTTCTATTTTTTGACTGCGAATATCTGTAATTATTTCTAGTTTATTACTATTATCTAAAAAGCCTCTAAAAACTACCATTCTATTGGCAGGATAACCTGTTTTTGTGACGGTAGCTAAAGCAAAATAACGACTGAATAGGTTGGAACGATTTTTGTGTAGTGCTTTTTGTAAATAAGTTCTCCAAGGTGCAATATTTTTTGACATAATTAAGAATTAAGAATTAAGAATTAAGAATTAAGAATTAAGAATTAAGAATTAAGAATTAAGAATTAAGAATTAAGAATTAAGAATTAAGAATTAAGAATTAAGAATTAGAATTAAAATAACGTCTATTTCGTTACTCACTATAACATCTTTTTTTATGAATAATTCCCGTCAATTGGCTTTTCAGGCTTTACAAAATATCTATCAACAAAAGGCTTATACTGATATTGCTTTGGAAAGAGTTTTGAGTAATTCTTCTATTTCTGCTTTCGATCGACATCTAGTGTCAGAATTGGTGTATGGTATCGTCAGGCGTAAACGTACTTTAGATAGTCTGATTAATCAATTAGCTACAAAAAAGGCATCTCAACAACCTTTAAACCTGCGTATAATTTTACAAATAGGGTTATATCAATTACGGTATCTGGATAAAATTCCTGAGTCGGCGGCGGTGAATACTAGCGTTGATTTAGCTAAAAATAATGGGTTGTCGAAATTATCAGGGGTGATAAATGGTATCCTTCGATCGTACCTTAGATTATCAGAAAAAGAAGACCCTTTAATTTTACCTGATGATTTTATTCCCCGTTTAGGGGTGAAATATAGTTTTCCCGATTGGTTAGTTGCTCTTTTTATCGAACAATTTAATGTGAAACAAACGAGAAAGTTATTAGAATGGTATAACCAAATTCCTAGTATTGATTTAAGAGTTAATACCTTAAAAATTTCGAGGGAAAACTTACAGGAAATATTATTAAATAATGGTATAGAAACCAGTTTTTTACCTCATCTTCCGCAAGGTTTAAGACTGACAAAATCCGCAGGAAATATCACTCAATTAGACTGTTTTAAAGAGGGTTTATTTACAATTCAAGATGGTAGTGCGCAACTTGTCGCCCATTTTCTTAATCCTCAACCCCATGAAACTATTATCGATGCTTGTGCCGCACCGGGGGGGAAAACTACTCATATAGCGGAGTTAATGGGGGATACTGGTAATATTATAGGGTTCGATCGATCTCTTTCAAGATTAAAAAAAGTTACGGAGAATGTAGAAAGATTACAACTAAAATCTATCCAAGTGGAAGAAGCAGATAGTAGCGAGTTGACGACATGGGAAAATAAAGCAGATAGAGTATTAGTGGATGTACCCTGTTCAGGGTTAGGTACATTACATAAAAATCCTGATATTCGTTGGCGCAAAAAACCAGAGGAGATAAAACCTTTAACAGAATTACAGCTTAAAATGCTGGAAAATTCGGCAAAATGGGTTAAAAATGGCGGTGTATTAGTTTATTCTACTTGTACTTTAAATAAAAGTGAAAATGAGGATATTATTAATCAGTTTTTAGCAAAAAATCCCTCATGGCAATTAGCCGACAAAAATAATGATTCAATGTCGAATTTTTCGATACCATCAAAGGGGATAGTAAAAATATTTCCACCGATAGATGATATGGATGGTTTTTTCATGGCTAAATTAATTAAAGGAAACTAACATTATGACAACTCAAAATCAAACTAAATTATTGGTAAAAATTTTAGTAGGTACAGCATGGATTGATGGTATTATTCAACCTGAAGAAAGAAAATATTTACAAAAAGTCGTAGGGGAAAATAACCTTAGTGATGACGCTGAAATTAAGTCTTTGCTATCGGAAATCAAGCCTGTTAATCCGCCTCAATGTTATGAATGGTTAGAGGAATATTTAGGCAACAATCCCACTATCAAAGATTATGAAAAATTATTTGAAAATATTAGTGCGTTAATTTATAGTGATGGTGATGTGGATATGCAAGAGGCGAAACTATTAAATCATTTAGAAAATTTAGACCCTAATACTTTAACTAAAAAATCAATGCTTGATCAAATTTTAAATTCAGTTAAGCAATTATATCAAAAAGCGATCGCAAACAATTAGGGTGTGATGAAAAAGTATTTTGATGGGGAGAGGTGTTAGGTTAAATAATTAGGGTTTGCCTCATAGTCTTTATCGATTAGGGAGATAGGAGTTAGGAGACAGGAGATAGGAGAAATACTGAAACATCAAGGTTTTGATGCTGTTAATAGATAGAATAAGTATAGTTGTATTTTAAAAAATAAGGTTAAAAGTGTTGAATTTTTGAATAAAAATCCTTAAAACTGCACACTTTTTGGTGAATGTATTATGTCTAAACCTTTGATTTTTATAGCTTTCTGATTTATTCAGCAAACCCTAATTATTGAAAATTTAATTTTTGGATAAATCTAATAAGGATGCAAGAAAAGTATTAACTTCTTCTATATTATTTATAACCAAAGGATAGTCTATTTTTGGTCTTTCAATGACGATAAGGGGAATATTTAATTCTTGGGAAATTTTCTGTTTGATGTCTTCTCCTCCGGGTTTTCCTCCTGCTTTGGTAACAACGATGTCAATATTCCACATTTGCCATAGGGCTTTTTCTAATTCGGGAGAAATGGGGGGACGAAGTGCTATAATTCGATCGCAGGAAAAATTAGCTTCATAGGCTAGGTTAATAGACTCTGGATAGGGTAGGATTCGGGCGTAAAGGGTAGCCTTAGGATGATAATTGCGGAATAGATGTAAAAATTTAGCTCCAATGGTTAATAATACTCTTTTATGGTGGAGAGGAGAGTTTTCTTTAAGGAGGGATTCCAAAGAGGAAATAGAGGAAAGGGAGGTGGATTGTGTTATATTCGGGCGCTCATATCGTAAATAGGGTAATGATAATTCTTGACAGTGTTTAATTACTGTGTGCGAGATATTGACAGCAAAAGGATGAGAGGCATCGATAACAAGGGAAATATGATGTTTTGTGAGGAATTGAGGTATTTCTGATGGTGAAAGTTTACCGACAAAAATTTGACATTGAGAAGAAATGGATTGATAAAGTTGCGTTGCGGTGTTCGTGGTAACAGTTATGATAAAATTTAACTGATGTTTGATGAGTAAGTGTGCGATCGAAACACTGTCAGAAGTTCCTCCAATAAGCCAAATCATAGATTATGCTGAAGGTTTGTTTCAGAGTCTTTTGATGAGGGTAGGAGAGAGGAGAGAGGAGTTAGGAGACAGGAGAAATACTTATAAATTAGACAAGAGTTTTTTTGTAACATCAAATTAGTGACTTGATGAGTATTTGGTAGAATTTGTGAGTGTTGGCTAGGCTAAGATTATTTTGCCTAGCTTTGATTTTAGCAGAAGTTTTGTGTAATAAATTTTAAGAGTGATTTCGGCTTTGAGGTAGAACAATAGTTCTGTCAAAATAATAGTATGGATTCGATTAGGAAGTACCACTGTAAAAACAAGTGTTGAATAGTTCATCAATAAGTAATACCACGATATGTTCTAGGTTTTACCTTTTGCTTTAATGGGGATGTTTCCTCTACTATGGGTTGAGATTTTAAAGATTGATTGACAACAACTCCTCGATAAGTTTTAACCTCTTCTAAAATTTCCCTAGAAACAGAAGAAACTTTTTTATCTTCTCTAATTTGTCTAACATTATCTTGTAAATCATTAGAGGAGGCAATGTCAAAAAGATTATATGTTGAAGGAATAAATGTTTGTTTACTATCAATCTCTTTTTTCTCCATAAATGATGTAGTAACTCCTAATTTTTCATCATTTTCTCTAGGGAAAGATACAGGTAAAGTATCATTTTCTATATTTTTTTTGTTATCTAATTTACTATTAATAGATGTTACATTAGATGCTTTTTTCTGCTCTTTAATGTTTTCTTCTTCCACCCATATAGTATAAGAATAATTTGTCTCAAGGATAAAAGTTTCTTGCCCTGATTGCCCCATTTCTTGACAGATATTTAATGCTTTTTCTTTAAACTTTTTGGGAAGTACAGATTGACGGCGAAAGGTTTTAGCAAAGCAGGTTAGAGTTAAAGACTTTTGAATTTCTGTGGGAGAAATTCCTTGTTCTACTAAATCATCTAAAAGAAGTAATTTCATGGCTAATTATATATAGTTTAGGCTTTGTTTCCATCGTGATGAGTTTAATTCATAATTTATATAATATCTTGAGGGGAAAATATAAATTGTAAAGTAAAATACATATTAGTAAATTAAATAACTTGAATATTTTACTGATTTTTTATTCTCAGTTTTCATTAATATTCTCCAGGTTTTTCCCCTTGACTGTCTTTGTAAATCAAGGTTGAATGTATTATTAATTAATCTTTTTTTATAGGTATTTTTCTCTAATATAATTTTGTATGTTCCTTCTAAATGATATGTCGGTAGATTAAAAAGAATCATCGGTTCAATTTTGATGACATTAATCTGAGTAAGAGTAAATTGTGGCTTTTTTTGTCTTAATTGCCTACTTAAAGAGTCTTGTTGATGTTCTAGTTTAAATCTTAGAGCTTTTTCAATTATACTAGGATTTGGTGCAAATTCTAACGGTGGTTTTTCTAGGTTACAACTTACACATAGTATTGCGATCGAGATATAAATAATCCATTTTATTTTTATGTCGAACATCTTTTTTTTGTTTATTTATTGAGTGATTTTATTTTTTAGTTTATGGCTAATACCCCAGAAAATTTTAACCCTAATGTGTCGATCGAAATCAAAAAATCTTTAAAAAGAACGATGATTCAATTGCAGAAATCCATTGACATAATTAATCAGCAAAAAATAAAAGATTTACCTAGTTTAACCATTGTAGATGATTTAGTAGAATCTAGTAATGCTTTGGTTGATTATTTACAGTTAAAAAATGCTAATATTCCCGAAATAAATAATCTCCAAGAAGTTAATAATTTTGCCGAAAATAATATTTCTTTTGCTGAAATTGAAGACTTTAAAGAATCTCCTTCATCAAAAAAGGTGAAGAAAGTTAAAGCACCCAAAATTAATTTATTTTTAGCAATATTTTTGATAATAAGTATATCTATTAATTTATTTTTGGGATTTTTAAAGCCTCAAAATGTTCCCAATTTAGCTATAAATATTCCAGAAGCAAAACAAGATATTGTCGAAACAAATCAAGCAATAGAAATAACCAATAGTATCGATACAGAGGAAGAAGTTAAAGATATAGGCTCGATCGAAGATATAATAGTTAATGAAAAACCCATAGATGAATTTATTCCAGAAGAAAATCAAAGTTTAGAAACACAAACAAACATAGAAAAAACAGAAGATATAAAAGAAGATATAATTAGTGAAACTGAAATTAAATTACCTTTAACACCAGAAGAATATTTATTAACAAATATTAAAGAACAAATAGATTTAATTACTAATAAGTATGGTAAAAAATTAATTGTCAAAATAACAGCTAACTTAAACCAAAATAATTTAATAATTTATATTAGTGATGATTGGTACGGATTAAGTGAAGGAGAACAAAATAACTTGGTTAATGATATAATAGATAAAGTGAAAAGTTTAGATTTTTACAAATTTAATTTATTAGATATTAAGGGTAACTTATTAGCTAGGAATGCCGTGGTAGGAAAAGAATTTATTATCATAAAAAGAAGTATTAATTAGGGTTTGCCTCGATGAATGACTTGGAAGACTCCGAAGACTCCGAAGACTCCGAAGATTATATTTTGCCTGAATCAATAAAAATTAACAATTTAAAATTTACCATAGGCATTCCTCATATTTAACCAAGTAATACCTAAAATTCTATAGTGTTTAAGTATTATTAAACTACTAAAAATCGATTCAAAATATTTTCTGGAGAAGTCTAATTGACAAATGATTTAGGATTAGTAGATAAAAATAGACCCATGAGTTTTAAAATAAAAAAGTGTTAAGTGTCAAATTCTCTAAATGATGATCATTAAAAATAGTCATGATAGATTTAAGTTATTTTTCTTTAGGTGTTTTACTATGGCTAGGAAGTTGTGGATTTTTAATTACCCTAAGACGAGAGGATAAATCTTTTCTTGAGGGAAAAAAATCTCAATCTCAGGAGATTTTATCTTTAGATTCTGGCAAAATTAAAGAGTTAGAAATGCAATTGCAAATGAAAACTGCGGATTTGATTTTAGCAACAAAAAAAATAGAGGCTTTAGAAACCCAATTACAAATAACGATCGATCGACTAGAATATAATGAAGATGAATATTTAAAATCTCAACAACAATCAGAAATACAAGTTACCAATCTGGAAAAGCAAATAGAGACATTAGAAAAAAAATGTCTGGCATTGAATGAAGAAATAGAAACATTACCTCCACAATTAATTAAAGATTGGCAGAAAAAATCCTTTGAATTATTGCAAACCCTATTAGCCAATTATCCCACAGCTAAAGTGATGGTAAAACTGAAACCAGATTTTCCTGCAAAAAATTTGATTCCCTTACTAGCGCCCCTAGATAAAATATTAAGTAAATGGGAAATAGAATCCATTGGAAAACCATGGGAAAAAGTATCTTATAATCCCTTAATACACTATACGGATGAAGAAAATTTAACCCCAAATGAAAAAGTATATATTCGTTTTGTGGGTTATAGTCAAAAAGGCAAAATTTTATTACCCGCTAAAGTTAATCGTACATTACCCGGACAAAATAAAAATTGATGGAAGAAGTCATTAAAAAATTGTATCAAGAAAAATCCCACTGTCTTGAGAAGTGGGAGTGTCAACATTTTATTGAGATATTCCACAGGAATTTTTGACAATAAAATTAGTCAGTGAGTTGTCGAAGATGGATATTTTTTCTGCCTAAAACAACCTCAAATTCATCCCCCGGTTTTAAACCCATTTTATCAGTATAGGCTTTGCCGATGGAGAGATTACCATTAGATTGTACATTGATGCGGAAATTAGCACTTCTGCCTCTTTTTTTACTATCAATAGCGGTTTCGTTATCAAGATTGATTCCTTCCGCTTCAATTAAAGCATTAAGAAATTTAACCATGCTAACTCTTTTTTGACCATTATCTGTCAAAGTATAATAACCACATTCGATCGCTTTTACTTCCCGTGATACATTACCTAATTTTTTCACAGTTTTAAGTAACTCTTTTCCTGTCAGGGGTTGTTGTTTTTTTGTTGCCATTTACGTCTATTTTCCTAAAGATTTAAACTATCTATCTTATCTATTTTAAGTAAATATACAAAATAGTTTTTTAATTTTTGTTCATTAACTATAATATACTAATTGAGTCAAATTTTACTTTTTTTTCTAAACATAATCTGGAATTAATTAGGGTTTGCTCAAAAAGTCTTTTGATGAGGAGAGGAGATAGAGTTAGAAGTTAGGAGTTGAGAGTATTCTTTTATTTTTTAGGAATAGTGTAGCTTCATTAGACTTCTTGCAGAATTCGAGTAATGAGTAATAAGTTAAGAAATTTATGTTTTTCACCCTAAAATAGATTTTACTTTTTATTTTGCAAGAGGTTTATTAAAGAAGTTATTTTTGATTCATGATAAGAGAATACTATAGTAAATTAAATTCTTTTAAAGCAGGAATAAAATTATTATTTTCATGACTAGGGCGACTTAATTTTATTAAAGCAAATCTTTGTAAAGGCTGTAAATTTTGCCATTGATATAACTTTAACTCAAAATCAAATTCTTTAACTTTTTTCTGTATATCAACAGGTATTGAGTCTATTTTAAACCATAATGGTTGTTGATCTATATCTAAATCTTTAGGATATTCTCCCGTTTTATCATAGACTAAATCCCGTAAATATTGACGATATTCTGTAATTTGTGCGGTAGTTTCACAGGGTTTGTTAACTAAGATTTCTTTTTCTAATTGCTTAAAATTATGCCAGTGATGAAGTTTTAATTTAACGCCACAAGTATCTAGTTTAAATCTAACTATCATGGGAATACAACGTAATGATGCAACAAAATCGGCTTCAAATTCAAAAAATTGTTTCATTGATTTATCTTAATTTCTCTGGTACAATAAGTAATAACTATTCGTTATTCACTATTCACTAAATAGTAGTAGAGGCGCTGGGTTTTTCCCACTCTACTGCTTATTTTTTATACACTTGTTGATAGTAGTTTTGATAGTCGGCGGATAGTAAGGGTTGCCACCATTGAGGGTTGTTAACATACCATTGCAAGGTTTCTCTTAATCCTGTTTCTATATTTATTGATGGTTGCCAATTAAGTTCTGTTTTTAGTTTAGTACTATTAATAGCATATCTTCGATCGTGCCCTAATCTGTCTTTAACAAAAGTGATAAGTTGAGATGATGGTTTGACGGGTAAATCAGGAGCAATTTCGTCCATAATTTGACAGATTAACTTCACTAAGTCAATATTTTTTACTTCGTTATTCCCTCCAATATTATAGGTTTCTCCTGTTTTTCCTCGATGTAAAACCGCATCTAAGGCACTACAATGATCTTTAACGTATAACCAATCTCTGATATTTTGCCCATCACCATAAACGGGTAAGGGTTTTCCTAATAAAATGTTAATCACCATTAAGGGGATAAGTTTTTCAGGAAAATGATACGCACCATAATTGTTGGAGCAATTAGTGATAATTGTGGGAAGATTATAGGTGTGATAATAAGCTCTGGCTAGATGATCACTTCCTGCTTTTGATGCTGAATAAGGGCTATTGGGTGCATAGGGTGTATTTTCGGTAAAGGCGGGATCATCTATGTCTAAACTACCATAAACTTCATCGGTGGAAACATGGAGAAAACGATATTCTTGGGGTTGGTTTTGTTTCGCCCAATGATGACGAAAACTCTCTAACAGGGTAAATGTGCCGATGACGTTCGTTTGAATAAAAGCAGAAGGTGTTAAAATCGATCGATCGACATGGGATTCGGCGGCAAAATGGGCAATAGTGGTGATATTCTCTTTTTCTAAGATATTATCTACAAGGGTTCGATCGCAAATATCCCCATGAATAAAAGAAAAATTAGGATTATTTTCTAAGTTAGCTAGGTTGTGACGATTTCCAGCATAGGTGAGGGCATCTAAGACGATAATTTTATCTTGAGGATGATTTTGCGCCCAATAATTGACAAAATTTGAACCGATAAATCCCGCACCACCCGTCACTAAAATATTTTTGTACATAATCAATAACGATAAAATTCTTTGATGGTTATAATGAAAACATAAAGTGGTAGATAAAAATAAAAACCATGACAGAAGCTGAAATTAAAAACATTATTGAACAACAGTTACCTACATTAATTCAAAATCCATCAATTCGAGACTTGATTATGCGTACCGTATCAGAATATTACGCACCAAAACAAGAAACTGAAAGTAAGTTTGACAGAATTTTAGCAGAATTACAGCGCGATCGTGAAATGGCACAGCTCGATCGAGAAGAACAAAATCGTAAATGGGATGAAAATAATCGCCGTTTAGATGAGTTTATCCACCAACAAAATCGTAAATGGGATGAACAAAATCGCAAATGGGATGAAAACAATCGCCGTTTAGATGAGCTTATCCATCAACAAAATCTTAAATGGGATGAACAAAATCTCAAGTGGGAAGAAAATAAACAGCAATGGCATGAACAACATGAACTAAATAAAGCGATGTTAGCAGAAATCCAAAAACTTAGTAAAAAATATGATAGCACCATCGGGGCTTTGGGGTCACGATGGGGCTTATATTCTGAAGCTAGTTTCCGTAATGCCCTTAAAGGTATCCTAGAAGAATCCTTCGGTGTGCAAGTCTTAAATGTCAATGAATTTGACGATGAAGGAGAAGTGTTTGGCAGACCCGATCAAGTGGAAATTGATGTTATCATCAAAAATGGTTTACTGATTCTCTGTGAAATCAAATCCTCTATTGACAAAGCAGGAATGTATATATTCGATCGAAAAGTAGCTTTTTATGAAAAACGTCATCAACGTAAAGCCAATCGTAAAATGGTCATTTGTCCTATGGTGGACGATCGTGCTAAACCCGTAGCGACAAATTTAGGTATTGAACTTTATAGCTATGCTGACAGCGTAGAATTAAATTAACATCAAGTTCGATCGAGTGGTAAGATCAAGATCGAACTTATTAATATCGAACTAGATTAATAGTAATCATGTTCTCGTTGCATTTGGGGCATAGCTAGTTCAAAATTAGAAGGGTCTCGTAGAAAACGAAAAGCCTCTTCTTCTAAACGATGGATTTGATAGCCTTCGATAACGCTGGTGAGACGGAGACAAGCAAGATACCCTTCCATGAATATTCGCAACTCCTCATAGCGACTACCTCTATGCCATAAATCCACCATTCCATCGGTTAACTTTTGATAGTATCGAATAACAAAGGGATCTGTTAGCATAATTTTTCTTTCTTATTATCGGTTTTTATTAAATTGATAGAGATGAAATACGATGCTTTCATACTTTCATTGTACCCTAATTACCCGGAAAACCTACATACCAAAAATATGTCACCATGGGTATTAAAGTGGCTAATCCTAACAGTACAACCATCCAGATTGTAGCACTTCGATCGTCTGTTTCTTCGGCAGTGGCAAAAGTACCATCAATATTCACCTCTTTGATTTGAGGCGCTCCGGGGTCTTCTTGCCCTGACAAAACAGCTACAACTCGATCGCTCATATCTATTAAAGCCTGATTATACTGTAAACTTTTCAAGGGTACGGTAAGGGTTTCTTTTAGTACGCTTTCAGTAATTTCTGAATTTAACACAGAAGTCACTTGCTCTCCTGTCACAAGGGCGGTACGATTGGTTAGAGTATCTAAGACGAATAAAGTTTGATTTTGTTGCTCTTGTTCCGTGGGATACCATTTAGTAAAAAGTTCCTCCGTGAAAGAGTCGATCGTTTCATCATAGTCAAGACGGTTAATAACTACGATGCGTAATTCATTGCCTGTTTTCTCTGCTAAATCTCTCAATTCATTGGTTAAAGAGGCTTCTGTGGTTTTACTGATAGCTTGAGCATCATCAAAAATCCAGACATCTTCTCCTGCATTAATCACGGGTAAATCGTAAACTCCTGTAGCGTTTGCACTATTAATACCTAAGTTAAAAACCAGCATTAAACAAAGAGATAAACTGAGAATGATAGCGTTTATTTTTCTCATAATTAATATGATCCTAAACTGTAAAATAATTCTCTTATTATGTCATGTTATGGAGACAGTTAAATATTTTTTCGATCGAGATATACTTGACAAGAGTATAATTTCAGCTTGATTGGTATAGATTAGACATTTTTAAACAAGATTTTTTATCAGTTCGTAGTAAGGGTTTTAACCCTTTTTAAACCAAATATGGTCGAAGTCTATTAGATATACTAATAATGAACTTTTCCTGATTCTAAGATTGTCCAGATATTGCCATTTTTTCTTAATTTAGCAGGTTTTTTAATGATGATATTTTTACCTACTGTTGCGATGGGAATCTCATTTTCTGCTAACAATAATTTGGTATAATGAGCTAAGGTTAAAGTCATTTTATCAAATAAGATTTGCGGATCGGGAAATAAATATTCTTCCCCGTTAATTTTCTTTAATAAATACTCTCCAATGGGATTAACTTCTAAAGTTATATTTATGGTATCTGGATTATTTTGCAAAAATTGATTGATAGTATCTTGGGTAAATTTTAACTTGTTGTATCCTCCTTCTAAATCTGCAAAATTATCAGGATTTTTTGAGTATAAATTGATTAATTTACTATAGGTTGGCTCTAAATTTTGTAAACGGTGATCTAATAATTCAATTTCTTTGGTTAACTGAGAATTACCTTGATTGATTTTGCTTAAAATGTTTAATAATTGTTGTAAACTAGCTGGAATTTCTTTTTCATTTTTCGTCAGTTTTTCTAATTCTAAGGTTAGGTTTTGCAGGGGAGATTTTTTGCCAATTAATAATTCTCCTTTCTCTTTCATTTCCCATTCTTTGCCACTAGATAAAATATTTAATTGACAAGGTTTTATTAAAGTAAATTCTTCTTCATTGCTATTTTTTAATCCTTTCAGATTGAATAAATTATTGATAGTTTGCAGTTTATAAACTTTAATTTTTCGATTGCCATTAGGTAATAAATAATAGTTATTTATCTCCATATTTTCTAATAAAATAACCCAATAATTACCTTTAACAACTTTTTCTAATATTATAGTTCTGTCGAGGGTTTTTTGTCGATAACTTTGAGATGTTAAGGACACTTCGATCGCATATTCTGTCAAAATATGAGGAATATCATTATAAAGATTAATTAACTTATCTACTGAAATTTTTAAAGGTTTCGGTTGTTGATTTTGCAAAAATCCTTGAACAATTATCGCCTCTTTTGACTCTAATTGCTTTAATCTTTTTTCTAGTTTTTGAACATAAGTAATGATTTTTTCTAATTCAGAATTGTTACTCATAAGCTAAGACACATTTCGTTTATATTAAATCAGTTATAAATAAATCATCTGAAATTATTAGACTTCTTCAACAATTATTTTTTATTGGTTTGTAGTAAGGGCTTCAGCCCTTGTTTTCAGAATTAATGGAGATGTCTATTGTTGGGTTACGCTGTCGCTAACCCAACCTACAAATTTAGTAATTTTTTTGTAAACCAAAACAAAAGCGCCCAATAACTGGATCATTTTCATCATTGCTTAATGTTTTGAGATTTAAACTTTTTAATTTATTCATAAAAATAGACAGATTTTGAGTTTTTGAACCATCATTATTTTGCCCGATCGAACTCCATTCTGTCCACCAATCTTGTCCACTAAAATCATCTAAAATTAAGTCAACTTCAAATAAATATATTTCGGGATTAGGTAAGTTATTAATGTTAATATCTGTGAGAAATGCTAAGGTTTGATTTTCTTGATCTAATTTTAAATCTTTAACGGTTAAAGCCTGTTTTAATGAGCCACTAGAATTAAGACTAAAAAACTCTTTTTGAGCTTGATTTACTTGCTGATTTTCTATAGTTTCTGGTTTTTCTTCTTCATTTTCTTCGGGCTTAGTTTCCGATTCTTCCGCCGTTGATTCTAATACCTGATTATCTTGATAATTAGGATTAAAAGTATAAACTTTAGTATTAGTAATTAAGTTAGTATCCTCGATCGAAAGTGCATAATTACCACCTTTAATTTTAGTAATGTCAGGAAAAGGCACTTGATAATTAATAGCTAATTTCGATTCAGTATTATCGACTATATCGAATAACTCATAGGGTTCATTATTAGCATCTTGGGTACTAACAATAACATTACCATCATCTAAGGCAAAAATTCTTTGTAATTGATTATTTTCTGGTAATTTACTATTACTTTTTCTCCCTTCAAGATTTCCCAAACTAATGGGATTTTGCAACAGAATCTTTTTAGTGGGAAAAATCAACATTTTGCTATCTTTATGAATTTCTGTATCCAGTTTTTTTAACTCATCAAAATAGGTGGCAATTTGATCATATTTGCCAATAAATAAAACATAAAAAGGACGAAAACCTTCTGAACTTTTGCCTTCTGTGGTGTAACTAAATTTTGCTTTTCCCGTATTAGGATCATAAATAATGCCATTAAACTGGCTTTTTACTGCCCAAATTCCTACAGTATAATCTTGATTTTTTTCATCTTTATTTAGATAATTTTGTGCTAAAACTTCGGCAATTTTTCCCCCATCATCTCCTTCTAAATCTGTGACAATAATGGTTAATTTATCCTTACCTTCTACGGGAGGAGTTATGGCAGTTTGAATGGGACTAGAAACAGCTTCGTAGGTACTATCATTACCATCATAAAAAGTTCGACTGGTGGCATCTCGGCGAAGATTATCACGGGTAATCGTTTTATCATCTCCAATACGTTTATATGCTACATTGACATTATTTGTATTTATAACAGCATTGGCAAGTAATTCTAAGGCTTTGGCATAATTATTATTAGGAATGGTGACATATCCCAACATGGAATCACTACCATCGATATTAAGGGAGACATCTAATTTATTAACGGTATTTTCCCCAGAAACTAAGGCTTGAATGGAATCTATATCACAGGATAATTCTTCTTGGGGAGTTTTTTGACAACTTGTCAGCAAGGATAAGGTCAAAATAAGAGAAAGTAACGATTTAAAACTATTTTGATGAATTTTACCCATAAATGCTCGATCGAATGGTGGATTTTTCCATATATTTTAAATAATAGAAGAAGTATTAAATTCTATTTCTTTTTTAAAATGTTTATGGAATTTTTATATATATTATAGTATAACAACATTAAGTACTGGACATAAATTTAATTATTGACAAGAGAAAATAATGAAAGTCGGAGAAATTATTAGAATTATTATATTCGCCCTCGTGGGTTTTGTCCTCATGATGTGGTTACAACCTTTATTGTATGAACAAAAAATCTTTGGAGTAATCAAGACAATTCCTTTTAGTGATTGGATTAAGCAATATTACCTCGCCGCTTGGATTATCTTTGGTTTTTCTCTCACTTTTACTGTGCTATGGTATGTAATTTTGTTAAAAAATCAAAATGGCAATAGTGGCACATTTAAAATGCTTTGGTATATAGGATTATTTTTATTAACCGTAATTGTAGTTGTTACTATGTACTTTAACAATCAAGATCAAAGAGGAGAGTTGATTCAAGAAACCATAATTTCCATGACGGGATTATTCTTGTTCGACTCTTTATTTGTACTTTATTGGCTACCTACTGTAACCAGTACACCCGGACTATTAAGAAGAAGAACTGTACCTTTAGCTATACCTATTAATGATCTCATGGGCAGGAGTTAAGAATTAAGAATTAAGAATTAAGAATTAAGAATTAAGAATTACCTATTCACTATCAATTATTCACTATGAGTTTATATGTTATCGGCATTGGAGGCACAGGGGCAAAATGTATTGAAGCGATAATTCAATTAGCTTCTGTGGGTTTAATTCCTAGTAGTCAGTTACGAGTTTTGTTTGTTGATGCTGATGAAACTAACGGCAATTTACAACGATCGAAAGATAGCTTGGGTATCTATCAAAAATGTTACCAACTTTTAAAGGGAAACCATGAGGAATGTTCATGGATGACTACTAATATCAAATCTTATGGGGTATGGTCGCCTTTTACCAATAGTAACGCCGATCGAAAATTGGGATCGTTTTTCTCCTATGATACCCTCAAACAAACTTCTCCCCCCTTAGCTAATTTGTTCGATGTTCTCTATACCGAAGACGAGCGAAATGTTTCCTTAGAGGTGGGTTTTAGGGGTCGTCCTGCCATTGGATCGAGTATTATGACTCAAATCAACCTCGATCGACTTAACGAAGAACCTTGGCGAAGTTTGATTACTGAAATTGAAAATAATGCAGGAGGAGGAGCAGAGGCGAAAGTATTACTCTGTGGGTCAATCTTTGGCGGTACAGGCGCTTCGGGTTTACCCACCATCGGGCGCTTAATTGCCAATAAATTAGAGCAAGATGGGGTTAGAGATAAAGTCAAAATTGGTTGTATTTTTGGATTGCCTTACTTTAATTTCCCCAAAGGTAACAACAGCGAACAAGTGTATGCTAGTTCGGATTTATTTTTACTCAACACCGAAGCCGCGCTGAGATATTACAAAGAACAAGCCCAACAATTTGATACTAAATATTTGATTGGTAATCAAACCATGGAAAAATTGGGAGAGTTTAGCGTTGGTAAGGATACCCAAGTTAATCGCCCTCACTTTGTGGAATTTTATGCTGGTTTAGCGGCTCGTCATTTTTTCTGTGACAATCCTGCCAATGGTGTTCATGTTATGAGTCGTAATAAAGCAGGAATTTTACAATGGAATGATATACCTAATACGGAGGAGGTGAAAACTAAGTTAGTTAATGCCGCTCGTTTTGCCTTTATTTGGTTAGCGGATTTTCAAGATCAATTACAATTAGGTAAAAATCAAGGCATTAAAGAGTTAAATGGGTTGGCTTGGTTTGATAAATTCTTTCAAGGTATGGGGATGTTTGGCATGAAAACTCGGAAGGAATTACCAGATTTAGGAGATACAACTCAACAGGAAGCCATTAAAACCATCGATGCTTGGTGTGAGGACTTTTTGCGGTGGATAAAAGATATTCACTATTGTGATAATGAGAGTATTCGCCTATTTAAAGCTAAGGAATATTTTCCTAATCCCCAGAATTTGAAGGGGGAAAAATTAGGTAATTTATTCTGGGATGATGCCCGTGGTAAGGAAATTGTCGATCGAGATACTTCCGTAACTCTTAAAAATTCGATCGGCGATTTAGACTTGCGCAATTTTAGTGAGCCGAATCAAGGAGTCACGGGATTAGCCAAAGCCGTATATGTTACTTGTAAAGTGTAGGGCGATGTCCAACCTCACCCCCAACCCTTCTCCTAATAGGAGAGGGCAAAAAAAATCAGTAAAACAGGCATCTTGCCTGTGACTAAATATCCTCAGAAGGCTAAAGCCTTTACTACAAACTAATTAAAAGCTATGGCAGATTTACTACTATCCAAACTAAAAGACGATACCAATATTACCAAAGGGCAACCTGCTCAATGGGAAGGAAAAGGAGATAATGCCTTTCGAGACGTAGCCGATAGCCTCGATTATCAAGCACCCGGAGCTATGAAAAGTGTTAGCTCTGTACCGACAATGTGGGCGCGCCCTCTCATTACCGAAATGGCACTCTATGACATCAATCACCCCATTCATCAAGTGATGGTAGCTCAATGGCGAGGCATGATGGCGGCGATCGCACTGGCGGAAGTGGAAGGATTTAATTTAAAAGTACAATTTTTAGATTTGTCCACCCAACGATTTCAACCCTTTGGGGATGCCTTATTTCAACTAATGCCCGAACCTATTAACGCCCTTTACACAAGAGAAGGTAAAAACCCTTGGGAAGAAGTTTATATTTTCCTTTGGAATGGCAAAGCCGTTGGTATGACTAGCCCTAGTACCCTTGTTTGTACCTCCGAAGAAGGTATATGGGACGGTTTACGATGGTACAAAGATGGAATGTTAGTTAGCCCTGAGCCTTATTTAAACCAAGAATCGAAAGAGTTACTATGGCGCTGGTTAGAAAATATCCAAACTAAAATCATCGATTATCAAGGGAGTTCGATCGCTCTTAACCGTATGATTGGCTTAATTTCTCAATTCCGCAACGATTTACAAATCAATGATCAAGCACCCATTTTAAGCCTTAGCAATAACCCTAACTTTTTCGGAGAAACCATTAATCGAGGCGCGTTAACTTTACTCAATCAACCCATCAAAATTCCTCCAAAACCTTCTAACTTGCGAGTTATTCCTAGTGGCATTTACACCAGTAAAAAACCCCTCATCATCATCGATGAAAATATTTCTGAATATTGGGGAGTGCCAAAACAAAATATTTGGGTACATCAAGACAAAACTCTGGCATCCTTAAATCTCAAGGATTTGCGAGATGGTACATTAAATTGGGATGATGTAAATTGGCTCACTTCTGAGGAGTTATTTTTGGAAGAATTAGCATTTTTAGATTTAGAAGACGCTCTCCCCGGTGGTATTGTACCGAAAGGAAAACAACCTCTTACCTTCAACGGCGAAAAAATTACCCCTTTACTGCCCCTTAATCCCATTCTATTGGACTACTTCACCCCCGAAGATTTAATCAATATCATTGAGTTTGAACCGTTTAATAACGTCAATGGGCAAGGGATTCGCCTAACTCTTAGCATTCCCCTCTCTGGTATTAGCAATGGCAAACAACAACAGTCACAAAGCCTTCGCCTCCAAAAAGAATATATTTTGAAGGAAGAAAACGCCATTAAGTATATGCCTGTGTTGACGGTTTGGCCTAATTTCCGTGCTACTAACTGGAAAACTTATTATACTTTTTACTACGATGGTGCTTATGGAGATCAAACTTTTGGCGTATATTTTCCTAATCCTACCCAACAACCCCGTAGTTTTAAAGCTCCTAATGGTACTGGATCATACCAACTTTCTACATTAGATAAAATGCCGACCCATGTAGTTTGTAAAGATAGTCGTTATCCATCTACAGATTTAGGTTTAATTTTATTAGCTACCCCCCCAGAAATTAACCCTAGAGGCACATGGCGAGTAGGGGTTGACTTTGGTACTTCCTTTACTAACGTTTATGTTAAGGGAGAAAATAGCGGTGATACTGCCCTCGAAATTAACAATAATTTACAACTGAATATCACGGAAAGCCCTTTACCTACCCGTATTCCTACCCTTTTACAAAGTTTTATTCCTGAAACTTTTTTACCACCTGAACAACCTTTACCTTTATCAACGGTACTCACTACCCAAAACGGAGAAGAACATGGAGAATTACAACCTATTTTAGACGGGCGTATTTTTGTACCTGATCCTGCGGAGTTTGATCCTGATAAGCAATGGATTAAGTTAGATTTAAAATGGTCAAATATGAAATATTCTAAAGCCTTTTTACGGCATTTAGCTCTTCATATTTCTGCTTTAGCGGTGAAGTCCACCATAAATTCGATCGAATGGAGTGTATCTTATCCTAGTGCCTTTTCCGTCACCAACTTAACCACTTTTCACCGAAACTGGGAAGAAATAGCCGAAGAATTAAGTCCGAAAACAGGCATTAACTACTCTACCCCTAGAATTGATGATACTCAGCGTTTTTGTACTGAAAGCGTAGCCTTAGCTCAATATTTTAAAGATAAAGAAAAAAATCCTCTTGTGCGTACCACTTGTATTGATATGGGAGGAGGAACTTCTGATATATCTATTTGGGAAAATAATCGTATTATTCATCAATGTTCGGTGTTATTTGCAGGAAGAAACATTTTTTCAGAAATTATCGCTATGAATCCCCCTTACGCTCAAAAATTGATGAAGGAATTTATCAATAATGATTGGAATGGATTAAGCGAATATTCCATCATGACAAATATTGATGTAGCCTTACGTCACAAAGCAGAAGAATGGCTAAATAAAAAACGTATCTATAAAAACGAGGATGACTATTTTCAGCGTTTAATAACTCTAACTGCTTTAGGAGTCGGCGGTTTATATTACTATGTAGGCTTAATTTTGCGAGTCTTGCACGAACAAGGCAAGTATAGTAAAGAACAAATCACATCTGTATATATTGGTGGTAACGCTTCTCGTTTCTTACATTGGCTTTCTCCTACGGGTAAATTTGATCAAAATACCGAATTTAATAAACTTCTGAGTTTAATGTTAAGTAAAGGTTCTGGTTTCAAAAATACTAATGAGAAAACTAGATTAAGCACTCGTCCGAAGCATGAAGTAGCTTGTGGTTTAGTTTTAAGTCAAACAGAATTAACGGGAATCATTGAAAATACTGATAAACAACCCATTGCGGGGGAAGATTATTATGTGGAATATCACGATGATGACGAAGAATTTAAGGAAGAAAGAAACTGGGAATCTCGTCTTCATTTAGAAGGTACAATTACTAAATTTGATATACCTAATCTTAATCATTTAGAGAAATTTTTATATGAGTTTCATGCAGGGCTTAAAAGTTTAAATATTGAGACGATTAAACCATTATCTCGTAACGATTATAAACCACAAGTACCAGCCAATGAGCGTCCAGAAAATGAATCTCAAGAAGAAAAAAATAGTGACTTATGGGGAGAAATTAAATTTCACCTTGAAAGTGAACTATTAGAAGTCAAAGGAGATGCCAAAAATATTAGAGAAAAAACACCTTTTATTATGGGGTTAAAATCCTTACTTCATGTCTTAGGCAGAAGATGGGCGGATTCCTATAAAGATTAACTTAATTACCTTGTGGATTTGGGTTACAAATCAGTAGCCCAATCTCATTGATAAAATATGAATTTAACTAATAAAAATAAATGCCCTATTTGCGGTACAGAATATGTTAAAAATCAACAAAAATGCAAAAAATGCTATTGGAATTTATCTTTATCTTCTCCTGAGACAAACTATTCAGTAAACCAAGTTATTCTCTATGCTGAAAATTGGGCAAAAAATGCTTATCGAAAAGCGAATGATTATTTAAAAGAAAGAAATCAATTAAGGAAAACAATGGATGAATCACACAACTTAAAACAGGAAATCTCAGAACTAAAACAAGAAATTGCTAATTTACAAGATCAAATATGTAAAATTTTAGCGACTCAAGCTAGTGAATCGGAGAATTTTAAAAATGAAATTATCTCAGAAGTAAAAGAATTAATTAGACAGTCTTTAAAGTCTGATAACTCCAATCAACAATCAAATATTATTCAAACAGATTTTATTCAAGAACAATCTTCTTCTAAAAAAGAATTGCATCAAGAACTCGATCGATATGAAGAATATATAGTTAATGAATATTATAATAATCCTAATTTTTTAACTGAACACGCTTATAAAGTGACTCCTACAAAAAAAAGTTTAGAAGATATTTACTTGAATCGAGCTACTGAAATTATATTTCAAGACTCCAATCAAAATGGTTATTGGATAGTTGAATTAAAAAATACTGGTTATTACTTACTACCTGATTTAGAGCTTAAAATTAATACTAATTCTAAAACGGTAAAAACTATTTTTGAATTAAAAAACTATCAAGAATTTTCTACAAATTTTCGAGTAATTAAACCAGCCAAAGTTTATGAATGTAATAAAAATCAATGGCAATTGTTAACAAAAGGTATCTTACAATTTTAATAATTAATAGAGGTAATTATGCAAAATAAAATCATTAAATTAGTTGTTTTCAGTTCTTTGTTTCCCTTATTATTAATAGGATATAATAAATCATCTTCATCTCAAAATAATCCTGCAGTGGATTCTAGTCCGAACATTGTTAATTTACAGAATGAAGTTAATGCAAAATATAAAACTTTTGCCAATAATTTTCAGGAAGAAGAACAATTATTAAAGGAATTACAAAAAGTAAGTAATAACTCTCCTAAAACGATCGAAATTCAGCCTGATATTTATAACCAGATTCAACAAAACTTAAATGAATTAACAACTGCACTTAAAAGTTTAGAAAATGATAGTAATGAAGCACAAAAAACAAAAATTAAAGAAGTCTTAAATTTAATAGAAACTCCTAAAGATAATTCTGAAAAATTAAATTTAGCGTCTTTTCTTGCACTATTAAATGATAATAAATTAGAAGACACAGAAATTTGTGAACAAATACAAATACCTTTAGAAATTTTTAAAGATAAAAATGATAGTGATTGTGGTAATTTTGGCGTTCAAACTTATCAAAAATTAAATGAATTTTTAGCACAGCAACTTACTATAATCCAAACAAATATTGATAGCCTTAAATCTTTATCTACTCCTCAAATTTCTAACAATCAAGAAAATACAGATGATTCACAATCTCAAGAATTACTCAATAATAATCACCTTTTAATTATTATTATCATTACTCTTATTTTAAACTTAGGTTCGATCGGTTTAATCATTTGGCTTATTTTATCTAATAAAAATAATCAAAATATTATTAAAGATTTAAAATCACAAATAAAGAATCATAATAGTCAAATACATAAAGGAGAATTGAGTAATAAAAAGAGGAAAGATGAAATTAAAGAATTAAATAAAAAAATTAAGGAAATAGATATAAGAATTAATGCTGAATTTTCTCATATTAATTCCCAATTAAGACAGTTAAATATTCCCATCAAAAATACTCCCCATAATCACGGAATAATTAATCATTTACTTAGTGGTGATGGAATTATTCCAGAAGAAAATCAAGTTAATGAAGTAGTTATACCAGAAGAAAGTCAAAATAATAATGTCTCTATTCCTCTTGATAAAGTAACCCCTCCACCAATTTCTGAAGATATGATATTAGCCAATTTATATCAAGAAAATCCCCAAAGTTTTTTAGGTAATTATAAGGCTATCAGAGTCAGTATGACAAAAGATACGGTTAATAAAGTTTCCGCAGGTACATGGGAAGGAATTATCGAATTAGAAATGAATAGTCGCAATGGTGAATATTATATTGTTGAAGATAATAGTGGTAAATGTTATTTATTTTTAAATCCAGAAATGCTATTTAATCCTCCTACTTTACAGCAAATTAATAAATCTAAATTATTTGTTTGTAATGGTAGTTTATCTCAAACTTTAAAAGGGAGTGAAGTTAATATTATTAAACCTGCTACTGTCATAAAAGATAATCAAAATTGGCGATTAATTCAGTCAGGAGAAATTGAGTTAATCAATTAGTTATTTAATTTTTTATCACTAACATTAATAATATGAGTCAAAATCCTTTTAATTCTCAAGATTTAGAATCTATCTATTATAAATTTCAACAAATAGATAAAAAACTGCAAGAGTTAGAAAAAGCTAATCAAAGAATTATCGTTACTGGTAGTAAATCTAACCCTCAACCAAAACCGATAAATATTAGTGAGGAAGAATTAATTAATATCTATAATTATACGCCCCAAATTTTAGCAGAATATGCTAGTCCTGTTTCTATTACGGCGGATACTTATAGAAGAAAAAGCCAAGAAAATATTTATTTAGAGTCCACAATTAATGGTTATTATTGGGTGATTTTAACGGAAAATGCTGAGGATAAATTTTATTGGTTAGTACTAAATGGTAACAGAAAAATTGATTTACACCGTTTTCAAAATCAAATTATTTCTTTATTTAATATAATTTATGAGGATGATAAAAAGACTAATCGCAATATAATTCCTGCATTAATTAAGTTAAGTCAGTTAGAAATATTACCTAGTGGCACAACATGGAAATTAAAAGAAAAAGGATGTATTTCTTGTGTTAATAGCAATAATCAATATTTCTTGTTAGAAAAACCAAAACAGTTTAATTCCAATATAAATTTTTCTCAAATTGACGTCGATAAATTATTTTTACCTGAACTCTATTTTTTAGATTTAGAAGACGCTTTACCGGGTGCAATATCACTTAATAACTCAGATTCAATTACATTTAATGATGAGATTATCACCTTATTATTACCATTTAATTCAGAAATTTTTAATTATTTTAGTGCAAATTATATAATTGAAAATACTCAGATAAATACTGTTCAAGATAATGATATTCTCAATATTGAGTTTAGTTTTGAATATAATAACAAAATATATAAAAAAAGCTATGTATTAGCTGAAAATAATAGCATTCGAGATATACCAGTTTTGAGTATTTATCCTAATTTTATAGCTGAAAATTGGCAAGAATACTATACTTTTTACTATGATAGTGACTATGGAGATGACACATTTTATGTACAATTTCCTGAAGTGAAAGAATATAAAAACTTTAAAGCTCCAGATGGCACTGGTTCGTATCAAATTAATCGTTTAGATAAATTCCCAGATTATATTATTTGTAAAGATTTTAAAGAACATGAAATAGGACTAATTTTGATTCCTCCAGCACCTGAAATTTATCCTCATAATTTTTGGCTAGTGGGAATTGATTTTGGAGAAGAATTTACTAACGTTTATATCAAAAATGATAATGGTAAATGTTTGCTTCTTGATATAAATAAAGAATTACAGGTAAATATTACAGAAAGTAAGATAGCGACTCGTTTACCAGCATTAATAGAAAATTTTATCCCCGATACTTTCTTACCATCGGACGATCCTTTACCATTATGTACTGTTTTAACGACAAAAAATGCTCGTCCTGAAAAAGAAAGGAGAATTTTTGATGGTAGAATATATATTCCTGATCCTGCGGAATTTGATCCTAATAGACAATGGATTAAAACAGATTTAACATTATCTAACATTAAATATCACAAATTATTTTTAAACAATTTAGCTTTTATTATTAGTTCGATCGCCACCAGTGAGGGAGTAAAACAAATTCAATTTTCCCTCAGTTATCCTGATAATTTTTCCCTTGTTTCTAAGTCGATATATCATAATTTTTGGGAAGAAATTACCGCAGAATTAAAGGAAACAACTGGAATTAAATATTTGCTTTCAACCATAGATGATCAACAATATTTCTGCCCTAAAAATTTAGCATTAGGTTACTATTGGCAAAATCAAGAAAAAAAACCTTTAATAAGAACTAATATTTTAAATATCGATCGAACTTCAACAGATATTTCTATTTGGGAAAATCGTCGCATTATTTATCAATCTTCCCTACCCTTTGGCTATGAAGAAATTTTTTCTCAACTCTTAGCTTTAAATCCTCCTTATGCCCAGAAATTGATGAAAGAATTTATTAATAATTATTGGAATGGATTAAGCGAATATTCTATTATGACGGAGATTGATAGGGCTTTACGTCATAAAAATGAAGAATGGTTAAGTAAACAACGGATATATAAAAATGAGGATACTGATTTTCAATCTTTTATTTCGATCGTGACTTTAGGAATAGCTGGAATATATTATTATCTTGGGATGATATTAAAAACTTTACATGAAAAAAACGAATATAAATCAGCTAAAATTCCTCAAACTTTTATTAGTGGAAATCATTGTTCTTTTTTACATTGGTTATCGCCTACGGGTAAATATAATGAAAATGACGAGCTTAACAAACTTTTTAGCCATATATTAAGTAAAGCATCAGGGTTTAAATACAGTCAAGAAAAAACGTTTATTAGTAATAAGCCAAAACATGAAATAGCTTGGGGTTTAGTCTTAAATGATGGTTCAATTAGTGGAATTATAGACAATTCCGAAATGTTGATAATTGACGAAGAAAATGACAATATAGAATATGGAGATAAAAAGGAATTTAATATACCTGAATTTGACCATCTTAAAACATTTATTTATGAATTTCATAAGAGTTTAAATTTATTAAAGATTCAAACAATTAAACCTTTGTCAACTTTAGATTATATTGCTAATGAGACTAATCATAAAATAAATCATCAACTTTGGGAAGAAGTTAAAAATTATTGGAAAAATGAATTAAATAATACCCAAAAAGATTCTGTATTGATTGAAAAAAATCTTTCATTTATCATAGGCTTAAAATCTTTAGTTTATGTTTTAGCCAATAGATTAACAAGAGAAAAAGATGATAATTTAGACAACAAACAATCAAATATTTTTAATGGTCATTTAGATGATAAAAGTGAGGGATCAATTTTAGATAATTTTGATAAAACTTTCCAAGAAGTTAAAAGTATTTTTGAAGATAAAATACAAGAGTTTAAGGATAAATTAGACAAATAAAGAGGTTCGATCGAACTTGAGGCACAAGATAAAATGAGTAAATTTGATAAAATATTAGAAGAAGATAAAAAAGAAAAAATATTAAGTATTTGTGCTAAATATGGAGGGTATAATGTCAGAATATTTGGTTCTTATGCTAGAGGAGAAGCCACAGAAAAAAGCGATTTAGACTTGTTAATAGAGATGGAAAAAGGAAAAAGTTTATTCGATCGAATTGCCTTAAAACAAGAATTAGAAGACTTTTTAGGTATAAAAGTTGATATAGCTAAACCTAATAATCTCCATGAAACCATTAAAAATCAAGTTTTACAAGAAGCAATTTTTTTATGAAAAATAATTTACTTTATCTAAACAATATTGAAGGTTATACAAGTCAAGGTAAAAAAACATTTTTTGAAAAATAAAATACAGGAATTTAAAGAAAAATTATAAAACAAATATATAGGTTCGATCGAACGGAATATCTTAAAACTAATAATTTGGGATAAAACTTTCAGAATTGACTCTCTTTTTATTCGATTTTCCACATTTTAAATAGATAAAGTCTCAAAAGCAATAGGTAAAGATTGATTTTTAGTGGAAAAATTTAACTTTTCAAAACCAATAACCTTACCATTTTTATCTTTCATCAATAAAACTTCATCCCCTGTTTCTTCCACTTCATATTCATTGTTAGGATTGTCAAACCAAACTACTAAAGTATCTCCCAAAGAATCATAAAAAACTTGTCTTACTTGTACCATTAATTTATAGTTATTATTATAGTAAAGCCTAAAGAAAATAATAACTTTAAAGTTCTTGTTTTTTTGCCTACCTTCACAAAAATACTTTTTATCACCTCTTAATTGAGATTGCTTCAGATTGCTTCGTTACCTCGCAATGACAGAATATTGTTATGATGACATAAGTTTTAGGATTGTAAAAATTAAGTTACTATATTTTGTACAGCTAAAATATCTAATACATAAGATGTTAGATACTTGATGACAGAAAAAAGAAACACAATGAAAAATCAAAATTACTCCGATGACATTAATAACATTCTCAAAAAAGTTTATCAAAAAATTCAAGCCTTAGATAAAAAATGCCAAGAATTAGAAAAAGCTAATCAAAGAATTATCGTTACGGGCAGTAAATCTCAACCTCAACCCAAGCCGATAAATATTAGTGAAGAAGAATTAATTAATGTCTATAATTACACTCCCCAAATCTTAGCTGAATATGTTATTACTGTGTCTGTTACTGCCGACACTTATCGACAGAAAACAGCAGGAAAGATTTATTTAGAGTCCACAAATAATGGTTATTATTGGGTTATTTTAAGGGAAGAAGGAAACGAAAAATTTTATCATTTAGTGCCTAATGGTAACAGACAAATTAATTTGCATCGTTTTCAAAATAAGTTAAAATCATTATTTGTTATTCAAGGAAAAATAGAGTCTAATAATAATAATTTGATCATAGAAAAACTAGCTAATTTAGAAATATTACCTTCTGGTTATTTATGGCAGTTGTTGGATAAAGGAATAATCAAAATAGATAAACCTTCATCGATTAATAAATTATTAAATGAGTTGCAAAAAATTAACACTCAATCAGGAGCAGTACCTAATAATATAACTAATTTATTATCTCTTGTTCATGAAGATCATCAAAATTTAGTTATTTTAATAGAACAACAAAAAAACTCAGAAAAATATATTTTTGATACTATCAATAAATTTTTACAATTCAAAGATAAATTAGAAGTAACTACCAATAAATTAGAGATAGATTTTAATAATCAAAAACAGGAAATAAAACAGCTAGAAAATAAAGAAGGACAGAATAATCAGCAAATAAATTTAATCGATAAAAAAATGAATGAACTCAAAGAGTCTATGCAAATTTTATTAAAAAATGTGAGTACTTTATCATCTATTACTCAAGAAGATCATAATAATTTAGGTACTCTAACTGATAAACATAAAAACCTAGAAAAATTTACTATTGAAACAGTTAATAAATTTTTAGAATTAAAAGATAGATTAGACACCAAGATTGCTGAATTAGAAATTAAGTTGAATTACCAAAAAGAAGAAATTAGGCAACTAAAAAACAAATAAATATAAACTTGTCAAAACAAGATAATTTTACAACCGAAATAAATCCCCCTTCTTCACTTGACAATAAAATTGTAAAAGAAAAACCAATAATGTCGATCGAACTTTATCTTTTATAGTTTATCATTAATAAACTATTACACTTTGCAAAAAAACTGCTAATTACAAAATTATTCTTTTAAAATAGGTACTTTTTATGATCTTGATTTTAGTAATAATAGTTGTTTATTTATTATTTTGGGTTGATTTATTAAGTAAAAAAATGCAAAAAATAAGTAAAAAAACTAATGAAATATTTAAAAATAATGTAATTCAAGAAGCTCATATTATCGCATTAGAAACCAAAGAAAAAAATCGTAATCAACAAATTAATTTAATGGATAAACGTATTAAAGATTTACATAATTCTTTTGAGAATTTATCTTTAAATGTTCCTGATTTACTGCAAACTCCGCCGACAATATATCCAGATAATAGCCTAGAAAAAAAACCTGATTTTCTGCCTGAAAATACTTCCATTATTAATGATCAAGAATTGTTACCTATTTATCAAAAAATTCAACAAATAGATAAAAAATTAAAAGAATTAGAAATAGCAAATCAACGAATTATTGTTACTGGTGGAAAATCGAATCCTCAACCAAAGCCTTTACCTATTGATAAAGATGAGTTAATGAATATTTATAATTATGCCCCTCAAATATTAGCTGAATATGCTACCCCTGTTTCTGTTACCGCCGAAAGTTATCGAAAAAAGACAGGAAAAACTATTTATTTAGAACATACAATTAATGGTTATTATTGGGTAATTTTAACACAAGATGAAAAAGAACAAAATTATTGGTTACTTCCTAATGGAAATAAAAACATTAGATTTTATCGTTTAAAGGAGCAAATAAGATTATTATTTACCTTAAAAGGAAGTAAGCAGTTTAGAACAAATATTTTGACAATGACAAAATTAAGTAGGTTAGAAATTGAGCCTTCAGGATTATTATGGCAATTAGTAGAAAAAGGCTGTATTGAAAATAAAAGAAGTGAAATTATTAATCTCAAAAAAACTATTCAACAAGATTTAGAAGACAATTTAACTCATTTTGTTAACAATTTAAAAGAAGACTTTAATCTTGCTATAAATAATCATTTAGCAAAACTTCCCACAAATAATATTACTATTAAAACAAACTAAAAAATATTTTTTATCAAGTTCGATCGAGCCTATATAATTAATAAAAATCAAATATGTAATTCCCAAAAAATACTAATCACGATATTAAGATTTTTGGTGATTTAAAAACCATTTTACCGATCGATCGATCGCTTGATCAATATTTGTTTGCGGTAAACCCAATTCTTTAATCGCTTTACTAGAATCATAGTACATAAATTGAGCCGACATTTTCACCCCTTCCACCGCTACAGAGGGAGTTTTACCCAACTTAGTTAAAACATATTCATCAAAAAAAGCAACGGTGAGGGGAAGCCACAAAGGAAACTTAATTTTCGGGGCTTTTTTCCCCGTAATTAAAGCTAATTTTTCTAAGAATTTTTGTAAAGTTAAATTCTCATTCCCTAATATATAACGCTCTCCAGTTTTACCTTTTTCCAATGCTAAAATATGTCCTTTTGCTACGTCTTCCACATCAATAAAATTTAAACCTGTATCCACAAATCCGGGCATATTATCCGTTAAAAATCTGACGATAATTTCTCCCGTCGGAGTAGGTTTTATATCAAATTCACCGATGGGAGTGCTAGGATTTACTATCACAATATCTTGACCATTTTTCCCCGCTAAATGAGCTTCTTGTTCGGCATAATATTTCGATTTTTTATAATTTCCAATCAAATTTTCTACGGGAGATTGATAATTTTCATCGGTTAATATACCATCTTTTCTTAAACCAATAGCAGAAACAGAACTTGTATAAACAGTGCGTTTTATTCCAGCTTTTTTGGCACAGTTTAAAATATTACGAGTACCTAAAACATTATTTTGATAGAGTAAATCTTTATCTTTTAACCATAAAGAATAATGGGCGGCAACGTGAAATAAATAATCACAATCAGTCATTTTTTCGGCTAAATTTTGATCATTTAAACTTCCTTCGATTAATTCAATATCTAAGTTTTGAACATTAGATAAATTACTATTTTTTCTCACTAAAGCCTTAACTTGATAGTTTTCTTTTAATAATAATCTCACTAAATTTGCCCCGACAAAACCCGTTGCACCTGTGATAAAAACTTTATCTTTCATAATAATAAGTAAACTTTTATGGCAATCAGTTAAAAATTAGAATAACAGTTGTTGGTTGTTATTCGATCGAAAAAGTTTAAAATTATTTTGTTTATTTTTTATGGCTCTTCTACAGTAGTTATGATAAATTAGTAAAAAATAAAAGCTATAATTTTTACTAAATAAGGCTTACACTAAAATCAAAATCTAATTTAGTTAGGACATAAGTTTCCTCAGTTCGATGCAAGAATGTTTGATAAGGGCAGGTTTCAGGTGTAATTTTCAGAAGATTATATAATTCGATACCTTTACAGCACCGAAAATTTTATCTCGAACTCAGGTGAATTAATTCCTAATTCCATTAATTCCTAATTATTTTAGTCTTCGTGGTCTTCAAAAGGATCACTTAATTCCGCAGAAGGAGGACCAAAAGCGAGATAAATAGAGTATCCTGTAAAAGCAATTACTATGGCAGCAATTGTAAATCCCACGATCGTAGCAGTTTCCATAATAGTTATTTGTTTGTTAAATAAGGGTCTTCTTACTCTATAATATTACGACAGATAAAAAAATAATTGTAATATCTAAGGTTAAATATGTCACAACGTACTCGTTTAGGCGACATTCTGAAGCCTCTTAACTCAGAATACGGAAAAGTTGCTCCCGGATGGGGTACAACCCCTTTAATGGGTGTTTTCATGATTTTATTTTTAGTATTTTTATTGATCATCCTACAAATTTATAACTCTTCTCTATTACTCGAAGGGGTTAATGTTGACTGGAGAAGTCTTGGTCAATAAAAGTTATGATAGTTGATAGTTGATGGTTGATTTTGACAATAGATAGTTTTAAAAATTTTAGACGTTTTAACAAAGAATTATAATGAATGTTTTTGGTATCGGACTTCCCGAAATGATCCTAATTTTTGTGGTAGCTTTGCTTATTTTTGGACCGAAAAAATTACCCGAAATTGGTAGAAGTTTAGGTAAAACTATCAAAGGTTTTCAAGAGGCTTCTAAAGAATTTCAAGAAGAGTTTAAAAAAGAAGTTGAACAGGTAGAAGAGGCAGTATCTATGAATGCTAAATTAGAACCTAGTCAAAATCAAGAAAAAGAAACGACTTCCGCAAAAGTAATTGAGAATTAGATATTGTTAAATAAATCTTTTGCTGAAAATAGGCAAAAGTTACGAAAATTAAATGTTTTATTCTTAATTATTCATTCTTAATTATTCATTCTTAATTCAATATGTTAATATCTCGCGCTCCTGTCAGAATAAGTTTTTTCGGGGGAGGTACAGATTACCCTGAATATTTTTTACGTCACGGAGGTGCTGTATTAGCTACGGCTATTGATAAGTTTTGCTACTTGACGGCGAGTCCATTTCCTAGTCAACTGTTTGACTATACTATTCGATTGTCTTATCGTCAGGTGGAATTGGTGAAGAATGTCACAGAAATTCAACATAATGTTTATCGTGAGTGTTTGCGATTTTGTGGTTTAGAGCAGGATATTGAGTTACATAATGTCGCTGATTTACCCGCTTTTACGGGGTTGGGTTCTTCTTCTACTTTTACAGTTGCACTACTCCACGCCCTTCATAGTTTTAAGGGGGAGTTTGTACGCCCTTTAGATTTAGCCTATGAAGCTATCTATGTTGAAAGGAAGTTACTGCTCGATCGAGTGGGTTGTCAAGATCAACTTATGGCGGCGGTAGGGGGTTTTAATCTGGTAGAATTTCGTACAGAGACGGATATTATCGTTCATAAAGTGCCAATTTCGCCTCAAAGGTTAGCAGAATTTGAACAACATTTATTTGTGGTATTTACGGGGATTAAAAGACGGGCTTCGGAAGTGGTAGCCCACCAGTTAGACAAAGTGATAGATAATACGGACATCCTTAAAAATATGCGTAAAATGGTGGATGATGGTTGGAATATCTTAACTAGCAATCAATCTTTATCGGCTTTTGGGGAGTTGTTGCATCAGGCATGGATGGCGAAACGTAGTCTTTCTCAGGTTATCTCTAATCCAGACATCGATGAATTATACCAGCAGGGCATCAATGCTGGGGCATGGGGTGGTAAGTTATTAGGTGCTGGTGCGGGGGGCTTTTTGCTGTTTTTTGCTCCTCCTGAAGTCCATTCTCAGCTTCGATCGACTTTTGGCAACAAGCAAGTATTACAAGTGAAAGTTAATGCTCCCGGTTCAGAAATTATTTTTTCTTAGTCAAATTAGAGATGAAAAACTTTTTAACCAACCCCTACTTAATTGTTCATGATAAGCAATTTTGCTGACTTTTATTTTGTTATGGTATCTAGGTAACTGAGTTATGATGGACAGAATACTGTCTGAAATTACAAAATAATTAAGACAAAGTTCAAATCATTACCTAGGTCAAAATGAAGGAAAATGGTTAAAACAACCTTGTTTATTTGATTTTTCCTGAATATAGGTAGTAAGTAACGAGCTTAATCTAATTAGCTGTAAGATATTCTCTCATAAGAAACTAATCTCAACCATGACGAATTCTAGTACTCCAAAATTTTATCCCACGATTCGACCTATTGTAGCGACTTACCTTGATGGTATCTGTTTTAAAAATCAAAAACTTTTTGCCATCGATTCCCGCAACGGTTATTTATTGTCTATTAATCCTCAAAATAGTATCACTAAAATCATTAATAGTTCTTATTGGCAAGATTTCATCGGTGCTAAAGGTTTATGTATTACAGATGATAAATTATGGTTTACTAATCGAGAAGAAATTTATGTTTGTACGATCGCATGGGAAGAAGGAGAATTAAAAATAGTCACCCCACCTCAATTTTCTTTTTCTGTTTCCTACAGCGCCAACGGTATTGCTATTTGGGAAAATACTCTCTACATCACTACCCAAAAAACTGGTCATATTCTCGTTTATTCCGTTGGTGGAGATGCCATAACTAAATTTTACGCCCCCGGTATTGGTTATGAAAATATCACCGTTAAAGGGGAAGAAATTTGGCTCTGTGACAATTTGGAACAAACCGTGTATTGTGTGGATAAGGTGACGGGGAAAGTGAAATATAATATGTTGACTCCCTTTGAATATCCTACCGCTTTGAGTTTTTACCATGATGATACCGAAGATAGAGATATTTTATATATTGCCTATAGTGACCAAGAGCCTTATATTAGAGATAATCCTAACGCTGAACCTAATCACGAGTTATTATATCGAGATCGTACTTTTATTCATCCTCTCTACTTTAAATATGATGAGGCAAATAAACAAACTTTGTCTAATGGTTTTCTCCTTGAAGTTACCTATTTAGAAGAAATTGCTCCCCTAGATTCGATCGAATTTAAGGATTTAGAATGGCGTATTGCTCTACCAACACAGAGCGATCGACAAAAAATTAAAAGTATTGAAGCCGTGGGTTTACCCTACATTGAAGAAGATTATAACGGACAAAAAGTCGCCTTATTCAAATTTCCGAAATTTACATCAGAAGAGCGTTTTGTTTTTGGTTGGCGCGCAGTATTAGAAGTTTGGAGTATCAAATATCAAATTAAACCTCGTGATTGTGAAAGTTTGCCTCCCCTACCCCTAGAATTTGAAGGTAAATACTTAATCGATGACGATGATTTATCCATGAGTACGGATGTCATCTTGAGGGGTGCTGAAGAAGCTAGAGGCTCGGAAACCAACATTTTAAGAAAAATGTATAATATTCGTAACTATGTTTATGACCATCTTACCTACGGCATAAAACCTCACATCGACACCCCTGATATTGTCTTGAAACGTGGTACGGGTTCTTGTGGAGAATATTTAGGCTTATTATTAGCATTATCTCGGTTAAATGGCATTGCCTGTCGTACGGTGGGGCGTTATAAATGTCCGATGAAAGTTTTACAATTTGGAGTGCCTTTAGTGCCAGACTTTAATCATGTGTGGATGGAGTTTTATATTCCCACTATTGGCTGGTTGCCTATGGAGTCTAACCCTGATGATTTAGACGATGGAGGTCCTTATCCCACTCGCTTTTTTATGGGTTTGTCATGGTATCATGTAGAAATGGCGAAGGATGTACCCTTTGAAACTCTCATCAGTGAAGGATTGCCTGTTAGTAAAGAAAAAGCCTCCATCGGACAGTTGGCAATTAATCATGTTTCTTTTACCATCGTCGAAGAATTGCAACCCTAAGTAGGGGTTGTTCGATCGTGTTTTAGTAAATTTAATTAATGACAAAATAACACTATTCAAAACAGCAATAATGTTTTAAGGTAAAGCAAAATCGCAAAAATTAAGACAAAATAAAGAAAGCAGTCTTAATATGACGTATTCAGATTAGTCAATTAATAGTATAGGGAATTTAAAATAATGCACTTAAGCGAGATAACTCACCCCAATCAATTGCACGGTTTATCTATTCGAGAATTAGAAGATATTGCGAACCAAATACGAGAGAAGCACTTAGAGACGATCGCAGCGTCTGGAGGACATTTAGGACCTGGTTTAGGGGTGGTAGAATTAACCATCGGTTTATATCAAACCCTCGATTTAGATCAAGATAAAGTACTTTGGGATGTAGGGCATCAGGCTTACCCCCATAAATTATTGACAGGAAGATACAAAAATTTTCACACTTTACGGCAAAAAGACGGGGTTGCTGGGTACTTAAAACGATCGGAGAACAAATTTGACCATTTTGGAGCAGGACACGCCTCCACAAGCATCTCCGCAGGGCTAGGCATGGCTTTAGCACGGGATAGTAAGGGGGAAAATTTCAAAGTAGTATCCATTATCGGCGATGGCGCGTTAACGGGGGGTATGGCACTGGAAGCCATTAACCACGCTGGACATTTACCCAATACAAACATGATGGTAGTGTTAAATGATAATGAGATGTCCATTTCTCCTAACGTGGGCGCGATTTCTCGTTATTTGAACAAAGTGCGGTTATCTGATCCGATTCAGTTTATCACCGATAATTTAGAAGAACAATTCAAACACTTTCCTTTCTTTGGTGATGGTGCGAACCTTTCCCCTGAGATGAAAAACCTCAAGGAAGCCATGAAACGCCTTGCTATGCCTAAAGTTGGGGCAGTAATTGAGGAGTTGGGCTTTACCTATTTTGGTCCGATCGATGGTCATAACCTCAAAGAATTAATTGATACTTTCAACAAAGCCCATAAAGTAAAAGGCCCTGTTTTAGTTCATGTTATTACCGTAAAAGGGAAAGGGTACAGCCTCGCCGAAAAAGATCAAGTGGGTTATCATGCTCAAAGTCCGTTTAATTTAACCACTGGTAAGCCTATTCCCTCCACAAAACCCAAGCCTCCCAGTTATTCCAAAGTTTTCGCCCATACCCTCACCACTTTAGCCCAAAATAACCCGAAAATTATCGGTATCACGGCGGCTATGGCAACGGGTACAGGGTTAGATAAGTTACAACAAAAATTACCCAATCAATATATTGATGTAGGTATTGCAGAACAGCACGCTGTAACTTTGGCGGCTGGTTTGGCTTGTGAGGGGATGCGTCCTGTTGTGGCTATTTACTCCACTTTCTTACAAAGAGCTTATGATCAGATTATCCATGATGTGTGTATTCAGAAGTTACCAGTATTTTTCTGCTTAGACAGGGCTGGAATTGTGGGCGCTGACGGACCAACTCATCAAGGGATGTATGATATTTCTTATCTGCGTTGTATTCCTAATCTGGTGATGATGGCGCCGAAAGATGAAGCGGAATTACAGCGTATGATGGTGACAGGTATTAACTATACTGATGGTGCGATCGCCATGCGTTACCCTCGTGGTAATGGTTTAGGTGTACCCTTAGCAGAAGAAGGTTGGGAAGCTCTTGAAATCGGTAAAGGGGAAATTTTACGCAACGGTGACGATATTTTGCTTATTGGTTACGGCACAATGGTTAATACTGCTATGCAAACTGCTGAGATTTTAAGCGAACATGGTATCGAAGCCACTGTTATTAATGCTCGTTTCGTGAAACCCCTTGATACTGAACTAATCTTACCTTTAGCGGAAAAAATTGGTAAAGTTGTCACTCTGGAGGAAGGTAGTTTAATTGGTGGTTTTGGTTCAGCCGTGGCGGAAGCCTTGACGGATAATGATGTCATGGCAAAATTAAAACGTTTTGGTGTACCCGATATTTTAGTTGACCATGCTACACCCAATGAATCGATCGCCGATTTAGGGTTAACCAGTCGTCAAATTTCGGAACAAATCCTTGCCAGTGCTTGGTTTGAACAAAAACCCTCCTTATCGATGAGCAATTAACCACTGTAGGGGCGAATGGTATTCGCCCACTTGAGATTTTTGAAAATGAAAATGAGCCTAAAAATATGGAAACAAAGTTAAAAAAAATCGATAATTCTCTTGGAATTACCTTTCCTCAAGAGATATTAGATCAATTAGCACTAAAAGAGGGGGATAAAATGAATATTATTGTGACGGGAGATAGTATTCAAATTAAGCCTTTCGAGCCTCATATTGAGACAATAATGACAGCCTATAAAGAAGGAAAAGCAAAATATCATAATGCGATGATCGAACTTGCCGATGGATAATTATATTTGGATTTCTGAAGATATAGCGATACTTATTCATGATGATCTTATCCGAGAATATGGAGGGAGTTTTGGAATTAGAGATGCTGGTTTATTATCTTCTGCTTTAGCACGAGCAAAAAACATATATCTCTATGAAGGAAAGACTTTAATTTTTTTAGCGGCGGCTATTGCCTATGGAATTGTCAAAAATCATCCTTTTATTGATGGTAATAAACGTACGGCTTTTCAAGTAATGTTTGCATTTTTAAAGGTAAATGGTAAGACTCTCAATGTAGCAGAATCTGAAGTTGTTTTCACAATGATAGATTTAGCTGAAGGAAAAATTCAAGAGGATGATTTGGTTAATTGGTTAGAAAAATATCTTTGTCCATAATAGTAACTGTCTATGTCTTAAAAATGACGGAAACTCAAGTTTAGGATTTGATCTCATAAATTCCTAGGATTGCTATATTATTTGAGATATAGTTTTACATTAATCGTCATGAAAAATATTTTAAAATTAACAACCCTTATTCTTGTTACTCCAACTCTATTTACTTTTATTTTTCCTTCCACTGTCAAAGCGAATAATAATTCTTTTGATGTTTGTCTTCGAGAATTAACTGCTAGTGGTGTTCCTGTAGAACAAGCTCAGACAGGATGTGCTGATGCTTTAGTACCCACAGAATTATCAACTTGTGTGAAAAATATTTCGACTAATACCAATATAAAATCGATCGAAGCGCTTAAAAGTTGCTATCAAGTAAGAAGACCTTTAGATTTAAGTAGTTGTGTTGTCAATATTAATAGAGATATTTTAATGGCAAATAATAAAAGTAATACCTCCAAAACAGCCTCTACGGTGACAGAAACCGCCGAAAACTCCATAGAACCAATTATCGAAACCACTGAGACAACTTCGGTAACACCTATTCAAATGGCGTTAGATACCTGTCAGGCTAGTCTTTTACCTTTAAGACATTCTGAATGTGTTATTGGCTTATCTCGTACACCTCAAACCGCAAATCCGACTAAAGCCATGGAAACTTGTTTGAGTGCGGAAGACTTCCCTAGAGATTTATTTCCCTCTTATCAGCAGTAGTCTGGAAAATTAGGGAGTTAGGGAGTTAGGGGATTGGGGGATTGGGGAATTGGGGAATTAGGGAGTTAGGGAGAAAAATTGTTAATAATTAATTCTTCATTCTTCATTCTTCATTCTTCATTCTTCATTCTTCATTCTTCATTCTCCATTCTTCATTCTTCATTCTTCATTCTCCATTCTTCATTCTTCATTCTTCATTCTCCATTCTCAATTCTCAATTGTTTATGGGGAATTATACCCAGATATGTTCGATCGAAACGGGTAATTTAACTCTATGTAGGATTTTCTCAATAACCGATAATAAAGATAATAAGAAAGTTTTTGAGGATAGTGATATGGAGTATGTTTATTTTTTACCGAATGCGAGTTTAACTTTAAGGGTAGTGGATTATGTGGAAAATATGGCTTTTCTTAAAGGTGCATCTTTAACTATTCTTCATCAAGTCAATGGATGGGTTGTCAGAATAAAAACTCCCTATGTCTTGTCGCCAATGGATGATACTAATGTTAAGGCGTTTTTGTCGGAATTAGGTACTCCTTTTCATGTTGCTGTGCGTTTAGAAATGGTGTTTTGGAGTTTAGATATAGGTGATTCTCCCATTGAAGTCATGCGTAATTATCGGGTGGCGATCGTATCTCATGGAACTCCAAAAAGTAATGCGATCGAGAGTTTTCGTCAAGAATTTATCAGAGGTTTAGGGTATCGCCCTGAAACTTTAGCTTAGGAAAATGATAAGATTTGAACTGAAGTAATAGATTTGGTCTTGTCATTGTCGTGGAAAATATTAGTCTGCATCCTGATACGATCGAGGAAGTAAAAGAAAAAGTTGATTTAGTCGAAGTAGTATCAGATTATGTCGTCTTGCAAAAAAAAGGACGAGATTTTGTGGGTTTATGCCCATTTCATGATGAAAAAACCCCTAGTTTTACCGTAAATCAGAGTAAACAATTATATTATTGCTTTGGTTGTGGCGCTGGTGGCGGTGCGATCAAATTTTTGATGGAAATTGGCAAACAGTCTTTTCGGGATGTGATTTTTAATTTAGCGCAACGGTATCAAATTCCCATTAAAACATTAGCACTGCAAGATCAACAAGCCATTCAACAACAAATTTCTTTAAGAGATCAACTCTATGAAATTTTAGCAGTTGCCAGTAGTTTTTATCAACATAGTTTACAACAAAAAGAGGGCGAAAAAGCCTTAAATTATCTCCTGCTCGATCGACATTTAACCTTAGAAAATATTAATAAATTTCAGCTTGGTTATGCTCCTGATGGTTGGCAAACATTGTATAATTATTTAGTAGAAATTAAACATTATCCAGTGATGTTAGTTGAACAGGCAGGGCTAATTAAAAAAAAGGTGAAAGGAGAGGGTTATATCGATTATTTTCGAGATAGATTAATGATTCCTATTCAAGATGTTCAAGGAAAAATTATCGCCTTTGGTGCAAGAAGTTTAGATGGTAGTGAGCCTAAATATTTAAACTCTCCTGAAACTAATTTATTCTCGAAAAGTAAGACTTTATTTGCGTTAAATTTTGCTAATAAAAGCATTATTAAACAGAATAAAGTTATCGTTGTTGAAGGTTATTTTGATGCGATCGCTCTCCATCTTTTTGGCATAGAAAATGTTGTTGCGGTATTAGGTACAGCATTAACTGAACAACATATTAAACAACTTTCTCGTTATACAGAATCTAAGGAAATTATTGTTAATTTTGATGCAGATAAAGCAGGTTTAAAAGCCACAGAAAGAGCGATTAAAGAAGTAGAAAACTTAGTTTATAGTGGTCAATTAAAGTTAAAAATATTAACTATTCCGAACGGCAAAGATGCCGATGAGTTTATTCGATCGAGTCCAGAATCAAGAGAAACTTATCAAGAATTGATAGAAAAAGCCCCATTATGGTTAGATTGGCAAATAGAACAAATTATTAATAGTCGAGATTTATTTAATAGTGCTGAATATGAATCAGCGTTTCAAAGTATAGTAAGATTAATCAATAAAATTAGTAATAATGCCACGAAAGATTTTTATTTATCTCACTGTGCAGAAATTTTAAGTAACAAAAAAAATCAATATAGCTTTAATAGTGCTGATTTACAAAAAATCTATCAAAGTTTAATGTCAGCTACAAAATATGGTAATAAAACCAATAAAAAATCATTTTTTAAACAGGGAAAATCTGCTCAAAAAAATCAAGTAGAACAAGCAGAATTTTTGTTACTATTAATTTATCTTCATTGTCCAGACTATCGAGAAACTATCATGGATGAGTTAGACAATAAAGACTTAGTATTTACCTTAAAATCGACTCGTTTTTTATGGCAAAAAATTCATCAAACTTCTGCTTCTATTACTAATGATAATCAGCAAAATTCTTTGTTAACCACTGTACAAGAAAACATGATTAATTATCCAGATTTTGCTAAACAATTAACTCATTTATTTAATCTAAGTGAAAATGATGAACAAGTTTTATATCAACCCGAACAAATTATTCGAGGTTCGATCGCCTGTTTAGAAACTGTTAAACTGGATAAATATAAACAATATTGTCAACAAAAATTAACAGAATTAGATCAAACAAAAGACTTGACAAATATGACTTTTTACTATCAAGAATTAAGAGCAACCCAAGCACAACTCAAACAATTAGAATCTTTGAGAATGAATAAGGAATAATGGAGAATGGAAAATTGAGAATTGAGAATGGAAAAGCTCGAACTCAAGTGATAATAGGTAAAGGGGGAAACATTGTTAATTGTTAATTGTTAATTGTTAATTGTTGAGGAGAAATTCATCGACAACCTTACTTAATCCTACAGAATTAGAGGCTTTAAATAAAATTCGATCGCCTTTTGTAACCGTTGAGTTGAGATATTGTAACAAATCTTGGTGATTACTAAATATTTCTGTAGGAATGTCGATCGAACCTTCTGCCATAGTTTTAGTGACATCTTCATCAGCCAAAATCAACAACATATCAAGATTTAAGGCTTTGACGGTTTCCCCTACCTGTCGATGAAGTTGGGGTGCATATTCTCCTAACTCCTTCATTGTACCCAACACCGCAATTTTTCTTGTGCCTTCCGTTTGCTTTAACAGGTGTAATGACGCTATCATCGATTCTAAACCAGCGTTATAAGTTTCATCTAAAACGAGAATATCGTTAGCTAATTGATGACGTTTTGCCCTTCCTTTGGGTAAATTAACCTCGATACCTTCCTCTAAAATAGATAAATCGATACCTAATACTTTAGCTGTAGCCAATGCCCCTAAATAATTAAGCGCGTTATGTTCTCCCAATAAAGGTAAAGGATATAATTTGTTATCCACCTTCAGAGTGTCGGAATTGATTAATTCACCCCGAAAATTACCCGAATTTAAGCCATAAGTAATAGTTTCACCTTCCCACACTTCAGAAGCAGTTTTGATTAATAAATCATTATCAGCGTTAAGAATTGCTATGCCCGAATTATCCATTTTTGCTAATAATTCACATTTCGCTTTTGCAATAGCTTCCCTCGAACCCAATCGTCCAATATGTGCTGTTCCAACATTGGTAATTACCCCAATATTTGGGTTGACAATTTCCGTTAAGAGTGCTATTTCGCCCCTTCCTCTCATAGCCATTTCAATCACTGCAAAATTATGACTTTCATCTATTTGTAAAAGAGTCTTTGGAACACCTATTTCATTGTTATAATTAGCTTCAGTTTTTAATACTTTTCCTTGAGTACTTAATACCGCCGAAATTAATTCTTTTGTGGTAGTTTTACCCACCGAACCAGTTATGCCAATGATAGGTATATCAAGGGTTTCTCTCCACCAATGGGCTATTTTTTGATAGGCTTGAAGGGTATTTTTTACTTGAAAATTTGGTATTTTGTTAAGTTCTAAGTTCGTATATTTTTCATTCGTAATAAGTCCGATCGCTCCAGCTTCAATTGCTTGATTAAGGAAATTATGACCATTAAAATTTTCACCTTCTAAAGCAATAAAAATTTCTCCTTTTTTTAAATTACGAGTATCTGTACTTACTCCACTACATTCTTGTATTAAAATATCAGCAGGAATAGAAATATCATTAGCTTCCGTAATTTCACGGATAGATTGTAGATTAGTAAAAGTTTTCATAGATAAAAAAAATAAAAAATTCAGTATTTTAGCTGATAGATAAATTAAAGACTTAGATTATAATTTGATTAGTGTAACTAAATAATATAGTTTCATCATCTCTTGTAAAGGTCGAATAAATATAATTAATCCCACAATAAACTAGATCATGAACTGCCGTGAATATTTCATCTCTATCACAACGTCATAATACTCAACTTACTGTTAATGAGCAGTATGTTTATGATCATTTGTTGGAATGTGTGAAAAGCCAATCACCACAACAAGTGTTAGATAGGTTTCGCTATTTATTCATTCAAGCCAGAAATTATGACAATCCTCAGATATTAGAAATCTTAGCACGAATAATTCGTAGTAAAAAAGCCTCTGATAATTTTCCTGCGATTTTAAATCGTTGTTGTCATATTCTCGTTAACCGTTGGCAGTTACATCCCAAAACTCAAGGCTATGTAGTAGAGTTAGTCGATTTGTTTGATTTACTTCCGGCTAGAGGCAGTAAAAATTATGGAGAATCTTACTGTAGTATAATGCATAAGTTAATCAGAGAATTTTTACATACGGATTATTATAAGCAATTAAAACGTTTAGCAACGATTATTAGTCAAGGAAAAGAAAGAAAAACTCATCCTGAGAAAAAAGAAGAAGTGATCGGTAATTTAATTACTCGCTATCCTTATCTTTATGATCATTGTCTCTTAGGTGCTGATAGTAGCACAGAACAGCAAGAAACGGTATATAAAGTTAAAACAGAGTTAGAAAAACAATTTGAGTCGAAGTTATCGAAATTTGTTACCTACCAAATCAGGGTAGCACAGGCAGGACGGGAAAAAATGGCGGAATTGAATGCTGATCGTATTATACGACCTATTAGTAATCCTACCCTATTGAGCGATCGAGATTTAGGAAAAAGTTTAAAACATTATGTCGGGAAAGTAGAAAATGGCTACTCTTATCAAGAAGTGTCTCGGAGTTTTTTAACTCACACTAGCGACACTCGCAACTATCAATTATTTAAAGATGATTTATACGAATATGTAACACAGTCGATCGATGGTAAATATGGGAAAAATAGTTTTAATAAAAGACTTTATGACAAGTTACAGGAGCTATATCCTAAATATAATAACAGTAAACCCGATGAATTTTTGAAAATGCGTACTTATAGTCAATTATTTAACTATTTAATTGTCGATAGCCCTCAAAATCCTAGTCATTTAGTCTTTATGGACATGATTAGTAATATGGGTACAACCAAAACCATTGGTTTACTCTTAAAATTAGTTTTAGTTTGTAGCAAAGTGAAACCCTACCTAGAAAAAAGATTTTCCATCTTATTCAATCATTATGAATCATTTACCAGTCAAGGGGCAGGTTGGTTAGTCAGAAGTTTAGAAAAAGTTAACGTGGCATTCAGTGTGAATTTCGGTAACTTAGATATGTCTTTTTTACGGCGAATTTACGCTAAAGCCTAGTAATTAATCAAGATTTTTTGTTCGTTTATAGTAAGGGTTTTAATCCTCATTTTCTTAAGTATAGTTGATGGCTAATGGCTAAAGCCATCACTACAAACTTTTTCTATATAGTAGTACTATACGATCGCCTCAAATGCGACACCTTCTAAGATAAAATTAGAATATTGTGCCATAATTTGATCTTTCTCGGTTTCGGCAACATAGATATAACTACCATTATTGTTAAGGCGGTAAAAGTCAACTCCTTTATTGGCATCAGCAGAAAAAGCATAAAAAGCTATTCCTTCTTCCACAAATTCTGGATTATTTTGGCGAATGCTAATACTTTCTTCCTCTGTAGCGTACAAATATGCTCCTGATTTTTCCCTGTGTTGAAAACGATTCAAGGCAATTAAATCATCTTGTGCGTCAAGGGATGCACTAAACGCTATTCCTTCATTGACAAAATGGGGTTGATTTTCTACTATATCTTGTTGTTCTTCTTGTCCTACAAAAATATATGAACCGTCTCCCGTACGAAAACGATCAATAGTATCATTTAGTAAACTATCTGATGTAATATTATTATTTTTTACCATCGTCTGAATTTCAGGTAGAAAGACATTAACATCATCGACTATTTCCCATTGACGATTTTTGATAAGGGGATTTACTTCGTAAAAATCTGCACCAAAGTAATTATAGGTGTCATAATCTCCCTCAATGTGTGCATATTCCCAACCTAAGTAAGTATAGTTATTGGATTCTACAGAAACATTTAAGTTAGAATCTGATTGAGCATCATAATAATTAGTTATTTGTATTGTACCTTTTAAATCACTATACTCTCCTAATTCGATCGTTTCAATATAATATTTCCCATTGAATCCGCTTTCATTCAACTCAACGGAATAGTCAAAATACTCCCCGATTTTATAGTAATCGGTAGGAGCATAAATATAACCCGTATAATAATCTTGGCTAGTATCGTTTTTATCTCCACTGTAGTAGTAGGTAAAAGTATATTTGGCAAAGTCATTATTGAGATCAATTTCGATCTGATTATCAAAATAAAGTCCATCTTCCCAATTATAATGTTCGTAAGCATAGCCTGATTCTGAGCCTAAACCATTTTCTCCGTGGGCGGATAAAGCAGAAAGATTACCATAACCTGTATCAGAGTCATAATAGGTAGTGACGTAAACAGAGTTATCTGAATTACCATACCACTCGATCGAATCAATTAAGTCAATGGTATAATAACCCATACTATCTGTAGAGTTGCTAAATCCTTCTAATGTCTGATTTTCACTATAGGTGTTATTAGCAGTGTAACCATAACCTGAGTAAAAGTCACCATTGCCATAGTAATAAGTAAACTCATAATATTGAACAAAATAACGTTCATAATCTAAATCGACTTCGAGAGAGTTGTCAAAATATTCATTTTCTTCATTCTCATTATAGCTATATATCCAACCAGATTCTGAGCCTAAACCGTTGTCACCATAGGCATTTACCATATTGGTTTCCCCAAAACCACTATTGTCGTAGTAAGTAGTGATATAAATAGAATTATCTGAATCATTGTACCAGTCGATCGAATCAATCAAGTCAATGGTATAATAACCACTACTATCTGTAGAGTTAATAAATCCATCTAATACTTGACCTTCTGTATAGGTATTTTCAGAAGTATAACCATAACCTGAATAAAAATCACCATTGCCATAGTTATAAGTAAACTCATAATATTGACCAAAATGAGGTTCGTAATCTAAAGATACTTTAGAGTCAGAATCTTGAGTCAAAAATTTTCTTGATTGATCATCCATACATTTTTCATGTTTTCATCAAATTAAAACTACATCAATTATAAATATATTAATCAGGATTATTACTTGTTTCAAGATAAAATTTAATAATTAAGGATTTATTATCATATAATAAAACTTAGCTTTCGATCGCAGAATTGAAATAAGAATGAATGACATCTTTGATGATGATATTGCCACCACTGCTCAAATACTTAAGCTCGATCGAGTTTTTATATTAAGATTTAAGTATGACAATTTTTCTCCCCAAGACAACACCCAATTAATCCCTTCTGCGGAAGTAGAAATTATTTATGATTGGCAATTAAATTTTCAAAATAACACTAAAAAAGCTATTTTATCCTATCAATTATCAGAATCTGCTTTAACTTGTTATGGTTGGCAAAAAGCACCTAATTTTGTGAAGATTAGTAGTAAAAAACAATTAGATAACCTTAAAATTGATAACGATATATTAGATATTTTTGACATACAAAAATTAGAATCTTTATTAATAATTCCCTTAATTTTTCAGCGAAATATTAGCAACTATACTCCCTTAATTATGGGGTTGTTAGTGATGCAAAATAAAAAGCCAAGACGTTGGCAAATAGGAGATATTGAAACAGGAAAATGGATGGCAAAACAAATAACTACTGCCCTAATTAATCAACAAACAGTTGCTAAAGTTCAATCTTTAGTGGATGAAAGGACAACTCAACTAAAAGTTAGTCTTGATGTTCAAGCAAAATTAGGACAAAAAATGCGAGGACATATTGAAGAATTAAAACGTTTAAATAAGATTAAAGATGAATTTATTTCTAGTTTAAGTGATGCCTTAAAAACCCCTTTATCTAATATGAAAATGGGGATTAAAATGCTTAAATTAGTTAATAAAAATGATTCTATCATTCGTTATTTAGACATTATAGAAGATGAATGCGAAAAAGAAATTAATTTGGTCAATAATCTTTTAACTTTACAAGAATTAGAGTCAAATAAATTAAACTTTGAATCTCAAAAAATTTATTTAAAACCCTTATTAGATGAATTATATAACTTTTTTTCTCAGGAATTACACTATAAAGAAATAAATTTGATTATTGAAAATAAACAGGATTATCTTTATACTGACTTAAATAGTTTGAGTTTAATTTTAAAAGAGTTACTTCGCAATGCTAGTAAATTCTCTGCTTCCCAAAGTGATATTACTTTACAAATTTATAGCCAAAAATCTGATAATATTATCACAATTAGTAATTATGGATGTACGATCGAACCAGAAGAACAACCTCTGATTTTTCAACCATTTTATCAAGGTAAATCGGTAGCTAATGTGACAAATAGTGGCACAGGTTTAGGATTAGCTTTGATAAAGTCTTTAGTGCAAAATTTAAACGGGATAATAACTGTTTCCAGTATTTTTGTTCCCCAATCGAACTATCATTTTAATACTTTTACCCTTAAATTTCCGATGTGATTGAATGAGAGCTTTACCTTCTAATTTATCATGGGATTATCACCGTTATTCCCCTTTACAACGTCAATGGGATATTGTCTTTACAACTATACAATTTTCAGGATTAATTCTATTCGATTTTCTACGCAAAAAAAATACTGCTTCTCAACATCATAAAAGAGCCAGATGGTTAGTGGTACAATTAATTAAGTTGGGACCAACTTTCATTAAAATTGGACAGGCTTTATCAACACGCCCTGATTTAATTCCTTTAGAATATGTCGAAGAATTTAGTCAATTACAAGATCGAGTTCCTCCTTTTTTATCTGAAGAAGCGATAACTGTTATTGAAATGGAGTTAAGTGACAAATTAGAAAATATTTTTACAGATTTCGATCGAGTACCCATCGCTGCAGCTAGTTTAGGGCAAGTACATCGAGCAACTTTACCCACAGGAGAAAAAGTTGTTATTAAGGTACAAAGAAAAGGTTTAGAAAAATTATTTAACCTTGATTTTAAAGTATTAAAAAGTTTAATTAATTTTCTCGATCGATTTATACCCACTATAAAAAAGTATGAATTAAAATTAATTTATCAAGAATTTTTTGAAATTTTATTTGCCGAAATCGATTATCTTCAAGAGGGGAAAAATGCAGAATTATTTAGATATAACTTTCAGAATGATAGTAAAATTATTGTACCAAAAGTTTATTGGGAATACACCACTAAAACCGTACTAACTTTAGAATATTTACCCGGTATAAAAATTAACGATAAAGAAACTTTAGCAGAAAAAGGAATCCCCATTAAACCCTTAATTGAATTGGGAATTTGTACCTATTTAAAACAACTATTAGAAGACGGCTTTTTTCAATCTGATCCCCATCCGGGTAATATGGCAGTAAATCCCGATGGCTCAATCATTTTCTATGATTTTGGCGCGATGGCACAAGTCAAAGGATTAGCACGGGAGCAAATGGTACAAACGTTCTTTGCGATGTTGCGTAAAGATGCGGATCAAGTATTAGATACTTTAGTTTATATGGGTTTAATCGAACCCGTCGGCGACATGACAGCAATTAAACGGTTAATCAGTTTTTCCTTAACCCGTTTTTTAGATAAACCTGTGGATATTAATGCCTTTCGGGAAATTAGTGCAGAAATTTATATCATGTTTGAGCAACAGCCTTTCCGTTTGCCTCCCCAGATGACTTTTATTATTAAAGCCTTAACTACCCTTGATGGTATTGCTCGTACTCTCGATCCGAACTATAGCTTGTTGTCTGCTAGTCAGCCATTTTTTAGACGGATTACCCAAACTACTGCTCCTAATAATATCTTATTGATGGTTGCTCGTCAAGGTAGAATTTTAATTCAACAACAATTACAAAAACCTTCCCGTTTAGAAACGACGGTAAAGGATTTTCAAGGCAAACTCGAAGATGGAGAATTACAACTAAGGGTTCGTTCTTTGGAGGCTGAAAGAATCTCTCGCAGTATTTATTTAGCGATAAAAACCCTGATTTATACTTGTTTAACGGGGTTTTCTCTCTTGAACGCTATCCTGCTCGTTTCTACGGTTTATCACTCCTTCTCCGTGATTCTATTCGGTCTGACGGGGTTATTTGCTTTGTTTTTAGTTCGATCGATCGTCTCTTTAAGTGTAGCGGAAAAAATACGATAATACGGTCTTAATTTTCTCTACACATCAACCCATAACCTTGCTTTGCGCAAAATATATTTGAGTATGGTTTCTTCTTTGGCAATAATATCCGCCGTAACCTCCATGCCCGATCTCAGTCGATTTTCCGAGTTATCATTAAGATATACTCATCAAGGTTATAATTTGATGTTGCAAAATGTACAGTTGCCTCTTGCCTACTTGCCTTTTGCCTACCTTCACCAAACTCAAGTTATGCCCTCGCCAAGTATAAAATACATCTAGCTCAATTTCACGTTCTCAATTCTCTTGAGTAGGTTGTATTTTGACTAATTCTACTTCTTTTTCGTCTCCCGGCTCAAATCGTATAGCTGTACCTGCGGGGATATTTAATCTCATCAAGGTAGTTTTTGCTCGATCGAACTGTAGTGCAGAATTAACTTTATGGAAGGGAAAATGTGAGCCGATTTGAATAGGTCGATCGCCCGTATTAGCAACCGTAATTTTAAGAGTTTCTCGTCCTTGATTTAACTCGATTACTCCTTCTGGTGTAAAAATTTCGCCCGGAATCATGGTTAATAAAAATAAAGTGCATGACCGCAATTATATAATAAAATAATTTTAAAATATTGTGGAAATAATCAATTTTTGATTTTCTTCCTTCATTGAGTAACATCTAAAATTATGCAATTATCCCCTCAAGAAAAAGACAAGTTATTAATTTTTACGGCAGGTTTATTAGCAGAAAGACGTAAGGCAAAAGGAATCAAATTGAACTATCCTGAGTCGATCGCCTATATATCTTCAGCAATTTTAGAAGGTGCGAGGGAGGGGCGTACTGTGGCAGAATTAATGAGTTATGGTACAACCTTGTTAACCAAAGATGATGTAATGGAAGGGATAGCAGAAATGATTGAAGACGTGCAGGTAGAAGCGACATTTCCAGACGGCACAAAATTAGTTACGGTACATCATCCCATTAGTTAAGATTTAATGATGATTATTCTTACTCAAAAAATAAATTTAGACTCTCATAAACAACCTGATTTAACTATATATTTAACGGCACAAGAGAGAACAAAAATTAAACAGACGATCGAACTAAAAGAAGTAAATTCTCATAATATTAGCGTGGTGAAAATTAATTTATCACGGGGTAATTTCTTAGAATCAGAGGATATATTAACGGACGATCGAGCAACTTTTTTTGTTAGAATAAAAGCAAAATTAGAGCCTGTTATTACCGTCAAAAGTGAATCAAAATTAGATTTATTAAAAGCGGCTTATCATTTAGGAAATCGTCATGTTAGCTTAGAAATAAGCGAAAATTATTTAAGGTTTTCTCCTGATCATGTTTTGGAAAATATGCTAATAAAATTAGGCTTGAATATTTATGAAGAATTAGCACCTTTTTTTCCTGAAATTGGAGCTTATCAACACTGATTATATCAGACTGAAAACTATAATTGATCAAAAATCTAGCTATTTTTTCAGATTAAAAATCAGGATATTTTTGGTGGAAATTGAGTTCAATTTATTGAACGGTATCTATTAGACGTGTAATAAATTACACCTTGGGATAATGGTTTCGACTCATAACTACCTAGCAGTCTGACAAACTTAACATCAATCGCTTTGCAATAAATTGACAAAGCTAACAGTTTTCGTTCAATAAATTGAACTGACAAAGCGTAATTTTACCCCGACAATGAAAAAACCCTGCTTATTAAGGGAGATTTAAGGAAAGCAAAAACTTTTAACGAGTAAAGAGTAAGTACAAAATTATTCCTCATTCATCTTTTTCAAAATAGAAATAATTTCTTGATTAGCGCTAGGAAATTCAAAATTATCTAATTCTGAGGGTGTCACCCAACGCACTTCGGCACATTCTAAAGGTTGAGGTTGTCCTTCAATTAGTTTGCAAATATATACAAATAAGCTAACGATAAATTCACTGTAGGAATGGGTAATATCTATTAAATGTCGATCGATTTCGATCGTAACGCCCAATTCCTCTTTAATTTCTCGGATGATGCAGTCTTCTGGGGTTTCTCCAGCTTCAATTTTGCCTCCCGGAAATTCCCACAAATTCGCCATTAAACCAGTAGGTAATCGTTTATCAATCAAAATTTTTCCTTCTTCGTTGACAATAACCGCAACACCGATTTTTTTGTGAGGCAAATTCATAAATAATGAGGAATTAAGACAAAATGTTGAGTTCAATTTATTGAACGTGATCATATTAGCCGTGTAATAAATTACACGGTGAGCTATTAAACATTAACTATAATTAATTTTTCATTAGGCATCAAGGAAAAATTAGTAAAATAAGGGTTAAAACCCTTACTACGAAACATAAATTTAATGCACAAACAAGGGCATCACTTCGACGGCGGTGAATAAACCTTTGAGGTTTTGACGATGAAGTCTTATACCTGCTTTCAAATAGCCAAAAGCGGGTCCGCAAACGTTAGCCGCCATACTGGTTTCATCCCCTAAAGTGAAGGTATGGGTAGAAGTTTTCCCTTCAAAGGTACGCCCTGTTATTTGAACATTTGTACTAATAGGTTTTTTCGGGTTACGAGTATCCACGATACCGCCGACAGTAACTTGAGATCGATCGCAAATACCCGCCAACTCTAGCATAATATCGTCAGCGTGTTCCATGTTTTCGAGGGTAAGAATACCATTAGTTTGATCTAAAAATGCTTCTACTTCTTCATCTGTCATGGCTTTGGCTTTATCTACATCAAACCCCGGCAGGTGAGCAATATCTTCTCTGATGGTGGCACGATAGGCTTCCCAATTAGCAATGCCTACCCCGAAGGTAATTTTTACTTGATGAATTTCGATAAAACTTTGAGATGCGATCGCACTTACTGCGGTTAATAATCCGGGAGTTGCGCCACAACCCGTTAAATAGGTAATGCCCGAAGCTGAGAGTTCTTCTTGTAAGGTTAAAAGTTGTTCTACCGCACTGGTACGTTTTAAGGCATCTACTAAAACCCCATTCCACCCCGAAGCGATGAATTGACGGGTAACATCCGCCATGAAAGTATTAGGTAAATTCGGTAAAGCTAAAAAGTAACCATCCACTTGAGCTTGAGGAATCAAATCAGCGATGCTATTATTACTCAAGATACCGTATTCAGGTAAATATCCACTAGAGCCATAGTCATGATAAGTGGGGATGAGGGTGTCAGCATCTAAACCTTCGGGATTATAAGCGTAACCTTTTTGATCTGCTACGGCAACTAAACACATTTCAGATTTTTGTTGTAATATTCTAGCAGCCGCTTGACCTAAACCACCAAAACCTAAGACTCCAACTCTAATTTTTTGATTATTCATATTTTGTCACCTTTAAATAATATCATTGTCACTGTCTATATCTAATTCATCTAAATCTGTATCGAAGTCATCGTCTTCACCCTCGATGAGATCGGAGATTTCTTCTTCTTCTGATAAATCTAAATTGATTATTTTATCTTCTTTTTCTTCTCTGTACATAATACGATTATTTGCTTCTAACCAATCTAAAAGAGAACCATCTTGTTTAAGGGGTATTACAGGGGCAGGTTCATAACGTTTCTCTTTACGCAAGGCAGGATTTTTCATAAACTAATAATATAGTTAATTAGGGCAACTTGCCATTATAGCATTTAAAGCACGATCGAACATTATGAGTTTAAAAACAGAATTGTTACAGGTTATCGCTGGTAAAAATCGGGGTTTATCGGTGACGGAAACGGAAAAAGTCAATATTTTGACGGCGGTAGAAAAATTAGAAGATCATAATCCTAACCACAATCCCTTAAATTGTCCGCAACTTTTAAACGGAGATTGGCGGTTATTATACACCACCAGTAAGAGTATTTTAGGACTTGATAACATTCCTTTAGTACATTTAGGAGAAATTTATCAATGTATTCGTACAGATGCAACTAAAATTTATAACATTGCAGAAATTATTGGTTTACCGTTTTTAGATGGTTTAGTTAGTGTTAGTGCCAATTTTGAGACTGTCTCCCCCAAAAGAGTGAATGTAAAGTTTCAAAGATCGATCGTGGGATTACAAAAGTTATTAGGGTATCTTTCCCCGAAAGATTTAATCAAAAAAATGGAAACAGGAAAATATTTTCCTCCCTTTGATTTTAATTTTAATTGGGGCGATCGAATTTTAGGTAACAATAATTCTTTAGGATGGCTAGAAATTACCTACTTAGATGAAACATTAAGAATAGCAAGAGGAAATCAAGGTAATATTTTTATTTTAGAACGTTGTTAAATAGTAGTTGTGGGGTGGGCAATGCCCACCAATTATTATAAATCGTTTTAAAATTATCTCAAAATAATTGATTAGAATGATATTCAAATTATTATTTTTTTACTTAAGTATTTTTGCTTAAATATTAGACTTTTTAAGAAAAGATATTTACATTTGTTTGTAGGAAGGATTTTAACTCTTTATCTCTAGCCATTTAAAGAAGAACATTGTTATAATAAATAATCCTATAAATGAAGATAACTTTAATGAGAGTGTGAATAATCAAAATGACGATTTTACATCTAATCTTCGAGACACCTTATTAGATCATCAACAGAAATTAACTGATGAAAATAGGGAAGAAGGACAATATTTATATTTGCTAATTATCGAGGATGGTAATGATAAACGTCTGATTTATTTAACCGATGAAATGTATGAAATGGGGCGTCGTCATGATGTCGAAATAATTTTTCATGATCAAGCTGTGTCGAGAGATCATGCGACAATAATTAAAGAATATAATCAAGAAGAAAACTTATTTTTTTATAAAATTGTTGATGGTAGTTTATCAGGCAAAAAAAGTACTAACGGCTTAATTATTAATAATAAACAGTATCAAAATAAATATTTAGAACATGGAGATTTAATACAATTTAGTAAACAAGCAAAAGCTCGTTTTTTTGTTATTGATAAAAACTCTCAAATAAAAGATATTTTTAACATTATTAATAAGTCAGAAAATCCTGAGGAAATTTTAATAGATAAAGATTTAGATAGTTATGCTAAAAAAACCTTAGATCATCAAACTTTTCATTTTGAAAATGATCCAAATTTAGAGAAGGAAAATATAGCTAATTATATATCGAAACTTAGTTCTTTTGCAGAATTAAGTCCTTATCCGATAATTGAGATTAATTTACAGGGAAAATTGACTTATTATAATCAAGCGGCTAATTTTTTATTTCCTAATTTAGCGGAAGAAAAAATGAGTCATCCTGTGTTATCGAATCTTTTAAAAGCTGAACAAAAAATTCATGGTAACTTATTTGTCAGAGAATTACACTGTTATAACAAAGTTTTTGAACAATATATTCATTATTTACCTGAGCTAAAACTGATCAGAAGTTATATATTTGATTTTACTGAAAGGAAAGAAATTGAAGCTAGATTAAAGGATAGTGAAGCAAAATATCGAGCCGTTATTGAGCAAATATCTGAAGGAATTATTTTATTTACCGCCGAAGATTTTTTAATTATTGAAGTTAATGCGTTTGCTAATAAGATATTAAAATATTCTTTAAAAGAGTTAATTCATGAAAATATTGAATCTTTTATTGGAGATAAACCAGAAGAATTTAGAGAAAATTTAGAGAGATTAAAAATTACTAAAATTAGTTTTAGACAGGAATTAAAGTTAAAAGTAAAAAATGATAAACCTTTAGAAGTTGAGTTAAGTGTTAGTGTAATTACCTATCAAAATAAATTAGTTTATTGTTCTGTTTTCAGGGATATTAGCGATCGAAAAAAATTAGAAAATAAACTTAAATATCAGGCTTATCATGACAGTTTAACAGGTTTATATAAAAGAAACTTTTTTATTCATTCTTGTACTAAAAGTTTAGCCCGTGCTAAACGGAAAAAAATGGTTATTGCTGTGATGTTTTTTGATGTGGACTATTTTAAGCAAATTAATGATAATTATGGTCATGATATTGGAGATTTATTGTTAAAACAATTCGCTCAAAGATTACAACATTCTCTGAGGGAAGCTGATAGTTTAGCCCGTTGGGGAGGGGATGAATTTGTGGCTTTATTGCCTGATATTACTTCCCAAGATGATTTAATTATTATACTCGATCGAATTGTACAGGCGATACGAGTTCCTTTTTTGTGTAATGATATAACCATAAGGACTTCTACCAGTATTGGAGTAGCCATTTATCCGAAACACGGTACAGATATTGATGCTTTGTTAAAAAAAGCAGACAAGGCTTTATACACCACCAAAAATAATGGTAGAAACGGTTATACAATTTATCTTTAGAGAATTAGAGTATTGGGGGAATTAAATATGAAAACATTTATTATCGGAACCTGAGAATCATTTATAAAGAGGCTGTAATATTGCCTTTTTGAAAGTTTTACCCTATGGGGGGAACTAAAAATTTAACTATCAGGGTAATTGTTGCGATTAATAATCCACTAACCACGCTAATCAAAATACCTCGATTAGTAAACTCAAGATTGTCGAGTCTTTTGCTAAAACCTTCTTGATTACCCTTAATTGAGGCTATTTCTACTCTCATATCATTTAACTTGTTATCTACTTGCTCAAAACGAGAATCTATTTTTTCATTAACTAGCTCGAATTTGCGATCGACTTGCTCAAATTTAGAGTTAATTAAATCCTTTAACTCTCTTAAATTGTTATCTGTTACTGTACTCATGGTAAAATCCTCATTAAGCTATAAATTTGATTAGGGGTAATTGGCTGTTACTCCTAACCAACATTTTACTCGAACATATCCTCAAAACCGCGCGCATAATTTTGAGAATAATCAGTTAGACAAAGGAGGGGAAGGTAAAAATTGTTAATTATTAATTGGTTTTAATTTAGTTAACTTAAGGGTAAAATTACCGCTACCTACCGCACCAAATGCCCTCACCCTAATGATATAACGCCCATCTTCTGCAATACGGGTAAATAAAAGAGAGTTACTATCGCTATCGGGGGCATCATCATTTTCGGCGATCGTAACACCATCTTCAGACATTAAAATTACTACCGTATCAAAATCATCGGACATCAAATCGATAGCTATTTGATCACCTTTGTTTAAATTGATCATATAATCTCTGGCAAAACCGCCGTCTCCTGTAGGAATATCATCAGTAGTGAGGGTATCAATGATAGGTTGATTTTCTTGTAGAGGAATGGGGTTATATATTTTAGATTGAGCGAAAACACTAGGGATAAAATAATTGGAGGAGACAATCAGAGAAAAAAAAGTAACAATATATTTATTCATCTAAAAAAGCTAATTGCTAACCGTTAATGGCGATAAAATGACTTGCCCACTTTTAAATAATATCAAAAATTATCGATAAAAAAGGAAAAATACATCGATCGACCTTTAAAGGTAAAATAGATAAGCAATTAAGTTTTCGATCGACAATAATTTAATGGAAACCATCGCTTATTTACAATGTCCCACAGGTATCGCAGGAGATATGTTATTAGGAGCTTTAGTTTCGATCGATGTACCCTTAGAATATATTGATCATGGCTTAAAAAGTCTCAACTTTGAAGAAGAATATACTTTAAGACAGGAAACAGTACAAAAACAAGGACAAACCGCCACAAAAATCCATGTTGACTTAAATCACCACACTAATCATCACCACCATCGTCATTTACCAGCCATTGAAAACCTTATCCAAAACGGCAATTTACCGCCCCAAGTCAAAGAAAATAGCTTAAAAATTTTTCGACAACTTGCCCTAGCAGAAGGAAAAGTACACGGTATTCCCCCTGAAAAAGTCCATTTTCACGAAGTTGGCGCCACCGATGCCATCGTGGATATTGTCGGTACTTGTTTAGGTTTAGAGTATCTTAAAATTCAAAAGTTATACTGTTCGGCTTTGCCCACAGGGGGAGGCACAATCAAAGCCGCCCATGGTATCTTACCAGTACCTGTTCCTGCCGTATTGGAATTATGGCAAACTAGGGAAATTCCCATATATAGTAACGGCATCGAGAAAGAATTAGTTACTCCCACAGGTGCCGCCATTGTCACTACTTTAGCTGAGGATTTTGGTAATCCCCCCACCATGAAGTTAAAGAAAATGGGCTTTGGTGCTGGTAATCTTGATTTACCCATACCGAATATTGTGAGACTGTGGTTAGGGGAAAGGGAAACCATCGATAACCTAGAAACTATTGCCGTTTTGGAAACCCAAATTGATGATACTAACCCTCAAATTTTTGGTTATTTGTTGGATGAGTTACTAAACATTGGGGCGCTGGATGTGTTTACTCAACCAGTGATGATGAAAAAAAGTCGCCTTGGTGTTTTGTTAACGGTTATTTGTCATCAGTCGAAAATTAATGACTGTGAAACTCTCATTTTTAAAGAGACTAGCACCATCGGCATTCGTCGTCAAATTCAACAAAGGAAAGCCTTAACTAGAGAAATTAAAACGATTTCTACCCAATATGGCGAAATTCGAGTCAAAATAGCTACAGAGGGTTCAAATATAGTTAATATTCAACCTGAATATGAAGATTGTGTTTCGATCGCACGTCAGCATAACATACCTTTGCACCTTGTGATGAATGAAGCGAAGAAAAAAAGTACTGATCTATAAAACATCTCTAATAGTTTAAAATAAAAGATATTATTAGTTGTAGAAAATAACGATCGATTTTGTCCTTATGGTAACTCTTAGTCTATCTCCAAATATTGAAAATCGTTTATCAATCTTAGCCCATGAATTAGGCAAAAAAGAAGATGAATTATTACAAGATGCTATCATTAGTTATTTAGAGGATTTAGAAGACATTAGAGACGCTGAAATTCGTTTATCAGATTCTCTTAATTCTTATGTGACGATTGAGGAAATGGAGAAAAGACTTGGTTTGGAAAATTAGATTTAATCCACGGGTAGAAAAAGAGTTAAAAAAACTACATCCATCTGTCCAAAAAAAAATTATTATCTATTTAAAACAACAAATAGCGAGTCAAGAAAACCCTCGTTTATTCGGGAAAAGTTTGCATGGTAATATGCAAGGATTGTGGCGTTATCGTGTGGGCGATTATCGTATAATTTGTCAAATTTTGGATCATGAATTAATTATTTTAGTAGTTAAAGTTGGTCATCGTAAACATATTTATCTTGATTAAAATCAAAAATAATGCCCAAAGAAAGAATAGATGTACTCTTGACAGATAAACAATTATGTGATAGTCGATCGACTGCCCAAAAATTGATTCGTGCAGGAAAAGTGAGGGTAAAACAACAAATTATCGATAAACCGGGTACATTAATCGATGTTGAAAGTACGATCGAAGTAGAACAAGAACCGCCTTTTGTGTCGAGGGGAGGAGAGAAATTAGTCAAAGCCTTAGATGAGTTTAAAATCACCGTCGAAGGGAGAATTTGCCTAGATGGGGGCATTTCTACGGGAGGTTTTACGGATTGCCTTTTGCAACGGGGGGCGACTAAAGTTTATGGGGTGGATGTAGGCTATGGACAAGTTGCATGGAAGTTACGACAGGACGATCGAGTAATACTATTGGAAAGGACTAATTTTCGACATCTATCGATCGAAAAACTCTATAATAACGAGGAAAAAGCCGATTTAGGGGTAATGGACTTATCATTTATCTCTCTTACCAAAGTTTTAGATAAATTATGGGAACTTTTAGACTCCCCAAGGGATATTATCTTATTAATTAAACCGCAGTTTGAAGTCGGCAAAGATAAAGTAGGCAAAAATGGAGTAGTCAGAGATTCTCGTTTACAAGCCTCTGCCATCCATCAAGTATTAACCCAAGCGCAGAGTCTCGGATGGTACTATCAAAGTTTAACATGGTCTCCCATCACAGGACCTGCGGGAAATATTGAATATCTAATGTGGTTAAATCAATTAGAAAATAATTCTTCACTTTCCCTAGAAACCATCGAAAAAATCACCCGTGAAAGTCATTTATCTCTCATTAATTAACTTATTGCATTCGATCGATGGTACGATACTGTATAGCTTCTGCTAAATGATGACTCTTTAAATGTTCATCTCCAGCTAAATCAGCGATCGTGCGTGATACTTTTAGAATACGATCCATACCCCGTGCGGATAAACCTAATTTGCGGATGGCACTTTCTAGCAAATTACGACTAGAATCATCTAATATACAATATTCTCTTAAATGACGAGTTTGCATCTGTGCATTACAACTAATGTTATCCCCTTGAAAACGATTTTGGGCTATGTGTCGAGCTTTTTTTACCCTTTCCCTTACCATCTCTGAACTTTCTCCCGTTTTTTGGGTAGTCATTTCTTCGGGTTTGAGACGGCTTACTACTACTTGTAAGTCAATTCGATCGAGAAGAGGCCCTGATAATTTTGCCCAATATTGTTCTCGTTGTCGTGGTGAACAAGTACAAGGTTGGATAGAATCCCCAAAATAACCGCAGGGGCATGGGTTGGTAGAGGCTATCAAGGTAAACTGGGCTGGAAAAAGAACCGATTGTCTTGCTCTTGAAATGGTGATGAAACCGTCTTCTAGGGGTTGGCGAAGAAATTCTAATACGCTACGCTTGAATTCTGTTAACTCGTCAAGAAAAAGTACACCTTGATGTGACAAAGAAATTTCTCCGGGTTGAGGAAATGAGCCTCCCCCCACCAGTGCCACGCCACTAGCGGAATGATGAGGACTACGAAAAGGGCGCTCTCGTATTAATGAGCCTTTATTTTTGAGTAATCCTGCCACCGAATAAATCTGGGATACTTGTAAAGATTCTTGAAAATCTAAGGGAGGTAAAATGCTCGATAATCGTCTCGCCAACATGGTTTTACCTGCCCCCGGAGGACCAACAAAAATCAAATTATGTCCTCCTGCCGCCGCAATTTCTAGAGCTCTACGTCCGTGATTTTGCCCTTTTACATCCCTTAAATTATAGGCTCGATCGAGCAAACTATCGGTTTCTTCTTCTTCTTGAAAAATCGTGGGGGTAAAACTGAAGGGATTTTGTAAAAATTCTGCCACCTCATTAATATTACTCAATCCATAAACCTTTATTCCTTCCACTACAGAGGCTTCTTGGGCGTTGTCTTTGGGTACAATAATCCCCCTAAAGCCCAATTTTTCGGCAGTGACGGCGATGGGTAACACCCCTGCGATCGATCTTAAACTACCATCAAGAGAAACCTCCCCCAAAAATAGATAATCATTGAGGTAGGTGGGATCAATTTGTTCAGAAGCGGCTAGAATACCGATACTAATGGGTAAATCAAAACTTGGTCCTTGTTTGCGCAAATCCGCAGGAGAGAGATTCACCGTTATCTGTCTGACGGGGAAAGCAAAACCCGAATTTTTCAGCGCGGCTTTGACTCTTTCCCTCGACTCCTGTACGGCAGTATCAGGTAAACCTACCACAATAACTTTAGGTAATCCCCCCGACACGTCCACTTCTACCCCAACTTTTACCGCATCAATGCCGACAACGGTAGCACTCCAAACCCTAGCTAACATAAGCAATTGATAATGAACTATTGATAATTAATTATACTACTATTTTTAAAATTTAGAACATTTTTTATTAGAATTTACGCATTTGTACCAAAAATTATTGTCGTGCTTGAATATACTTAGGTTATTTTCAGCAAAAAATCAGCTTAGTAAGATTTAATTAAAAAAGAGACTTATTATTAACAGTTCAATGTTATTTAAAATTTTACCTCGTTTATCTTATACAAAATTAAATAGTCTTAATTCTTTAAAAATTCGTCTTACTTTTGGAGTAGCCTTATTATCGGGGTTGGGATTAGGAGGAGTCGCTTTGTGGATGAATTGGAAAATGGAAAATTTACTCATAGCAACTCATAAACAAACGGTTAATTATGTGGCAAATCGTTTTCCCCATGATGTCCAACTCTATAGCGAAATGGTGTCTTTGGAAGTAGGTATCGAAAAAACAATTAATAATTTATCTGATCATAAAAATATTTTTTGGTTTAAAAATCAAGATAATAAAATTGTTGCTAAGTCTTTTTATTTTTATCCCCAATTAACTAAGATTAATCAAGTTAATACTAATCCTCAAGTTGTCAATTTTGATAATAATTCTTGGTTAGTTTGCGGTATTCCTTTAAATATTAATCAGGAATTTATCGGTTATTTATATATCGCTCAAAATATTACTAATGAACAGGTTTTATTTACTCATTTAATTAGTAGTTTAACTTTTATTACTATTCTCGCTATTACTATTTTAATTATCTCGATCGCATCTTATATTTGTTATTCCTTAAAACCCTTAGAAAAAATTTGTGATGTTGCTGAAAATATCTCCGCAGATCAATTAAAAGAAGTCTCAATTAATTTTAATCATAGCCCTAATGAGGTAAAAAAATTAGCAGAAAGTTTAGAAAAAATGTTAATTAGATTAGGGGAAAGTTGGGAAAATCAACAACAATTATTAAATAATGTATCCCATGAATTGAGAACGCCTTTAACGATTGTTTCTGGTTATCTACAAAGTACTTTAAGACGGGGAGATAATTTAACTTCTGTGCAAAAAGAAGCTCTATCAGTAGCGGTTTCAGAAGCCGATCGAACTGTACAATTATTAGAAGATTTATTGGATTTAGCAAGGGCTGATAATGGTAATATTCAGCTAAAAATAGAGTTAATAATAGTTAATGATTTAATGCGAGAAATTATTGCTATTGTTGAGCAATATCAGCAAATAAAAATTAATTTAATCGAGGAAAATTGTGCTATAAAAATCAAGGTCGATCGAAATCGTTTTAAACAAATTTGTCTAAATTTAATCGATAACGCCATTAAATATTCTCCTGATCATAAAGAAATTGCCATAAAATTGACCATGAATAATTCCGCAATTATTCAAATTATCGATCGAGGTATTGGCATTCCTTTACCTCTACAAACCAAAATTTTTGAGCGTTTTTATCGAGTAGATGAAGCCAGAAATAGAGATACGGGAGGTACTGGTTTAGGATTGGCGATCGTCAAGACATTAGTTAACACAATGAATGGTAAAATCAGCGTTATTTCTCAAGTAGAAAAAGGTAGTATTTTTACCTTAACTTTTCCTTTAATCGATTAAAATAATTGTGAATTTTCACGCTCATGACGCAAAAGACTTTTTTAGCATCCTAATTATTTTAAAGGCCACCATGATACTTTATCTCTAGTAGAACTATAAACTTCTTTGAGTTCTTCTGCGTTTAAAATATTGATTATATCTTCGGAGGTGTCGTTATCTTTATCTAAACTAATTAAACCTTCTTTTTGCATCCCTTTTAAAACTTGTTCAACGGTACGCTGATTGAGTTGACAGGCTTTCGCTATCACTTCTACGGATAAGTCGAAAGTATAAATTCCTTTGGTGTTGGGTTGGTTTTGTAACTCTCTTTCTTGATAAATTAGCCCTCTCAATAAAGACGCTACAGCTTGAGGGGGATAACTGCTACAGTTTAATAAGTGATAGATAAATTTTTCTTGAAGTTCAAATAGTTTAGCATATCGTTGCTGTACGATTTCAAATCGATCGTATATTTTTTCTAAAGTCTCTAAGGGAATTTTTGTGATATAAGTAGTTTTATACGCCTCTACCAAACTCGGAAAACTTTTTGCCCCTAAACCATAACTGAAGGGTAAACTACCCATGCCAAAACATCCTCCAGCATAGCTAAGAGAGATAATTCGATCGAGGGGATTAGTACGAACGATTACAGGACCACCCTCCAGAATAACATAAAGATGATCTAAAGGCTCATCTGGTAAAAAAGCAGTAAAGACAGGGCGATTAGAAAATAATTTTTCCCTTGTGAGACTCTCAGGGGTTAAAAAAGAAGTTAACTCCTCCTCATTTAAACCTTTAAATAAATAAGAATTTTCGATGAGTAAAGTAATTATACTTGTTTCACTAGGGTTTTTTCTCTTTGCCATTGTCAGAATCACTAAATTAATTTTCTTTCTTGGTTATATTTTCTCACAGTTATTGATATATAGCAATCTTAAATAAGTTAATAAAAGATTAAGTTCGATCGAAGTAAAATTTACTTTATTTGTTGTTATTATCTGTCTTTTTGTCATAAATAAAATAATAAAATTTTTATCCTCGTAGTTTTAGAAAAATGTATTAATTCTTGACAACATGACATTTATGTCCGAAAATGAGAAAATGAAAGGAAATGAGTTCATCAAAAAAATTCAAAAATTAGCCAAAAAAAGAGGTATTTCTGCCAGAGTGGACTCAAAAAGGGGCAAAGGTAGCCATGTCACCTTGTATATGGGAGAGCGTTTAACTATTGTCCGTAATCCAAAAGATGAATTAAAAACAGGTACATTAAAAGCAATGCTATCTCAATTGGGTATTACTCAAGATGACTTGAATGACGTATAATACAACAATGAATAATTTTATTTTTCCAGTACAACTAATACCAGATGAAGAAGATGGGGGTTATGTTGTGACTTTTCGAGATTTACCAGAGGCGATTACTCAGGGAGATTCTATTGCTGAATGTCTTATGGAAGCTGTCGATTGTTTAGAAGAAGCCATCGCTGCCAGAATTGATGACAATAAAGATATACCACAACCATCTGTTCTTCAAGCAGGAGAATATTTAGTAGAGCTTCCTTTAACCATGATATTTAAGACTTTAGTTTATCAAGCATTTCGAGAAAAAGAAATCAATAAAGCTCAACTAGCACGTCAACTAAACCTAGACGAGAAAGAAATTAGACGGATTCTTAACCCCCGTCATGGCACAAAATTATCAACTATAGAGCGAGTTTTGTCCGCTTTAGGAAAAAAAATAGAGGTAAGAATAGTTCACTATTAATCAATAATTTTATTATTTTCTAAAGTCATCTAATAGAGATGGAGGTTCAATATTTTCATCAGGAATAAACTCCATAGATAACCTAACTTTTCCTTTTCTCCACAGTTTTCCTTGAGATAAAATTCTAACGGGTACTCCGTCTTTTAAATATTCTTCTGAATCTTCATTAAAAACAAGATTTTGTGATAATTTAATTAGAAATTCATCGACAGAAAAAGTTGTATGAGGCATTCTCCATTTTATTTGTGGATTAGTAAGATTAATAATATCTTGCTCATCTAAATACTCTGTATTTTCAATCATATTTTTAAAGTCATTAAGTTTAATATTGCTAGTTTAATCTATTAATTAATAATACTCATTTATTTGTAAAGCATTTTTTCATTAAGTCATCCAAGTTAGAGTCTATATTATCAACTTTATCAGGAATAAACTCGATCGATAAACGAACCTTACCTTTTTGCCATCCTTTTCCTGACAATAAAACTTCAGCCTCTATACCTTCTTCAGAATACTTTAAAATTTCTTCATTGCTAGTATATTTTTTTACTAATGCTGAGGTAAAATCGTTAACAGTAAAAGTTCTATGTGACATTACCCATTTAGTTTTTTGATCACTTAATTTAATCACATCTGTTTGTTGTAAAGATTCAATTTTTTTATTAGTCATAATTTATTGAAATTGATAAATAATAATTTTGTTTAGTATTATTGATGGGGAATATTTGAGTCATTCCCCATATTATTTTTATTTTCTAAAGTCGTCTAATAGAGATGGAGGTTCAATATTTTCATCAGGAATAAACTCCATAGATAACCTAACTTTTCCTTGTCTCCATGATTTTCCTTCTACTAAAACATTAGCTTCTACTCCCTCTTTTGACCATTTCATTAATTCTTCATTTCCTCCAAATTTTTGAGTTAATCCAGAAGTTAAGTCGTTAACAGTAAAAGTTGAGTGAGTGATTACCCATTTAGTTTTTTCATTTTTAACTTTAATAACATCTTCTTGGTTTAATAGTTCTACATTTTTGTTCATAATAATTTTTTTTGTTTCGTTAACTAATTACATTATATAACTATTTGGATTAATTAGGAAATTTAATCTAAATCTTCATATAAAGTGGCAACAGCACAATTAAAATTAATACTTTTTATCCCTAGATTTTCTTTTTCAGAAAAAGACTCTAATCGCCATGAATTATCATCTTCTTTCCTAAACAAATCTACCCTTTTTTTACTTTGAGAAATAAGTACATATTCTCTTAAACTTTCTATTTTTCTATAGTCAGCAAATTTATCCCCCCTGTCGAAAGATTCTGTACTGTCTGACAAAACTTCTATAATAACTTGAGGAGATTTTTTATAATAACTAAAACCCTTGTCTTCATCACTGCAAGTCACTATCACATCAGGATAATAAAACACATTTTGACTGTCTATTCTTACCTTCATATCTGAAATATAAACTCGGCATTTACCACCCCTTAAATGATTTTTTAATGAAGACGCAATATTTAAAGAAATAGTAACATGAGCAGAACTTGCACCAGCCATTTCGTACACCTCACCATTAATATATTCGTGTTTGACTAAGTTAGTTTTTTCCTGCAATAAATAGTCTTCGGGAGATAATTTTTTAACGTCTTGAATGGCTATCATTTTGTTTACCTAACTATCCTTATTTTGGGATTATTATAGCAAATATTTTAACTTTTTTAACATTTAATTTAAACTAAAGAAAACATCTTAATTTTTTGTAAATCTTCTTGGGCTTTTATCGCAGATTCAATCAAAAAATCTAACAATTCTTTGCCATTTTTTACTCCCTCCTCATAAGTATCACCGTGAGTATGGCAAAATTCCCCCCATTCAGGTAAACTTACCACAAAACATTGATCTTCTTCAGACCATTGAATTAACATTGTGTAATTATAGTTTTCCATGTTTATCCTCTTTTTTATAACTTAGAGTAAAAACTTACCCCACAAATTAAGGTTAATTGAGATTGCTTCGTACCTCGCAATGACTTAATATTCTTAATTGTGGGGAGAAATGCGTATGTTTTAATAGTTGGAAGTTGGGTTTTATTTTGTTTACCCAACTTACTTTAAGTTTTATTCGTGAATGTCAATTAATGGTAATTTTCGTTCGTAAACTTGCATGGCTTCTAAGCAATTATTAATATTAGAAATCATCTCATTATAAGTAAGAGAATCTTCATGAATTTCTGCCATTAATTGTTTATTATAGGCTAATTTTTCCTGCACTTCTTGTTCTAAATTTTCCTCCATATTTTCCCTTGCTAAATCATATTGCTCCAAAATATTTTCTCGAATTTTTTGCGCTATGGGTAATAAATTTGTCTTGATAGTTTGGTTTACTGATTGACGAAAAACTTGGCGAATTGTATAGTTTACTTTTGGCTCAAAGTCTAGTTTTAAGAGTTGACGAATGGCAGGTTCTGCTTCTATCATTGACGAAACATCATAGGCTTGAGATGTCTGTTTCAATGTCTCCCGAAATTGATAGATGGAAAATGTACCTTCACTATAAAACTGAGGTGTTTCTCGCACATATCGATCGCACTCTGTAGTTGCAATAGTTTTTAAGGCATAAAATAATTCAGTTTCTAAAGTGGTTAATTGATTTTCGATTCCGCTATCACTGCCTAATAAATGATAAAGTTGACGATAACATTCCTGTTGACGTACAGAAACAACTAAATTGACGACAAAGTTTTTTACTAAGTCTTTTAATTCCTCAATTAGCACATCTTCAAGGGAATTAGAAAGATAATATAAAGCCTCTACTAAAACCGCAATTAATGGTGCTGTCTGGTTTCTCGGATGAGCTTTTACGGCTAAACTATAGGTATCGCTAACGGAAAATGTTTGTAATAATTCGTCGAGATGATTAACAAAACGGGATTGCATTTTGTTAAAATCTTGATTAAATAACTTGTTTTCTTGGTTAACAATTTGGTTAATTTCTTCCTCCATATAGCTGTAAAAATGATCACCAATTTCTTGTAATTGAGTGTTTAAACGAGCTAATTCTTGTTGTTTCATCGTCTCAATTTCTTGAGGTTGACTAATTAAATTCGTCTGTTTATTTTGATAAAATTTCTTTAAAGCGATGCAAATTGGTTGTAAATCATCAGCTAAATTAGTAAATAATTGAGGGCGTTTTTCTTCTGTTAAATAACGAGCAATTTCGTATTTAAAATTCTCGATACCACTATCATTAATTAGTTGATCAATTAACGGTACTCCCCATTCACCTAAAATGCGTAAATAGTTTTGATTTGGAGTGTCGTAACCATGAACAGAAACTTTAAAATTAGTACGGGTTAATTTACCAGAGTTGGCACAGTAGTTATTAAATTCACTGATGAATTGAGGGGTTTCTTCTTCTCCTCCTAACTCTTTAATGCTATCCTGAAATATACTATCTAATCCGTATCGATCGTGAAAGGAAGTTTGCTTAATTTGTGTACCATAAAAGCCCAATAATCCACTGGTTTTATACACTCGATTGGTGTGGTTAAATTCCGTTGCAATTAAATGCTCTAATCGTTGTCTTAATTGACCAGAATACCACGTTTCATCAATGCGATTAAAGACATAAAAAACTCGATCTCTAATGGCAGGATTAGACTTAATTTTTTCTAATAAATCTGTTTCTGCTTGGGTTAAATCTCCAGCAGAAGCTGGTTTTAACACACACACCACGAGGGAAGTATCAGGATTTTCGATTTTATCGTAGGCTAACTTGGCATCTTTTTGAATGGGGGCATCGATACCGGGTAAATCAACCAAGACGTTACCATCTTCAAGGAGAGGATGATGACAATAGTAATCAAGGCGTTTTAACACAGCCGAATTTTTGCCTCGACGAGCGTAAGTAGCCGCTTCCGTGAGATTATTAAAGTTAAACTGCCCCATGGAGTAAGTAGCGTTGCTGTCTTCTCTGATTTTGTCTTTATTGTCTTCAAAACCTTCTAATAACAGCTTTAAAGCATTGGCTTGTTTAGCGGTTTCTGACTTGTTAACTCCTCCTTCTTGGGCGATAATTTGCTCAGATTCTTTTAGTAATTGCTCAATTACATGGGCTTGATTAACGTAAATATCTGTTAAGTTGATGTTAAGACGTTTGGAAATATAAAGAATTTGCTCTAAAATCTCTTTCTCACTTAAAAACGTTAATACTACTTTTTCTTGTTCGGGGAGTGCATATTCAATATAACATTCAATGCCTGTGGCGTGACCTTCTGCACTATATAATAATTCACGTCCGAGTAAGGCGTTGATTAACATGGATTTTCCTGCACTAAATGCCCCTGCAAAGACTATTTCAAAGCGCGGAGATATGGCTTTTCGTAGGCTGGTTTCTAGTTGTGAGGTGTTTTGGTGCGATCGAAGTTCGGGATTTTTCTGGAGTAATTCAAGGATTTGATTAACTTGAGAAGCTAAGTCGGCACACTGGGGATGAATTTTTGTCATGGGATAATAATCTAAGAAAGTTTCATATTACTATCTTATGATGTTTTAAGGAATATGGTGTATTAAACTTATTGCAGAAGTTGAGTAATGAGTAATAAGTAATAAGTAATAAGTAAAAAAAATTATGTTTTTCATCCTAAAATCGATTTTAGTTTCTATTTTGCCCTCGTATCTATGAAAAAATAATACAAATTAGGTGTTGATAATCATGAAACAAAAATGTCGTATTAAAGGTATTTTACTCGGTACAGCCGTGGGTGATTCCGTTGGTTTACCGGCGGAAGGAATAGCAAGAAAGCGTAATCAAAGAATGTTTAAAGGAAAATGGCATCAAAGATTATTCTTTGGTTATGGCATGATTAGCGATGATACAGAGCATAGTATTTTTGTCGCTCAGTGTCTTCTTGCCTGTGGTGATGATGAGCAAATTTTTCTCAAAAGACTGGCATGGTGTCTCAAATGGTGGTTAGTTTCCTTACCTGCTGGGGTGGGTTTGGCTACCTTAAAATCGATTATTCGTTTATGGTTAGGAGTTTCTCCCCTCAAAAGTGGCGTATATTCCGCAGGAAATGGTGTCGCTATGCGATCGAGCATTATCGGAGGGTATTTTGCTGATAATATAGTTAAACTGGATGATTTTGTCACTTTATCCACTAGAATAACCCATAGTGATCCTCGTGCTTTAATTGGGGCAAGATCGATCGCTCATATTACAGCATGGATTATAAGAGAAGATTTACAAGAATGTCCCGACATAGACGAATTGGAAATAATGCTCAGGTTAGTAGAAGATACAGAAACAGAATGGTTAAACTTAGTAAATAAAATTATTTATAGCTTAAAACAAGGATTATCTGTGATAGAATTTGCAGAGTCGATCGGACAAAAAAAAGGAATTTCAGGATATATATATCATACTGTTCCTATGGCAATTTATGCGTGGTATCAACATTTTGACAACTTTCAAGAGGCTTTAGAAGCGGTGTTTAATTGTGGTGGTGATACCGATACCACGGGAGCGATTACGGGGGCTTTATGTGGAGCAACATTAGGAGAATCAGCGATTCCGCAATCATGGCGACAAAAAATTTTAGAGTATCCTCGCAATATTAAATTATTAGAAAAAATAGGAGATAAACTAACAGAAAATATCAACAATAATTATCAAAAAAGTAGCCCCGTTAACTATCATTGGTGGTGGATATTACCAAGAAATTTACTATTTTTAATTATAGTTTTAACTCATGGTTTTCGCCGTTTATTACCGCCTTTTTAAATGATTTTGTTATTTTTCCCGAATAAGGAAATTTCTGACTTATTCAGCAAACCCTAATTATAAACATTAACTTGATTTCTCCCTTTCTCTTTAGAAAGATATAAAGCTCCATCGGCTTGGTAAATTAGTTGAGATGGGGTAAAATTAGAATCGGGTATCATACTGGCAACCCCTAAACTCAAGGTGACATAAGGAAAAATTTTCGATCGAACATGGGGAATTTGTAAATTAACAATAGTCTGACGGATTTCTTCAGCGACAATTAATGCACCTTCGGTATTGGTATTAGGTAAAATTACCACAAATTCTTCTCCTCCATATCTAGCGACTAAATCACCGCTACGTTTCGGTATTTTGGCAATATTTTGGGCAACGGTAATTAAACAGTCATCCCCTTTTTGATGTTGGTAGTAATCGTTATAAAGTTTAAAATAGTCTATATCTATGAGAATTAAGGCTAAAAATTCCTTTTGTCTTAAATGTCTTTGCCATTCAATGGCTAAATAATCATCAAAGCGACGACGATTCGCTATCTTGGTTAAACCATCTAAGTTAGCTAAATTCAATAATTCTTGATTAAGTTTTTGTAACTCTAATGTTCGATCGTTTACTTGTTGTTCTAAAATGCGATTATATTCTGATAGTAACTTCTCGGCTTGTTTTCGTTGAGTAATATCTTGAAACGCCGCCATGGCATATTCTACATTACCAAAGTTATCATAAATCGGTGTCCCCCATACTTCTAATAGAATTACACGATCCTTCTGATGAATTTCGATGTCTTCGCAGGTGGACATTTGCCCTTTTAAGGCTTTAATAATAGGTAATTGATCATTTGGATAGATATTATTCGTACCTGCGATATAATTTTGATAGACTTCGGAAATCTTATCAGAAGTCACATTGGGAACTACTCCTTTACCTAAAAGGATTTTAGCTTGTTGATTGACATAATATGGGCTTCCTTTTGAGTCTAAAATGGCAATACCCACAGGCACAGCTTCCAAAAATTCCCGTAATTGTTCTTCTTTTTCCTTCACATGGGCATATAATTGGGAATTGTGAATAGCAATCACCGCCTGTTGCGATAGTAACTTTAATAATTCAATCCTCTCTACAGTAAACACACCGCTAGTCAAATTATTCTCCAAATAAACTACCCCCATTAATTTACCTTGATTAATTAATGGATAGCAAAGAAGGGAAAGAGGTTGATAGGTTTTTATATAATTATCCTGTGCAAACTTATCGTAACAATAATCCTCATTCTTGGTGTTATTATCTTTATCTCGATCGAGTAAAATAGTTTCTTTAGTACGAGCGGTATAATAAAGAATCGACTCTGGTAGAGTTTCCCTGACGGGTTTTTCATAAAAAATAGTGACTCTCTCGTTATCACAATAAACGGAAACCACAAAATTACCGATTTCTCCTTCTGAGGTAGGTTGATGTAATAATAAACAACCCTTAGTGCCTCCCGCATTTTCTAGTAAAATTTTCATCAAAGTTTGCAACAAATTTCCGAAAACAATTTCACTGGTGATAGCCTGAGAGGCTTTCATAATGCTTTGTAAGTCAAAAATCGCTTTTGAGTTGGTATTTCTAGCAGTTTGGGAAATAATCCCAGAGGAGGTAATCTCTTTTGATACCACTTCAAATAATTGAGGATATTTTTGTTCTAAATCTTCTATCTTGGCTTTTGCACCCCAAAGACTATAATCATAATGGGATTCTCTCAGATAAAAATATCCTAATTTTTCTTTCCCCCACTGGAGATAAAATTGGGCATATAATTCTTTAATAAGGGCTAATTCTTGTAAATATTGATTTTTTTTCCCATTGTCTAAGGCTAACTCGTAAAATTCTATCGCCTTCCCTTTACTCCCTAAAACTCTTTCTTTTTCCGCCTCGATTAAATCGTATTTATGTTGATGATTCATGGGAGCAGTTTTTGCCCATTGTGCTACGATACCTTGATGATGAATAATTTTTTCCCATATTTTCTCTTGGGTGATGACTTCTCCCCTGATGATAAGAGAAGGTGATACTTCTACGGATTCCGATTTTTTCTGTGTCACAGAGGGATATAAAGCCAAATAAGTTAAAGCTGAATAAAAATGATAAACAGGGAAAAAGATAAGAGAAGACACTCCCCCTAAATAAGATTCGCCTTCCACAAGGTAATCTAAAGCCGAACTATAATTATGAAAAGAGTAGGCTAAGATAATTTTATAAGTATAGGCTTGGGCTAATGCCGTTAATTCTTGTTGTTGACGATGTTGGGGAAACATTTTCATTTCATCGTAGAAATTCCCCGTTAAATAATTAGGTTGTACTTTTTTCTCTAGTAAATTGTCGATCGTCTGTTGTACCATATCCACATAAATCTTGGCGGAATCTTGCTTTAATTCCAATAACAGACTGTAATAATTATTTATCTCCCTTTGTAAATAATCTAATTCGACACCGCTAAAAAAGAGAGTAAAATCATAGACAAGGATAGTGTAACCGGCAGTTAAAAAGTCTCCCGTTTCTAAACTAATTTTAATACTTTGTTGATAAATGGGTAAAGTTGCCCTCATGACTTTTTGACGTGGTTGAATACAAGTCGCAAAAATTTGTCCAATGATACCTTTATACTGATAATTAAGATAATTTTCTGTTAACTCCAAAGCCAATTTCCCAAAACGATAACCTTTTTCTACTTCCTCAAAAAAAGTACATAACACCATGCCATAAATAACATAACCGACGGGGGAAACCGAAGCATTACCGTATTGTAAAGAAAGACTAACCATCATTTCTCCTAAAAATGGCAATAATTCAGGCATTCCTTGAAAAATAGGGGAATATAAACGCCACAATATATCCATTACCGCCTTAACTTTTTTATCTCCCATGGGCGGTAAATTTTTAAAATCCTCGATATTTTTCCCCTCTAGCTGTGTTTCTAGCTTAGTTAAAATATCATTATTCTCTCTAGTCGGTAAATCAAACCCTAATTCTTGCAAGGCTTGTCTGCCGATGTCTATAGCGGATAAGAGGTTACTGTGGGAAGTTTCTACTGCTATCAAAATTTTATAGACTTTCACTTTATCTAAAATCGAAGTAGCGTTAGTTAAGACACTATGGGTTTTTTGTGTCATCTCCTCGACATCGCCGTTTAAATAGGCTACTTCTACCATAGTGGTATAAAGATTGAGCGTTAAATCATATTGATTTTGCCAACAATTATCTCTTAATAATTCAATGGCGATCTTTAAATAAATTTTTGCTACACTATAGGCGATCGTATTTTTAGCTTTTATACCTCCAGTTAAATTTAATTGGGCTAATTTTTCTCGTAATGTTATCTCTTTGATTAATTCTCTACCTTGATTCAAATGTTTTAAAATATCAAATATATTATTATCTAACTCATTTTCTGGGGTATTTTCTAACAATAATAAACCTATTTTTAGATGAATTTTTGCTTTATCTTCTTCGGGAATTAAATTATAAAATGCTTGTTGAATTCGATCGTGCTTAAATTTATACTTTTCAATAATCAGATTTTCATTTAAAGTCGTCAAGGGTAAAATTAAACCTGCATTAATAGCAGTAACTAAATCAGGAAAAATATGAGTCGGTAATGTCTCTTTGATTAGACTTAAATTAGAGAGGGTAAAACTAGCACCGAAACAAGCTGAATATTTTAAATTACATTGAGTAGAAGGCGTTAATAAATTTACTTCATTAACCATTAATTCTACCACGTTATCCGTCATATTTTGATTAATAATTTTCTTAATTTTCCATTGCCAAAGACGCTTTTTATAATTAAAATAAATCAATTTTTTTTGATATAAATTAACTAAAAATTGTTTAACAAAAAAAGGATTACCTAAAGTTTTATTATAAACTAATTCTGCTAAATATTTAATCTTATTAACCTCACATTTCAAGGTATCTGACATCAAATCATAAATATTTTCTAAGGTTAAATTACCTAAATCAATTTGATTAAATACTTGCTGATTATTTTGAAAATAATTTAATAATTTATTGACGGGATGATTTTCTTGAACTTCTTGATCTCGATATGCAACAATTATCAGTAAATAGTTGATTTCTCGATTATTAATTAATAATTTAATTAATTCCAATGTTGCCAAATCAGCCCACTGTAAATCATCTAAAAATAGCACTAAAGGATGTTCTTTTGAACAACAACAATTAATAAATTTTTGAAATAATAATTTAAAGCGATTTTCTGACTCTTTTATCCCTATTTCTGCTACGGGTAATTGTTTCCCAATAATTAATTCTAATTCAGGAATAACATCGATAATTACTTGTCCATTTAATCCCAATACATTTAGTATTTTTCTGCGTAACTTATCGAGATTTTCTTTTGTTTCCGTCAAAAATTGTTTTAATAATTGTCTTAAAGCAGAAACAATCGCACTATAGGGAATATTTTGTTGAAATTGCTCAAATTTCCCCGTAATTAAATAGCCTTTTTTGTCGGTAATAGATTTATAAATTTCTTGAACTAATACTGATTTTCCTGTACCCGAATAACCCTTAATAAAAATAATTTTACTATATTGTGACGTGGGTTCGATCGATGATAAATTATCATGATTATTATGATCAATAATACCTTTAACAAGGTCATCATTTGACTGTTTTAAAAAATCCTTTTCCCTACCTCCATGAATATCTTTTATTTCCTGCTCTAATATATAATTAAAATTATCTAAGAGTAATTGAATTTCTTTTTCTCTACCGTATAATTTTTCAGGAATGTTAAATTTATCAGAAATATCCTGAATAGCCATAGGAAAATAATCAATTTTTTGAGTTGAAGTAAACTGTTTTAAACAAGATTCTAAATCAGCTTTTAAACCCCATGTACTTTGATAACGCTCATCTGGATTTTTAGCCATTAATTTCATGATAATATCAGAAATAGGCTGAGGAATTAAAGGATTAATTTGAGAAGGAGATAAAGGTTGTTTGGCTAAATGACAATAAATTAATTCTAAAGAATCTTCCGTTTCAAAAGGCAATTTGCCCGTAAATAATTCGTATAAAGTAACCCCTAAAGAATAAAAATCTGTGCGATAATCCAAGCTAAGATTAAGCCTTCCCGTTTGTTCGGGAGACATATATGCTAAAGTACCCTCTAAAATTTGAGGCTCTTTTAAAATGGGATTTTCTCTAGTTAAACGAGTGGCAATTCCTAAGTCAATTATTTTTAATTGTTCTGTTTTATAATTGAAAATAATATTATTAGAATTAATATCTTTATGAATAAGATTAGCTTTATGTAGTTGTTCTAAAGCCTGAACAATTCTGATGGAAATTTTGAGAGATTCAAGAAAATAAAAACAATAATTATGTTGTAAAATGTTTAAAGATTCTCCTCCAAAATCTTCTAAAATCATGATCAATTTATTCTCGTATTCTTGTAAAGAATAAGCCTTAATTATGCTATCTAAATTAAGTGATTTTGTTAACTCATATTCTTGTTTATAACGAATTAATGAATCAGAAGTGGGATAATTTTTTTTTAAAACTTTTAAAATTACCTTTTGCTGATTAGACAAACAAATTCCACGATAAACCGTTGAGTTTATACTTTCATCAATTTGTGAAATAATGTCATAACCTGATAGGGTAATCATATTGGGTATTGAGGGATGAAGCGTTTACTAAGAGATAATCAGAAATAATTTTTAGAGAAAATTTTGGAAGAAGTTTAATGATTGAGGTTTAGGATATTCGATCGTAATTCTATTTTGATTATAAACCAAAGATTATTCTCAATTCTTAAATTCTCATTATTTTTTACTTTAGCAAACCGTAATTATGAATTTCATAAGTGTAAAAATAAACTATACTCATCAAGGTTATAATTTAATGTTGCAAAATATAAAGTTGCCTTTTGCCTACCTTCATCAAACTCAAGTTATGCCCTCGCCAAGTATAAAAATGGTGAGTTTTTGACTAAAATTTGCTAAAACGGTGCATTTTTTTGTTAATGTAGTATTTCTAAACAGTTGATTTTAATATTCTTGTGCTTCCCATGCACAACCCCTAATTAAATGACAAATCCTCTATTTCTGATTATCGATGGACATTCTTTAGCGTATCGTTCTTATTATGCCTTAGCTAAGGCAAAAAAAGGTGCGTTAAAAACTTCATCGGGTATTCCTACCAGCGTCTGTTTTGGTTTCCTCAATTCTCTATTACAAATTATTGGGGATTATCAACCTCAATTTTTAGCAGTGGCTTTTGATTTGAGAGAAGCGACTTTTCGCCATACTGCTGATGTTAATTATAAAGCCGATCGAGCTGAAACCCCCTCAGATTTTATTGAGGATATGAATAATTTACAGGAATTACTCAAGGCGTTAAATATTAGTATCGTCACCGCCTCTGGTTATGAAGCCGATGACGTGATTGGCACATTAACAACTTTAGGAGTTGCCCAAGGTTATCAGATTAAAATTTTAACAGGCGATCGAGACTTATTTCAACTGGTTAATGATGAGAAACAAGTAACAGTTTTATACCTAGAAAGAAGTTTAGGTAAATACGAAATTTATGACGAAGAAGCGGTGTTTTCTAAAATGAAAGTTAAACCCTCGCAAATTGTCGATTATAAAGCCTTATGCGGAGACAAATCTGATTGCATTCCGGGAGTGTTAGGCATAGGGGAAAAAATAGCGAGTAATTTATTAAGTCAATACGATAATTTAACTAATATTTACAACAATTTAGACAACATAAAACCTACGATAAAAAATAAGTTAATTAAAGGAGAAAAAGAAGCTAATCATTCTAAATATTTAGCGGAAATTATTACCTATATTGACTTAAATTTGTCTTTAGATACTTGTAAATTAACAGGTTTTGATAATCAAACAATTATTCCTTTATTGCAACATTTGGAGTTAAATAGTTTTGTCAAACAAATTAATAATATTCAAGAAAAATTAGGGGGTGACTTATTACAGTTAGATAATGAAAAAATTAATAATGGAGATAGTCAATTATCTTTATTCGCTCAATCATCTCCTAATCAAAATGATGACAATATTAGAGAAACTTTCATTGTCGATAGTAAGGAAAAATTAGAAGAATTTGTTACTCTGATTAAACAACATAATTTGACGGCATGGGATACCGAAACTGATAGTTTAGATACTCAACAAGCTAACTTAGTGGGTATCGGTTGTTGTTGGGGTGACTGTTGGGAAAAAGTTGCTTATATTCCTGTTAAACATTCCCAAGGGCAACAATTAACTCTCTCAGAAATTAAGACAATTTTACAGCCTATTTTAGAAGATAAACAATATCATAAAACCTTCCATAATGTTAAGTTCGATCGACTAATTTTAGCTCATCATGGTATTAATATTCAAGGGGTTGTATTTGATACCATGTTGGCTAGTTATGTTTTACAACCCGAAGAAAGTCATCGGTTAAGCAGTTTATCCATTAAATATTTAGATGATACTGTGTCGATGGATTATGATGATTTAAACCTTGACAAAAAGCAAAATATAGGAGATTTAGCTATCGAAAAAGTTGCCGAATATTGTGCCTTAGATGTGTTAGCAACGTTTAAGTTAACCCAAATTTTACAAGAAAAATTAGCAGAATTACCCACTTTAAAACCTGTCTTCGATATTGAGTTAAAGTTAGAGCCTATTTTAGCAAAGATGGAAACTTTAGGGGTAATGATCGATCGAGCCTATTTAGATACATTATCCCAAGAAATTAACCAAGAATTGCAAAATATCGAAGCAAAAGTTTATGAAGAATTTGGTAACTTTAACCTAGCATCCCCAAAACAATTAAGTGAATTATTATTTGAAGAATTAGGCTTAGATAAACGTAAGTCAACGAAAACAAAAACAGGCTATTCTACCAATCAAGCCACCCTAGAAAAACTCAAAGGAGATCATCCTATCATTGATTATATTTTAAGTCATAGAACTTTAGCAAAATTAAAATCAACCTATGTGGATACCTTACCAACTTTAGCTAATCCTAAAACAAATCGAATTCACACTAATTATAATCAAATGGTAACGGCAACAGGGAGGCTTTCTTCTTCCAATCCTAACTTACAAAATATACCCATTCGCACGGCATTTTCTCGACAAATTAGAAAAGGATTTATTCCCCAAAAAAACTGTAAATTTTTAAGTGCTGATTACTCTCAAATTGAATTAAGAATTTTAGCCCATTTAAGCGAAGAAGAAATCTTAATATCCGCTTACCAAAATTATCAAGATATTCACGCAGTCACCGCTAAATTATTACTAGATAAAGAAGACATTACTCCCGAAGAAAGAAACTTAGGTAAAACCATTAATTTTGGTGTTATTTATGGTATGGGGGCACAAAAATTTGCTAGGGAAACAGGAGTCAAAGTAGCGGATGCTCAAAAATTTATTAATATTTATCGAGAAAAATATCCGAAGGTTTTTAACTATTTAGAAACCATGAAAAAAGAGGCTTTAGTTAATGGTTATGTCACCACTATTTTAGGCAGAAGACGTTATTTTCATTTTGACGATCGAGCCTTGCAAAATTTAAGAGGAAAAGATATAAATGAGATAGAATTATCCGATTTAAAACTTAATAATTATAGCTCACAAATATTAAGAGCCGCCGCCAATGCACCCATTCAAGGCTCAAGTGCAGATATTATTAAACTGGCTATGATCGAACTCGATCGAATTTTAGCAGATTATCAAGGTAATTTATTATTGCAAGTTCACGATGAATTAGTCTTTGAATTACCTTTAGAAGAAATAGAAGAATTAGGGGAAAAAATCAAAGAAACCATGGAAAATATTATCCCTTTAAAAATACCTTTAATAGTCGATATTCACACAGGAGATAATTGGATGGAAGCCAAGTAATTAATTGAGAATTGAGAATTGAGAATTGAGAATTGAGAATTAATTCTTTTTTTACTTATTACTCATTCATTCTCGTTTTTCCTTCGATTTTACCTAACCCCTAACACCTTTTCAATCAATTTTATCCTTCACTTTTGGGAAATAGAATTATTCTTGAGAAAATTTCGACATAGCATCTTCAAAAGAGTGACTTAATTCATCCCAAGCACGTTGAAAACCAGCCGTTAAACTTTGCCAAGCATCATCTCCTGAAGATTTAAGCTCAACTAATTTGGCTTCCAACTCTGCTTTTTTAGCGTTTAAAGTGTCGATTTTACCATGTATGTCACCTTTAGCACCTTCTCCAACTTCATCGGCTTTGGCTTTCAAACCATCTAATTTTGCTCCCCACTCTTGCAGTTTAGCTTCCATTTCGCCTTGATATTTTTCTTTATCGTTCATAATACTTATATATGCTAAATGTTCCTGTTCATTCTAGCATCTCTTTATATTTTTTTGGTAATCAAACAACATTCAAGTTATAATTTTTGCTGTTTGCTGACTTATGGTAAAAAATACTATAATTGGGGTAAGATAATGATAATAACTTATTAAAAGGATAACTCTTAATTGTGTTTACTGCCACTATTGCCCCGAATCAATTCTCTTTAAGCCATATTCCCGATGATTTATTTAGCTCGATCGAACTGCTCAAAAAAGAACTAAATGCTGTAATTTTAGCCCATTATTATCAAGAAGCAGACATTCAAGACATTGCAGATTATATCGGGGATTCCCTAGGATTATCACAACAAGCGGCAAGTACATCCGCCGATGTGATCTTATTTGCAGGAGTACACTTTATGGCAGAAACCGCAAAAATCCTCAATCCTGATAAGTTAGTTTTGTTACCCGACTTAAACGCAGGATGCTCATTAGCTGATAGTTGCCCTGCCGATAAATTTGCCCAATTCAAAGCCCAATATCCACAGCATATCGTCATCTCTTATATTAACTGTAGTGCCGAAATAAAAGCCCTGAGTGATATTATTTGTACCAGTTCCAATGCTGTTAAAATTGTACAACAAATTCCCGAAAATCAACCCATTATCTTCGCGCCCGATCGAAATTTAGGTCGTTATGTCATGGAGCAAACAGGACGAGATATGATACTATGGAACGGTAGTTGTATTGTTCATGAGACTTTTTCCGAAAAAAAAATTATTCAGTTAAAAGTACAACATCCCCAAGCGGAAATACTGGCACACCCTGAATGTGAAACTCATATTTTACGCCATGCCGACTATATTGGCTCAACCACAGCACTCTTAAAATATGCCATCAAAAGTGCCAACCGTGAGTTTATTATTGCCACCGAACCGGGTATAATTCATCAGATGGAGAAAGAAGCACCTGAAAAATTCTTTATTCCAGCACCGCCAGAGAATAACTGTGCTTGTAACGAATGCCCTCACATGAGATTAAATACCCTCGAAAAAGTTTACTTAGCCTTAAAAAATCGCACCCCAGAAATTAATATCCCTGAGTCAATAAGAGTTAAAGCCTTAAAACCCATTCAAAAAATGTTAGCCATGTCATAATTAGGGTTTGCTGAATAAATCAGAAGACTATTAAAATCAAGGGTTTAGATATAATACATTAACCAAAAAGTGCGCAGTTTTAAGGATTTTTATTCAAAAATTCAACACTTTTAACCTTATTTTTAAAAATACAACTATACTTATTCTATCTATTAACACCATCAAAACCTTGATGTTTCAGTATTTCTCCTATCTCCTGTCTCCTATCTCCTGTCTCCTAACTCCTATCTCCCTAATCGATAAAGACTATGAGGCAACTTCTAAGTATAATTTGAAAAAATGTATCAGACAAAACTGTATGGAAAACATTTTTAACGTTAGGATTGTAAGATTGTCTTGTTAATGAGCGTAAATTGAGAATTTTTCATGAAACGATATATAATTTTACCTGAGTTCGATATAAAAATAGGTGAGGGCTGACTTGGAAGACAGGCAGACAGGCAGACAGGCAGACAGGAGGATTGTGTTTTTTTTGAGTCAATAAAATTATTTTTAAAACCCACAAATATTGGGAATTTTTCTACCTGTCCACTTGTCCACTTGTCCACCTGTCTAGTTTTCATCATTTTCTTTATGTCGAACTGAGGTAATTTTGACTCTGATTCACTGTAATTAGAGTATCATAACTGTTAGCTTAAGCCGATCGTCTTTAAGGAGTACATAACTGATTTTCTGAATTTGCCCTTAACTAAGAACCCTGCCCATAAATTAAGTAAGATATATAAAAACATGATGACTTCAGCAACTACAACTAACTACACAGAAGAATTGAGTATTTATTCTAGCTCCGAATTATTGTTACGTCACCGATTAAAATTAGTTGAGAATTTATGGGAGTCCGTGTTAACGAATGAATGCGGACGTGAATTAGTCGATTTATTAGATAAACTGAAGTCCGCTTGTTCTCCTGAAGGACAGACAAATCAAATACAAGAAATTTCTGTGAGTAAATGGATCGAACAGTTAGAATTAGATGATGCCATCAAAGCTGCGCGCGCTTTTGCCTTATATTTTCAGTTAATTAATATTGTTGAACAACATTACGAACAAAGAACTCAAAAACTGATTCGCCGTACCACAACAGAAGATCAAGTTAACGCTATTCAACCCCCTGAGTCTAAAAAACATAATGCTTCTGTTTTGACTAAGACTGAAGAAAATCAAAGTTATTTTAATCCTACAGCGAATCCAGCTAGTGGTGGTACTTTTCATTGGCTTTTCCCTTATTTACAAAAGTTAAATATGCCACCGCCAAAAATTCAGCAATTACTTGAGCAATTAGATATTAGCTTAGTTTTTACTGCTCACCCTACAGAAATTGTGCGTCATACTATCCGTAAAAAACAACGGCGTATTTCTAACTTTTTGGAAAAATTGGATTTGGCGGAGGAGTCTTTCCGCGCTATGGGTTTAACTAATTCTTGGGAGGCGGAAAACTATCGAGAATGCCTAATGGAAGAAGTTCGTTTATGGTGGAGAACAGATGAACTCCATCAATTTAAGCCAACGGTATTAGATGAAGTTGATTACGCTTTACATTATTTCCAAGAGGTACTTTTTAACACTTTACCTGAGTTATCTGTTCGTTTAAAACAGGCTTTACATAGTACCTTCCCCCTTTTAAAACCTCCTACTCACAACTTTTGTTATTTTGGCTCATGGGTAGGGGGCGATCGAGATGGCAATCCGTTTGTAACTCCAGAAGTAACTTGGTCAACGGCTTGTTATCAGCGTAATCTAGTTATTGATCAATATTTAAAGTCTATGGAACAACTCAATGATATTCTGAGTTTGTCTTTACACTGGTGTAATGTTGTACCTGAATTGTTGGATTCCCTAGAGCGCGATCGTATTAGAATGCCTGAAGTATATGATAAACTTTACGTTCGCTATCGTCAAGAACCTTATCGTTTGAAATTGGCTTATATTGAGGAAAGGTTGAAAAATACGAAAAAAAGAAATGAAGCCTTATCCAACCCTGAAACCAGAAAATCGATTAAACTAGCAGAAAAAGATGATAACCTCTATCCCTCTAGTTTGGACTTATTAGAAGACCTTAATCTGATAAAATCTAACATTGAAAATACAGGGTTAAAGTGCAAAGAATTAAATCATTTAATCACTCAAGTAGAAATTTTTGGTTTTCATCTCACTCCCTTAGATTTTCGTCAAGACTCCTCCCGTCACTCCGACGCACTTAATGAAATTGCTGAGTATTTAGGAGTATTAGATAAACCCTATAACGAATTATCAGAAGCAGAAAAAACCACATGGTTAGTACAAGAGTTAAAAACCCGTCGCCCTTTAATTCCTAATGAAGTGCCTTTTTCTCCTGCCACCGCCGAGACGATCGAAACCATGAGAATTTTAAGGGCGTTACAGGTAGAATTTGGTTTAGATATTTGTCACACCTATATTATCAGCATGACTAACTATGTCAGTGACGTATTAGAAGTGTTGTTACTGGCAAAAGAAGCAGGATTATATGATCCCATTTTAGGAATTACAAGTATTGGTATCGTGCCATTATTTGAAACCGTAGAAGACTTAAAACGAGCGCCCATGGTAATGTCAGAATTGTTTGAATTACCTTTATATAGAGCTTGTTTAGGCGGAGGTTATCCAAATGTAGTCAAATCAGCTTCCAACTTAGTTTTACCAGATTTAAACCCCAAAAACCTACAAGAAATCATGTTAGGTTACTCTGACAGTAACAAAGATTCAGGATTTTTGAGCAGTAACTGGGAAATTCATAAAGCACAAAAAACCTTAGCTCGAATTGGCGATAAATATGGATTAAATATCAAAATATTTCACGGACGTGGTGGTTCTGTAGGACGAGGAGGAGGACCTGCTTATGCGGCTATTTTAGCCCAACCTACCTCCACGATCGATGGTAGAATCAAAATTACCGAACAAGGGGAAGTATTAGCCTCCAAGTATTCCTTACCTGAGTTAGCATTATATAACCTCGAAACTATCAGTACCGCAGTGATTCAAGCTAGTTTACTCGGTAGCGGTTTTGATGATATTGAGCCTTGGAATGACATCATGGAAGAAATTTCGGCTTCCTCTCGTAAAGCCTATCGTCAGCTAATTTATGAGCAACCCGATTTTATCGACTTCTTCTTATCGGTGACTCCCATCGAAGAAATTAGTAAGTTACAAATAAGTTCTCGCCCTGCTCGTCGTAGCAGTGGCAAAAAAGATATATCTTCTCTGCGCGCCATTCCTTGGGTGTTTAGTTGGACTCAAAGCCGTTTCTTGCTTCCAGCGTGGTATGGTGTGGGTACAGCATTACAGGAGTTTTTAAATCAAGAACCAGAGGAAAATTTGAAGTTATTGCGCTATTTTTATTTAAAATGGCCTTTCTTTAAGATGGTGATTTCTAAAGCTGAGATGACTCTTTCTAAGGTGGATTTGCAGATGGCTAGTCATTATGTAGAAGAATTGGCAAAACCCGAAGATAAAGAGCGTTTTCAGACGGTATTTAATCAAATTGCCAAGGAATATTATCTTAGTCGTGAAATTGTCCTAAAAATTAATGAACAAGAGCGATTACTAGATAATGACCCTGAATTACAACGTTCAGTGCAGTTGCGGAATGGTACGATCGTACCTCTTGGATTTTTACAAGTATCCCTACTCAAGCGCTTAAGACAATATGCCAGTCAAGACAAAGCGGGTTTAATCCACTTCCGTTATAGCAAAGATGAATTATTGCGCGGTGCGTTGTTAACGATTAACGGTATCGCCGCAGGGATGCGCAACACGGGTTGATGCAGAATGAGGAATGAGGGATTAGGGATTACATCAAGTTGGGAATTGGACATATACAATACACCTACCTATTCAGTCACAGATGCTTCACGGTATCTGAATATTCCTCTGCCGACTCTTTATTCACCAGATATAGAATGACTACCAATTGTTAGCCAAAAAGGTTGGATTATTTTAACTAAAGATAGCAATATCGGTAGAAATAACTTAGAAATTCAAGCTATGGCTTATTCTAATGCTCCCGTTTTTACTCTTGTGTCTGCTAATCTTAATACGGCTCAAATGATCAATATTTTTAGTGGTGTTATTCAAAAAATAGATAATTTTACCACTGGAAATCAACCTCCTTTTATTGCAAAAATTTATAAAGATGCAACTGTTAAATTATGGAAAAATCATAATCAATTAAATAAACTATTAAAAGAAATAAGTAGAAATTATTTATTAATCGATCTACTAAAGTATATTATAATGAAAATTATAAAGATTTTCTCCTAACATTACATCATAGATACCAAATGGGTTCTATAAGGCAACCCCGAATAATAATATTTGTAAATGAAAATCTCCGAAGGTCAAAGAAAATTGCACACTAGAAAAAAGAAGATTTTTTGCTTACCTACACGGAGATACTGTTTTATGAAATTAGCTTACTGGATGTATGCAGGTCCTGCACACATTGGAACTCTCAGAATTGCTAGTTCTTTCAAAAATGTTCATGCCATCATGCACGCACCCCTCGGTGATGATTATTTTAACGTAATGCGATCGATGTTGGAACGGGAAAGAGACTTTACCCCTGTTACTGCTAGTGTAGTCGATCGAAACGTTTTAGCGAGAGGTTCACAAGAGAAAGTTGTTGATAATATTACCCGTAAAGATAGAGAAGAAAGCCCCGATTTAATCGTTTTAACTCCCACTTGTACCTCTAGTATTTTACAGGAAGACTTAGAAAATTTTGTGGCACGCGCCCAGATTGATTCTAAAGGAGATGTCTTGTTAGCTGATGTTAACCATTATCGTGTTAATGAATTACAAGCCGCCGATCGAACTTTAGAACAAATCATTCAATATTACATTGCCAAAGCACAGAAAAAAGGCGATATTGTCACCCAAAAAACCCCCAAACCCTCCGTTAATATTATTGGAATTTCTACTTTAGGCTTTCACAATAACCATGATTGTCGAGAGTTGAAAAAATTAATGGCAGATTTAGACATTGACATTAATCTTATTATTCCCGATGGCGCTTCCGTTCACGATTTGAAAAAAATTCCCCAAGCATGGTTTAACCTTGTGCCTTACAGAGAATTAGGCTTAATGACGGCTAACTATCTGCAAAAAGAATTTGATATGCCCTATGTGGATATAACCCCCATGGGAGTGGTGGAAACTGCCCGTTGTCTTCGCAAAATTCAAGAAGTGATTAACGCCCAAGGTGCTAATGTTGATTATGAGGACTTTATCGAACATCAAACCTTGTATGTATCTGAGGCTGCATGGTTTTCTCGATCGATCGACTGTCAGAATTTAACAGGTAAAAAAGCCGTAGTCTTCGGAGATAACACCCACGCCGTGGCGATGACAAAAATTTTAGCACGGGAAATGGGGATTCATGTGGTGTTAGCAGGTACTTACTGCAAATATGATGCGGACTGGTTTCGTCAGGAAGTGAGCGAATATTGTGATAATGTGTTAATCAGTGAAGATAATGGAGAAATTGCTGATGCGATCGCCAAACTTGAACCCTCAGCGATTTTTGGAACACAGATGGAACGCCATGTAGGCAAACGCTTAAATATTCCTTGCGGAGTCATTGCTGCGCCTATCCATATTCAAAACTTCCCCATCGGTTATAAACCCTTCTTAGGTTATGAAGGCACGAACCAGATCACCGATTTAGTCTATAATTCCTTTACTTTAGGCATGGAAGATCATCTTTTAGAAATTTTTGGCGGTCATGACACCAAAGAAGTTATAACTAAAGGTATCTCCGCCGACTCTGACTTAAACTGGAATCGAGAAGCCCAAGGAGAATTAAATAAAGTACCGGGTTTTGTGCGAGGTAAAGTTAAACGCAATACCGAAAAATTTGCAAGGGAAAGAGGCTTTAATGAAATTACCCTTGAGGTGATGTATGCAGCCAAAGAAGCCGTAGGTGCATAAAAATTAAGAAGTAAAAAGTAATGAGTAATGAGTATTTGATTAATTTTTATAGTCAAGTTCGATCGTTTATTGAGAAATTAGGCATTTAAGGTTCGATCGAATTGTACTGAGGAGATTAGAATTTGGACTGGAGATACTTATAGAGTTTTTTATGTAGCAAGATTTCCAGAAGCAGTTTATATACTCCATGCCTTTGGGAAAAAAACTCAAAAAACGTCAAAAAAGGATATTGAGTTAGGGAAAAAACGGTATCAACAAATGATGAAATTAAGAGAGGATTTGTAAAAATGATTACGGAAGAAAAAATACAAGTAACAAAAGGTAGCGATAATGTTTTTGAAGATTTGGGATTTAGCCCTATAGAGGCTATGAATTTAAAAATAAGAACTGATTTAATAATTGAATTGCGCTCATTTATTTTAGAAAAAGGTTGGACTCAATCAGAGGCGGCACAATTTTTTAATGAAACCCAGCCTAGAATTAGTAATCTTATGAATGTCGATATTTCCCGTTTTAGTGTGGATAAATTATTAAAGATGATTGCTAAAGCAAACATGAAAGTCAAATTAGAAGTTTTCTAGTTATCTTAAAACATAGATATTCTTAACGCAACACTGGCATTGACATCTAATACAAATTTCATACTTTTTATGCTGTAACTCGATCGAGCTAAATTAAAATGTGTGAATGTCTGTTAATTCCAAATTAATTATACTCATCAAGGTTATAATCTGATGTTGCAAAATGTATAGTTGCCTCTTGCCTACTTGCCTTTTGCCTACCTTCACCAAACTCAAATTATGCCCTCGCCAAGTATAGTTAATTTGATTTTCGATCGATAAACCACTGAGAATCTTCATCACTCCATATTAAGTCAATATATGGCTTATTATCTTTCACAATTTTTCCATTTTTCATTCTATATTTTAAATCGACTTTTACACGAGCATCATCTTTATTTTGTGAAATAATATCTACATTATCTAACATAATTTCTGAAACACTATCCCACCAATTTTGATAATCTTGATAAGAAAAACTATTAACAAAATTATCAGTTAAATTATTCCAAGTTTTTTGATATTGTCTATTATTTAAACTTTGATAATGAGTAACAATAAAATTTTTAAGTTCTGAATAATCATTATTATTATGGTTTATAGTAAGAGGTTTTTCTTCCGTCTGAAATTTTTGGTTTACTTTTTGTATTTCCCGTCCGATTCGTTGAAAACTCCACAAATATTTATTTCCTTTTGAATCTGTACCATTGCCTGACATTTGATTTTCATTAACAGAGAATATTCCAGTATTAATACCTAAATACCAAATTCCAGAGCTAGGTTTTGATAAAACTTGGACTTCTCTGATTATAATTTTATTTGTATTAGGATTAATGTCTCCTTCAACAGCTAAATGATAGATTTTTCCTTCTTTTCCTTTCGTTATTAAAGTACCACTAAAAAAATTTCCTGATTGATTTTCAATTATTAACTGAGAATTAGGCACATTAATAAATGTTCCTTCCCAAGTACCGATTAAATCTGTATCTGAATTTATTGTTTTTTCCCCTTGTAATTTTGCCCCATTTTTCTGTTTTTCTTGCTCAATTTCTGCTAACTTTTCTTGGGTTTGATTCATATTTTGAAGGATAAAAAAACCTCCTAATACTCCTAAAGCGACGAATAATCCAGTTACGATCGCAATGATTAGATTATTATTATTTTGAGAAGAATTAACAGAATAAGGAATAACAGGAGAAGGCTCAATAACTTCTTTCTCTTTAGTAAAATTAATGGGGGATTTTTGGGGAATAACTGCCACTGTATTAATCTGACTCATGTGTAAGGCTTCATACATGGCTTGAGAAGTGGGATACCTTTGATTTAAGTCGATTTTTGAGGCTTTTTCTAATACTAGCCTTAAATTTGAGGGTAAATTGGGGATATAGCTTTGCCAGTCTAACTCTCCCGTGATGTTATTATTAGGAATCTCGATGGGATACTTTCCTGTTAAACTGTAAATCATGGTTAAGCTCAGGGCGTACAAATCGCTACTAAAAACCGTTCTTCCCGTGGTTTGCTCTGGGGGGATAAATCCCCTCGTACCAACGATTACAGAGCTTATGCTTGAACCGCTACTTAAACTTACCGCCCCCATACTTTCTTTCACTGCGCCAAAATCGATTAAGACGGGCAATTTATCGAAGTCACGAATAATAATATTTTCGGGTTTAATATCTCGGTGAATGATGTTTTTGCTATGGATATATTTAAGAGTATTGAGTAAAGATGACAAAATTGATTCACACTGGGCGCTACTAATTGCCCCTAATTCCGCTAAACTTTTCCCTTCAATATACTCCTGCACAAGATAAAATTCTTCATTTTCGGTGAAATAAGCGTATAAAGTGGGTATTTGAGAGCAATTTTGTCCTAATTCTTCTAATACCTTGGCTTCTCTCTCGAATAATCCTTGAATTAGCTCGATCGAGATATTATTTTGATGAAAGGGTTTAAGTTTTTTGATGACAACCTGTCTTCCCGAAGGCATTTGTAAATCTTGGGCTAAAAATGTATCCCCAAAGCCACCGCTACCAAGAGTTTTAATTATTTTATACCGTTGTGCGATCGTATCTTCCATATAATTAGAATATAATCTGATAATGAATTCTTTTGTAGCTATTATATAATAAACAGATAAATAATTACTTATATTTATGGAGATTTGCAACAATCTTGTAACCCTAGCTATAGAATCTAATTTTTAGCAAAGGTGACAGAATAGGTGGTCATTAGATTTCAAATAGGTTCTATAGATGTTAATTGTCAATTACCCATAATCAATGTATGATGAAACCATAGATATAATTAAGATTTTCTTAATATAACTGGTTCATACTAACTCATTTTCCATCACCCTTCATGAGACATAGGCATATAAGTCCCGATAGCGCCCTCGGTTTAGTTTCTACTTTCAGCTTTCCCGCCATCGTTGGCACAGCCGATATGATGTTAAAATCCGCAGAAGTCATGTTGGTAGGCTATGAGAAAATAGGTGCTGGTCATTGTACTGCTATCGTAAGAGGAAATATCGCTGATGTGCGTTTAGCGGTGGAAGAAGGAGCAAAAATGGCGGAACAAATTGGACAATTACATACTAAATTAGTAATTGCACGTCCGATGCCTAATTTAGAAGCGATTTTTCCTATCGGTAGTCGTTTAGTGGAAATAGCACAAAAACAACGAGGTTATAGTAAACTGAGTAATCGATCGATCGGCTTAATTGAAACAAAAGGATTTCCTGCTATGGTAGGAGCCGCCGATGCCATGTTAAAATCTGCAGATGTACAACTAGCATCCTATGAGACGATCGGAGCAGGATTATGTACGGCTATTATTAGAGGTACAGTTGCCAATGTAGCCGTAGCCATCGAAGCGGGAATGGCAGAAGCCGAAAGAATTGGGGAATTAAACTCTGTGATGATTATTCCTCGCCTCTTAGAAGATTTAGAACATACCTTACCCGTAGCTAGTTACTGGTTAAATGAACAGGAAAAAGATCAACCTTTACCAGTGTTTACAACCCAACAAAGAACACAACAACGCCGTAAATTAGTCGCATTACCCGAATTAGAAAAAATACCTCTCAGTTTTGAGACAAGAGAAAAAGTACAACAAAAAGCTGAGTTAGAATCATCTTTAGAATTACCCTCTAGCAAAGAAGAAGATTTGTCTTAATAATTGTTAATTGAGTCAATATCTGTTATAATAGCATTGGACTCGAACTTATGCGATCGTGACGCTCAAACTTTGTCAGGACTGGAAAGTAGCAGCAATACGGGATGCTTATGATGGGCGTAGGCTTCGGGTCTTCAGTTTTAAACTTTTCACTAAACGCTACAAGTGAATTAAAATGTTGAATTGTAATCAAATTTTATCGTATTTGATGATCACAACGAAGGGGTATAGTATAAAACTGACCACATTATTAATGATATGATTTTGATAATGTAAATTATTAGATTTATCTAAAACTATGGTGTTAAGCAAAGAAAAATTAAATTTTCAATCAGTAATTGAAATTGTAGAATCATTGTCTGATAATGAACAAGAGCATTTGATTAAAATTATCAATCATCGTCTCAAACAAAAAGAAAAAAAAGAACTATATATTCCACTAAATAAGCATAATTTTTTACATATTCACTAATATTAATCATTGTTTTTTTATTCTTGAATTTCCCTTAGTTTTATTACGGGAAAATCGAATATTTTTATCATTTGCTAATTCTTCGATCGCCTTTTCTTAATTTTCTGATAATTTTGAGAATTTTATAATAACTTAGTGAGCAGTTTATATGACAAGTAAAAATTTTACCAAATTACTGATACTAAGTGGGATTCATTGATATTAATATCACAACTTAATAAAGTTATTTTTTCCCCTAAATCTTCTAAAAATAAAGCCGTAGAAACTATTAAGCGATCGTGCATTTCTGTTATGATTTCTGCGGACAAACTTTTAACAATAATATCTTGATTTAATGGATAAATAACAATTCTTGTATCATTATCAATGGCAATTAACAAATCTTCCACAGAAGGAATAGAAGTTTTACCTTTAGCAATAATCCAAGTTGCTTCTGCTAGTACAATTGCCGGTAAAATTAATTGACTGTTAATATCCTCAAGAATCTCTTTAGCTTTTATTCCTAGCTTGGGATTTCCCTCTATAAACCAAATTAAAGCATGAGTATCAACTACATATTTGCTCATTTATTTTACTGCCAATCATTCTCTAATTTTTGGTCAAATTCTGCGAGTTTAAAATCAGCTTCTGTCGATTGGTTTTCTCCCGCAAACATCCCAAAATAAATTATCTTTTTTGACTTTGTTTTTAAGAAATTTTTATTATTAGATAAAAAAGTTATTAAAACCTCACTTTGAGATATATCTTCGGGGATTTCTTTTAGCTCAATTTTACCGTTTTTATATATTCCTTCAATAGTTTTAAACATTTTTTTGTAGATTTTTTCATGATAAAAATACTCTAAGTAATTTATTTTAGCAATAAACTAGGTTAGGTTAAATGAAGTGCAACCCAACACTCAAACATCCATTCATAATGATTTTGTTGGGTTTCGTATCTCAACCTACGGGAAAGGTGCGATCGAACTAATATTGAAGTAAAATGGATTTAGGTTCAGGAATATCATCTTCATCTTCTAATAACATTAATAAATAAACTCTAACGGCTTTTTGAATTTCTTGTATCGCTTATTCCTGAGTGTCTCCCTGTCTTCTCGATCAGGCTGAAATAAACAGAACTTCAATTAATGCAACGTATAACATATTATAAGACAATCGATTTCCCTAAAAAAATGTAGCAATAGATACGATTCCAGACAAAAATTTAATGTTAGCCATAATTCAACCAAACTTTTATAAATACTGTTAAGTTAAAAATTCTCTTCATATTTTTTTTCTTTTCTTACTTCTGTAATGACATCACCAAGAGGTTTTGAATCCGATAAAGAATGAACAGCTAGAATAGGCTCATTAGCTAGTTTATCCATATAAGCATAAAATGCTTGTTGATCTTCTCGATGTTTTAAGAGATAGTCTCTTAGTTCTATTTTAGTCATAGTTTGAAAATCAGTCTTCATTCAATAAACCTCCTATCTCCATTACGATCAATTAATATTTGAATGTTATCACCTGCCAAAATGAAAATTTCATCAATTCTTTCATCGAAACGAACCAGATAAATAGGCAAATACATTGTGGTTAAAGTTTGACAAGCAATAAAACAACTGAGAGTTTGTAATTCTGTAGGAATATAGTTTCCCCCCTATAATGATTTAATTATCGTCCAATTATAATAATATCGCAAAATTTCAATCACTTTGTTAAACTCAAAAACTGATCGCATTTTCAATAATCGAGCCTCATAAAAATCAAGTAGGTTGGGTTAAACGAAGTGCTTCGTTAACCGAGTAACTTGCGGGAAAGGCTTGAGCAACATCGGGCTCAAGCAATACTATGTTTGTACCTGCTTGGTATCGATCGACATATTTTCCTCTAACCCCACCTTTCATATTACTAAAATCATATTCAGGACGCATTTCTTCATTACTCTCCATTTTCATAAAACCTCCGCTCATTTCGGGTTGCCTCTCGTGCGCTAATAATCCGAAAGCAATCTGCTCGATCGCATTTTTAATTCTCACACCTAAATATATCAAATGATCTCCAATAAAGTGCTATGCTAACGACACGCTGTACGATCAAATTTCACTAAAACAGCACCCTCCACCCAAACCAGTACCCTCAACACAAACCAGCGCCCTCCACGAGTGATTTGTTATGTCATTTTTCCATTATAGACTTGAAGAATAGGATAATGACTTAATAAATTCTTCCATATACTCAAAATCTGGATTTTCATTTTTACTTGGTAATTTTATACTTATTTTTTTCATTCTATCTTGGCTGCATTTTCTGCCATAGTTATACCTATATTGTTCTAAATTCAAAATAGTTACTAAAAACATTGCTGAATATTTATTCATTTCAAATTTTGGTATCAATTTTTCTACATGATCACTTGCTGAAAATGGTAAAGATTGATAAGAACAATATCCCAAAACTGCACTATCTGCCACTAAAACTTCTCCTTGTTCTGAATAAAAATCATAAAATCCTTCAACTCCATTATTGGTTGCTTGTGTCGTAACAAATGGGTATTTACCTTTTCCATATTCTGCTAATTCTAAAATAGGGGTTGTTTTGCTTCCTTTTATGTCAAACAATTCTGTCATTTTAAAATATTTCCAATCCGTAGTATTTAGGTTAACTTTATTATTAGAAAATGGCATTTTAGAAACTTGCTCTGATAATCTATTGCCTAATAAAAAAGTAACATAGTTTAATTGTGTTTGAATAAAATCATCATCAGATAACTTTGAATAATCAGTTTCCATGTATGCTTCTGCTGACCATTCCATATCGGCAGTAATTATTTTATTAACACTAAATCCAGCTTCGTTTTTTCTGTTTTCAAAATTCGCAAGCCACTTTTCTTTTATTTCTTGCCATATACCATAAGCGTCAATTCTTCCCTTATTTTTTCTTTTCATAAAACCGTCATCTTTGTAGTATCCAAAATATGTTTCTTTATGATTTGGATGTGGTTTGTGTGCTGTGAAAACCATGACACAAGAAACAACACCAACTTTTGAATTAAAAAATAATTCATCTGGCATTGATAAAACCGCTTGTAATGTGTGTTTTTCAAGAAGTTTCTTTTTTAGTTCCAGAACCTTACCACTTGTAGCTAAAGCACTTTGCATTGGCACAATGGCAACACAAGTTCCGCCGTCAACCAAACACTCTAAATTGTTCAAAATAAATTCTAATTCGTCGGTATCAGTTTTCTTATTTGATTTGTAAGGTGGATTCAAAAAGCCGATTGTTGGCTTTTTAGATTTTACCTCTTCAATAACCTCTTCATCAAAACAACTGCCATTTATAATATTTGTTTTTCCGTCTTGGTGAATATACATATTTGAAACCGCCAAAGCGAAAATGTGCGATTGATATTCAGTTCCGATAAGCTGTTTTGATTTTATTTCTTTGATTTTTGTTTCATCACCTTTTGCATCTGCGATCATTTTTTTCATCGCACTAATCAAAAATCCGCCTGTTCCAGTACAATTATCATAAACGATGGAGTTTTTATTGACTTGTGCCAAATCTGCAAAAAGTTCTGTAATGTGTGGAGGGGTTAAAACAATTCCTAAACCTTTATCGCTGTTTGCATATCTCAAAAATTCAATATAAAGCTGTCCTAAAACATCAAAATATTTGTGAGTTTTGATAAAAGCATTTATGTTTTCGTCAATTTCATCAATAATTTCCTTCAAAACATTTTCTTTTTTAGACAAAGAAGTGTCTGTTTTAATAAAACTAAATTGAGTATTTAGATTTTCTAATTTTTTGCCTGTAATATTTGCGTTTTCCAATTCATCAGAAACTGTTTGAATAAGAGAGACTGCAAGGTTTTCAGGTTTTTTATGCGAAGCATATGACCTTTTGAAAGCAGTATTTTCTAAGGCAATTAAAATCGAGCTTATAAGCAAACTTCTTTGGCTTTCAAGAATTTTATAAGTATGTAGTTTTTCGTTAAGCTGCTTAGTGAAGTGTAAAAGCGAATTATAATCTTGTCTAAATTTCTCAGGACTCTTTAAATATCCATTCAAATAATCATCAACGGATAAAAATTTATCTCCAAAAATTGGAATTGCTTTTTTCTCGTCTCTTAAATGCAAAAAATGAGAGACTTTTAATGATTGCTTTGTTTCTCCGCTAACTGCAATTGCCAAAACATCAAATCCTTTGGATAAATAAGAAGCATAAAGTAAAGCACCATCAACAGAAAAATCCGCATATCTATCACGATCTTTGCTTTCGTGTTTTCTTACATCTGCTTTACATTCAATAACAATTACTAAATCGGAATTGGTTTTATAGGTGATTATAAATTCTGGATAACCCTTTCCGCCTCCTTTCTTTGAGGCAGTTTTTAACAACTTATCGATTTTTGGATTATCTGAACTTTGTTCTTCAATACAAATGGAATCCAAAAATTTGGAAAAATGGGCTCTTGTGATTATTTCAGTTTTTCTTTCGTTTGCCATTCTTTACCTATTTTTAAATTTTATCATTTGCCTTTACACATATCAAAAAAAGTAGGGTGGGCAATGCCCACCGATCGAGATTAATCTAGTTAATAGATGCAGAAGTACTTACCGCAGGAACAAAACTGGGTACTACTAACTCGTTATCCTGTTTGGTTAACTTGTTGTAGAGTCTTTCAGTGTTGGGGAAATTAGCCGCAGGTAAGGTGGGGAAACGGCGATAAGGCACGGTATCTTCACCGAATACTTGGGCGTATTCCATACTACCAACTAAGGCACTGATAAAGGCACGGATACCTTCACTAGCTAAGATGCGGTTATAGTGTTGAATCTCTTTTTGATTCACTGGCGCACGTCCTAAGAAATGTTTTGTGCCTAATTCAATTACTTTAGTATTAGGGAAAGGTGCGTAAAACTCTTTCAAATACAATTCAGAAGTGCCTAAACCTTCGATAAACTCTTTGACGTTGATTTCATTGTTGCTGAGTTTACTTTCGAGTTTGGTAAAGTTAGCATTAATGACGTAAGGTTCGATGTCACGCTCGAATACTTGACGATAAGCGGCACGAATGACGTTTTTAACCTGTACTTTGTCGTAGTTGTTGGTGAGTTTAAAGACTTTGGTTTGTTCTCTTTGAACTGTAACACCCTGATTAACACGAGCTTCAATATCAGTACGGAAGTTAGAAACTTGTCCTAATTCGATGAATCGAGGTGTGGTTTCAACATCAACTCTTTGTCCAATATCTTCTCTTAATGTGCCAACTCTGGAGTTACGCATTTGTAAACCAGCAGGGGTTAAATAACGCTCGTAGGGAACGGTATCTTCACCGAAGGCTTTGTTATACTCGTCACTGTCGATTAAAGCGTCCACAAGGGCATAGAAGCCTTTTTTCGAGGCTAAATCGAAGTATTTGTTCATTTCGCTACGGCCGTAGGTAGGGCGACCTAATAAACGGCGGTGGATGAACTCGATCGCTTTACAAACGTAGAAAGGAGTCCAGTAGGTTTTTAAGAAGGTTTCCGATTTCGCTAAGATACGGATAAATTCTCTTAAACAGATGTCTCCATTTTCGAGTTTGATTTCCGCAACGGTTAATCTTTGTCCTTCATAGAGATCACGACCGAATACTTGACGATAGGCGGCACGAATTACGGCTTGAGTAGAACTTTCACCGAATTTGACTCCTAAACCGTTACTAGCACCGGGTAACTCGTTATTTAAACGAACTACTTTTGCTCCTAAAGTACCGGGATATTGTCCCACTGCACGAGGATTGCTGTTTTGGTTGTTGATACCGGGTCCACGATGGATTAAGATACGTTTGGTATCCTTGCCAAAAGGTGCAGGTGCACTGCTAGGATTACGGGTTTCTTTGGGGAAAATCGCTCCAAATTGAATTTCAAGGGGATCATTTCCTGAACCGTAAACGTGTTGATCGGGTAAGGGTCGATCGTACTTCGCAAAGGTGGTAACAAATTGAGGTACTTTACGGAAGGGTGCAGAATAGTTGAATAAATCCTGTTGCATCCCCCAGTTACGACACTCTTGAGCTTCCACTCCCAAGCCACGAAGATAGGGTACGGTTTCTTCTCCGAAGTAGTCGGCGTATTCCTGAGAATCCACTAAGGCATCAACTAAGGCATTTAAACCACCACTAGACACGATCGAAAAGTATTTTTGTACTTCTTCACGGGAAGATGGTCCACGTCCTAAAATATGACGGAAAGCCAATTCTAAAGCACGGGAGTTGATGAAAGGCTCAAAGAATTGTTTGCGATATAAAGGAGACTTAGCTAAACGGCGGATAAATTCCTTCATGGAAATATCGCCATTTTTCACTTGAGACTCAAGGTAAGAAATCGATTGAGAGTAAGCACGGGTGATGTCACGCTCGAAAACTTGACGATAAGCGGCTTTGACTACAGAAATTTTCTCAGAAGCAGATAACCCCGGTTTCATCACGAATTTAGGACGACGCTCAGAAGCATTAAAGTAGCTTTGAGGTAATTCTAAGCCTTGTACGTCACTAGAAGGACGTTGACGAACTTTAGTGGCTGGGGTAGGAGCTTTTAACTCGTTGATGAGGATTTCAAAATACTGAGTTAAAATTTCTTTGGCTTCAGCATCATTTTTGAAATAGCCGATGGAAGATGCTCTCATTTCTAACAATGCCACTACGGTAGCATCGATCGAACAGGCATTTTCTAAGACTTCTCTTAAACCTCTGGTATTAACTACGAGGATGTTGGGATCACCCGCTACGATGGCATAGCTAACATAGCGTAAGAACCAAGACATATCCCGTAGAGATTTGGTCATATTACTAGGACCATACCGAGAGATATTGATGGGGCGGAATCCCGAAGGAATTTGTCCGACACCTGGATTAGTGAAAACAGACAATAAACCGCCTAAGAAGCCACCGCCTTCACTTGTACCTTTTCCAGCATCCACAAAAGTCTGAATAGATTTTTGGGCAGCCCGAATATCCAGAGGTAAACCACCGCCACCACCAACGACAGCTAAAGCAGGTTCGTCCACCGCAGGTTTTTCCAAGAAAGACATGGGAGAGCCTCCCGTAAAGATGCGATTAGCCGCACGAGAGACGATTAAATCGGAGTTTGCTGTCAAAATTTCAGCAATTTCTAATCTTTTTGCCCCAGATTTAAAATAATTGTCTAATTCGCCCAATTCATTGTTATCGAGAAAACGATCTTGCTGTTCAGCTTGAATAATAGTTGAAACAGCAACGGTTTGGTATAATTGCGGTTTCGCTAAAGAACTACCGCCACTTGCTTTTATACTCATTGATTATTTTTTTATTTTAAAACCAAGTATCATTATCAATTCATTAGGTTATAGATTAAATCTTTTTGGGGTTTCATAGTTAGTTTGTTAAAAATTGTAACAATTACTATGTGTATTTTTTAATAAGTTGATGTTTTTTGCTGTAATATTACCTCAGTTCGATGCAAGAATGTTTGATAAGGGCAGGTTTCACCTCAGTGAACCATAAAGAAAATGATGAAAACTAGACAGGTGGACAAGTGGACAAGTGGACAGGGAGAAAAATTCTCAATATTTGATGTACTTTTGAGAGAATTTTATTCATTCATCAGAAATACAATCTTCCTGTCTTCCTGTCTTCCTGTCTTCGGAGTCTTCCAAGTCAGCCCTCACCTATTTTTATATCGAACTCAGGTAGGTTTCAGGTTGCAGGTTGCAGGTTGCAGGTGTAATTTTCAGAAGATTATATAATTCGATCAAATAATTGAAGATAAAAAATCAATTAGGATATATTTTTTGTCAATTCTTTAACCCTTTCCGATACCCTTTCCGCAACCTTTACAGCACCAAAAATTTTATGGTTCACTCAGGTAATATTAAGGAGAGATAGGGTTCGATCGTATTTGACTTGTCAGGGGAAGAGTAAGGAATAAGGAGTAATTTAGTCGCTTCAGCAGACACTTCGACAGGATCATTTGTTTCAATGTGGGTTGTAGATTAACACCTCATTACTCATTACTTGTCTTCATCAATAAATTTATGGTCAGGTATAATAGATAGAGATTTTAGTGTGGGAGTGAACAAAATGTCTTTTTTTAAATCTAGTTTGATCATAGGAATATTAGGAACAACTTTAATTCAGAGTAATGCGATCGCACAAAATACTCTCACTATTAATAGTTTCAGTGATTGGTGTAGTCAAGAAGAATCTTTGCCTTTAGCCACTCAAAAGACAATTAACGCCATTGTTAAAGCCTTGAGAGTCGAAAATTGTTCACAAGTCGCCGAAATTGCACCGAAAATATTTAGTATTAATATGAGTAGTCAAGGGATTTCTGATTTACGCCCTTTAAGTAGTTTGGTTAATACTTCGGAGTTGATTTTATACGATAACGAAATTACAGATATTACCCCGTTACGATCGATGACAAATCTAAATAAATTAATTTTAGGACATAATCAAATATCAGATTTAACACCCCTTGAAAATTTAACTAATTTAGAAAAACTTTACATTAGTGATAATAAAATTGAGGAGATAAAACCGTTAGAAAATTTAACTAAACTCAAAACTCTTTATCTTAACCAAAATAATATTAGTGATTTAAAACCCTTAGAGAATTTAACTAATTTAGAGGAGTTATATGCTAAGGAAAATAAGATTTCTGATTTAACTCCTTTAAGTAAATTAACTAATTTAAAAGAGTTATATTTAGATAATAATAAAATTTCTAATTTAAGCCCTTTAAGTGCTTTAAAAAACTTAGAAGAATTATCAGTTAATAGTAATAATATCACTGATTCAGATATTCAACCTCTGTGGAATTTAGAATTAAAACAATTATATATTCACAATAACCCTGTGTCTCGTCAATTTTGCCCCAATAATACTGATGCTTTATGCTTTATTGGTAATAGATAACATCACTAGACTTGTGCAAGAAATCTAGTAATGAGTAATAAGTTAAGAAATTTATGTTTTCCGCAATTATCTACTTAAAAAAACTTTAAATAATTTTCTGAAAAGATTGATTAAAATAGTATATAGGGATAATCATTGATTCAGGTAAAAATTATGGCTAACAAATTCATCGCAATAGTATTATTAGGAACAATTAGTCTTCATTTTGGTAGTTATAGTGTAATTGCTCAAGAGCAAATAGACGAAAATATTCACACCACCAAAGACTCATTACAAGGAATTGATTCCAGAAGTGTAGCAGATAAGTTCGATCGAAATCAAACACCAAAATTAAACGTAACCATCGAAAGAGAAGAAAAACCCAATAATAGCTTTTCCACAGGGAATGAATTTATTGACTCTCTCATGAATAATTCTGGCAACCCAAAACCAGCGACAGAATATCAATTAAACACCAATAAAGGAGATGTGCCTTCTGGGGGGGGCACTTTACCCCTGATTAATTTTTAGTTTATAGTAAGAGAAATACTTATAAAAAAAGATAGTATTAAGGTTAGTTTTAAAAATAAATACAGGAATGTTTTATTTGTTTTGTTATAGGGGTTGAATAATAAATATTTAACCCTTCTTTTACCAATTTTTCCCAGATGTCTAATCAATCTATCCTGTCTCTGAAGTCTGCCCCTTTTTCTGTATCGAGGAGTGTCAATTCTGTTATTATATTCATATTGTTGATCATTATTTATTTTGTATTTCTACAGTAGTTATAATTAACAAAGAATGAAAACTATTAATCAGCTTTTATTTAGAAAGAATTAAATAGGATTGCTATATTTATATAACTTATTAAAAATATGACTCGATCGAACTTACCATTTATCAGAGAAGACTTATTAAATTTATCCGCTTATATACCCACTCCCATTAGTGAAAATCAGCAACAATTAACAAGATTAGATGCTAACGAAAGTCCTTATAATTTACCATCAGAATTAAAAGCAAAATTAGGGTTAATTTATGAGCAGGAAATCGAAACAAATCGTTATCCTGATGGTAGTCATGTTAAGTTAAAAACCTTAATTACTGAGTATATTAATGAGGCTAATTTAGAGCAATTTAATATTAATAATATTTCTGTAGGTAATGGCTCAGATGAGTTAATTCGATCGATTTTAATGGCGACTTGTTTAAATAATCAAGGCTCAATTTTAGTAGCAAATCCTACCTTTTCCATGTATGAAATTTTAGCTAAAAGTTTAGGAATAATTACCCATACAATTAAGAGAAATGAAGGAGATTTTTCTTGGGATTTAGACACAGCAAATAAGCTAATTTCTGAAATAAATAAACCCCCGATAAAAGTCGTTTTTGTGGTGCATCCCAACTCCCCCACAGCAAACTGTTTAACTGATGATGAAATTCAGTGGTTAAGAGATTTACCCCCAGATATTTTAGTGGTAATTGACGAGGCATATTATGAATTTAGTCAACAAACTTTAGTATCAGAGTTACCCCAACATCCCAACTGGTTAATATTACGCACCTTTTCTAAGGCTTTTCGTTTAGCGGCGCATCGAGTAGGATATGCCATCGCTCAGGTCGATATAATTAAAGTATTAGAAAAAATCCGTCTTCCTTACAATTTACCCACATTTTCGCAACTTGCCGCCGAATTTGCCTTACAACACAGAGATTTAATTTTACCTGCGGTTAAAGATGTGATGAAGGAAAAAGAGAGAGTTTATCAAGCATTAGTTAATCATCCTCTTTTTAAAGTATGGCGCAGTGATGTCAATTTTATTTATTTGCGATTAGCCCAAAATCCTACTAATGAAAATCATCAGAGAATTATGGCACAATTAAAACAGGAAAAAGTGATTATTCGTCATACGGGAGGAGGTTTAAGAATCTCGATCGGAACTACTCCAGAAAATGATAACCTATTGGATAAATTGGAAAAGATTAATTACTAAATAGGAGAAAAAAGTAAGAAGTAAAGATAATTTGTACAACAAAACAATAATCGCTTTAGCAGATTTAAGCTGTTAGGTTTGTCAATTTATTGCAAAACGATTAATAATAAAATCCCACAAAAAATATTTTTTAAAGAAAAAATTAAGCAATTATTTAATCATTTACAACTGATAATTCTTATGGTTGCTATTGTTAGTCAAATCAAACAAAAAATAAGTTTAGAAGAATTTTTATTACTTCCCGAAACTAAACCCTATGGTGAATATTTAAACTATGGAGAAATTAGAGAAAAAGCAATGCCCCAAGGCGAACATTCTACCATTCAAATTGAATTAGCCTCCTTTATTAATCAATTAGGAAAATCAGCTAAATTAGTTTACGCATTACCTGAATTGAGATGTACTTTTGGCGGTAAATCCATTGTGCCAGATATTAGCGTTTTTGAATGGCAAAATTTGCCTAAAACAGACACAGGAAAAATTGCTAATAAATTTATGATTTATCCAGATTGGGTTATAGAAATTTTATCTCTTGAACAATCAGCAAATCAAGTCATAAATAAAATTATTTTTTGCTTAAAACAAGGTACAAAATTAGGTTGGTTAATTGATAGTGTCGATGAATCTGTGATGATTTTTTATCCCAATCAATTACCTGACATTAAATCAGGAGAAGAAATTTTACCTGCCTTAGATTCTATTCCCCATTGGCAATTATCCGTTAAACAAATGTTTGATTGGTTAAAAATATAGTACCTATTTAGGGGTTGTCTCATAGTCTTATGTAGAAATGAAAGTTATGGAGAAAACACCTTTGCGCCTTTGCGTCTTTGCGTGAAAAAATACTCAAATCTGAAGGAAAACACAAGGAATATTTGGAAGATAAGCGAAAACAAGCTATATCCACTATAATCTATAGCAATTAGTTGTTATAGTTTTCCTATGGTTAATAATCGTAACGGTCGTAAAAAAGTCAATCATCTGTATAAGTGGCTATCTCCCGGTATCCTCGTCAAACGTTGGCTACTAACTAGCGTGATTGGCATTTTGCTGACAGTTTTAGGTATAGCAATTTGGACAAAATTAACTCCTATCTATCGGTTTTTAGACTTCATCATAGCTCTTTTGAATAAGATTACCAATAATATTCCTAGTTATCTTTCTGGTCCTTTGGTGTTAATTATTGGTTTATTTTTATTATACTGGGGACAAACTCGCACTTTAGGCTCGATTACGGAAGTTTTAAAGCCTAATAGTGAAGAAGAATTAATTGAGGTTTTGTGGAATTATCGCCGTTTGAATCGAGGTACAAAAGTAGTTGCCATTGGTGGTGGTACAGGATTATCAACGTTATTGAGGGGAATTAAGGATTATAGTGCTAATATTACCGCTATTGTCACCGTAGCAGATGATGGTGGTTCTTCGGGAAGATTGCGTAGGGAAATGGGAATGTTACCGCCGGGGGATATTCGCAACTGCATTTCGGCGTTGGCGGATGAAGAAAAGTTGTTGACGGAGTTGTTTCAATATCGTTTTACGGCAGGAGAGGGGTTAAATGGTCATAGTTTTGGTAATCTGTTTTTAACGGCTATGACGGATATTACTGGAGATTTGGAGGGGGCGATCGAGGCTAGTTCAAAAGTATTAGCGGTTCGGGGGCGAGTGTTACCTGCAACTTTAAGTGATGTAACTTTATGGGCAAAATTTGAGGATGGTAGAATTGTGGAGGGAGAGTCGAATATTCCTGAAGTTGGGGGAAAAATCGTAGAAATGGGCTGTAACCCCCCTAATCCTCCAGCAACTTTAGCGGTAATTAAAGCCATTAAGGAAGCTCAATATATTATTATGGGACCTGGTAGCCTATATACTAGCATTATCCCTAATTTACTCGTGCCAGAAATTAGAGAAGCGATTGCTAAGAGTTCCGCACCAAAAATTTATGTTTGTAATATTATGACCCAAAAAGGCGAAACCGATGGTTACACCGTGAGTGATCATATTCGAGCGATCGATCAAGCCTGTGGTGGTAAAATATTTGATGCGGTATTAGTTCAAGGTCGATCGCCTTCCCAAGAAGTGTTAAAATATTACGCATCTAAACGTTGTCATCCAGTGTATCTCGATCGAGAGGAAGTTGTCAAACAGGGTAGAAGAATTGTACAGGCAAACATCATGAGTGAAAACCAAGATAGTAATTATGTACGCCACGATCCCAAATTATTAGGTAAAGTATTATTTAGATGGTATAGTAACACCCCGAAAGCAAAATTATGGAAATGATATGATTAGTACTAATTTTTCATGATTTTCTAAAGACTATACCAAAATATAGATGAATAGCCTATAATTTTTATTGCTCTAAAGGGCAAACTATGAACTATTCAAGTATGTCTAATTGGCTCATGATTTCCTCAGTATTTTCTTGTTTAGAAGGGGTTAATTTTTTGATATTTTTCCTCAATCCAATAGCAATTTTACTATGTTTTTCAATTTGATTCATCACTTGTTTAGCTCGACTAATTACTACTTTTGGTAAACCTGCTAATCTCCATGGGAAATATATCTTTATTCATTCTATTTTTCCACTACGTTCAAAAGGATACAATATTTTAGTAGCTTTCCCAATAATATTTTCTGTTGGAACAAAACCCCAATAATGACTATCATAACTATTATTTCGATTATCTCCTAAAACAAAATAACTATCAGATGGTACGATTACAGCACCAAAATTATAATCAGGTTTTTCTTTGATATAATTTTCTTCTAAGGGTTGATCATTTATATAAACTTGATTATTTTTTACCTCTACTTTTTCATTGGGCAATCCAATAATTCTCTTTATAAAATCATCTTCATATCCTTCTTTTTTCAAGTTATCTGTTGCCTCAAAAACAATAATATCTCCCCTTTGAGGATTATCTAAATGATAAATTAATTTATTAACAACTAATCTATCATTTATTTGTAAAGTTGATTCCATTGAAGATGCAGGAATATAACGAAATTCTGCAATAAAAGTTCTTAAAGAAAAACTAGACATAAGAGTAAGAAATGGACTGACAATACTTGAAATACAAATTAAAATAATTGCAGAGTATATTTTCTTTTTAGTATTATTGGTTACAGTATATAAATAATAAAGTATCAAAGGGGATAAAAAAAATAATGATAATTCTGCATTGGGAATAAATGTGATTACAAGTAAAGTTAATCCAATAGATATTTTTCCTGCATAAATAAATCCAAAACCTAAATTTATTTTAGATAAAAATACTGCTAACCAAGGATCTTTTTCTTCTTTTCTTAGTCTTTCAAATTTTAAAGTATTATTTTTAACAGTTAATTTATAAGCATCAATAGAACTAACAATAATCGATATTATAATAGCTACAAAAAAATAAATAAGTTTGATTAAACTGCTATGAGAATCAAGAAACCATAAAAAAATATAACATAAAAAAACTATAGTTAAAGTCATAAAAAATAATCCTCTAAAGGGATAACCCGCATAAAAATGACCTATACCGGGAAATATTAACGATAGATTAACCGCTAACCAAGGTTCTTTTCCTTCGAGTTGATTTGATTCATTCGAGTTCATATTATTAAAGAGTGATAATTATAAATGGAACTATAGTTATTATACTAAAATATAGATGAATAGCCTATAATTTTTATTGCTCTAAAGAGCAAACTACGAACTATTCAAATATGTCTAATTGGCTCATGATTTCCTCAGTATTTTCTTGTTTAGAAGGGGTTAATTTTTTGATATTTTTCCTCAATCCAATAGCAATTTTACTATGTTTTTCAATTTGATTCATCACTTGTTTAGCTCGACTAATTACTACTTTTGGTAAACCTGCTAATCTTCCAGCTTCGATGCCGTAGGATTTATCCGCACCTCCTGCTTTTACTTCGTGCAAAAAGATGATGTCATTCTCTAATTCTTTTACCGTAACTTGATAGTTAGCAACGTTGTCGAGAATGGAGGCTAATTCGTTTAATTCGTGGTAATGGGTAGCGAAAATTGTACGACATTGTATCTCGATCGACAAGTATTCGGCAACTGCCCAAGCTATAGATAAACCGTCAAAAGTTGCTGTACCCCTTCCTATCTCATCAAGTAATACTAACGATCGATCCGTCGCATGGTTTAAGATGTTAGCTGTTTCGTTCATTTCTACCATAAATGTCGATTGCCCTGTACCGATGTCATCCACTGCTCCCACACGGGTAAATATTCGATCGCAGATAGATAATTTAGCGCTTTGTGCAGGAATAAAACTCCCTATTTGTGCCATTAATTGAATCAATCCTACTTGACGCAAATAACAACTTTTGCCACTGGCGTTAGGTCCTGTTAATATGATTAAATCGGGCATTTTTTCTGCACCTAAATTAGTGGAGTTGGGAACAAACATTCCAAAACCTAAGAGTTTTTCTACTACGGGATGCCTTCCATTTTTGATGTTAATAACTCGATCGTTAGTAATCTCAGGACGGTTATAATCTTGATAGACAGATAGTTCTGCTAATCCAGACAAAACATCCATAGCGGCTATTGCACGAGCTACTTTCCTAATTTCTTCCGTTTTTTCTGCTACTAAACAGCGTAAATTGACAAATATTTCATACTCGAATTTTGCTAAGTCATCTTTAGCATTTAAAATGCGATTTTCCTTTTCTTTTAACTCAGCAGTAATGTATCTTTCTTCGTTTAATAATGTTTGTTTTCTTTGATAATTTTCGGGTGCAAATTCTGCTTTCGATCGAGGCATACTGATATAATAACCGAAGGTTTTATTGTAACCCACCTTCAAATTAGTAATCCCCGTGCGTTGCCTTTCCGTTACCTCCAGATTTGCCAACCACTCCCTATCACCATCAATCAGTTTGCGCATATCATCTAACTGCTGATTGACACCATCTCGAATAATTCCTCCTTCCTTGACGTGTTGGGGAGGAAACTCCACAATAGTATCTAACACTTTCTTACCCAATTCCTCCAACTCAGGAGGCACATTTTGCAATGCTTGAAAATAGGGTGATTTGCCTTCCTTTGCCAACTCCGCTAAATAGTTTAATTTGCCCAAAGAATCCCCTAAATTGAGTAACTCCTTCGGATTTGCTGTACCTGCGCCCACTCTCCCCGTTATGCGCTCTAAATCGTAGATACTCTTAAATAATTGTCGAATTTCTTCCCGTAAAGGTAGATTTTCCATCAATTCTGCGATCGTATCTTGACGAGCAATAATACCTTGTTTATTGAGTAAAGGTTGCAATAACCATCGTCTCAAAGCCCTTGCTCCCATCGCAGTACAAGTTCTATCCAAAGCCCACAATAAAGAGCCGTGAAAGGTGTTATCTCGCACTGTGGTGGTGATTTCGAGATTTCGCCGTGTGGTGCTATCCAAAACTAAATAATCGCTAATATTATAAGTGCGAATTAGTTGCAATGGTACTTGATTCGCTTTCTGGGTATCCTGCACATACTCTAATAAACCTCCCGCCGCCCTAATGGCAAAAGGTAAATGCTCACAACCTACACCCTCTAAGGATTTTAGCTTAAATTCTACCAATAATCTGGGCTTGGCTTCGTGGATGTCGAAGGCTTTTTGCGATCGTAATGAATAACAAAAGCAATCAGGAAGAAACTCAGGTAAACTGTCAGATTTTTGACCCGGACGCAGTAAACTATTAATATCGGGAGCATTAACAGGAAATAATACTTCTGCTGGTTGTAAACGCAATAATTCAGTGGATAAAGCGTTTAAATCCTGATTTTGGGTAGTAAAAAATTCCCCTGTGGAGATGTCTGCATAGGCTAAACCCCAGTAATCCTTCGCTACTACCACCGCCGCCAAGAAGTTATTTTGCTTGGAAGGTAACATCTCATCTTCCGTAATCGTGCCGGGAGTTAATAACTTTGTAATCCCTCGTTTGACAATTCTTTTCTCTGCTGCCGCCGTTGCTGCATCCTCCACTTGATCACAGATTACCACAGCATAACCCTTTTCTACTAATTGTCGCGCATATCGATCGAGTGCGTGATGGGGTACACCAGTCATGGCAATCCTACCGACATTTTGCCCTGCTTCCTTGCTGGTGATAACTAACTCTAACTCTTGAGAAATGGTGACAGCATCCTGAAAAAAGCACTCGAAAAAGTCACCCACCCTGTAGAGTAAAAGGGAGTTGGGATATTGCTCTTTCACATCCACATAGTGATGATACATGGGTGTTAAATCTTCTCGTTTGATTAGACGATAATCCTCATGGGGGGCGTTTCTCGTGGCTTTTTGGGTGACAATCTCGCTCATTGTGACAACATTTTACTAGGACTTATGTTTTTATTATGATCGAAAATGATAATATTAATCAATATGATAGTTGTTTTCGGGATCAATAAATTGTCCAATAACACTATTAATTATGTGAATATGTAAGTTCGTAGTAAACCTTTTAAGGCTTATTAATTAATGGCTAAAGCCATCACTACAAACTTATTTGATTAACTTTTAACGTATTTAAAAAGTTGAGCCATTCCAACCCCAAAGATAACCTTTAGCATCACTAAATTCAATATAAATTCGGTTTTTAGCTATATCTAAACTATCACTTATTTCTTGACAAAAATTTTGACTCATGGCTTTAGTTTGATTTTGACTCATTGTGCCAATACTTTTTATTTCTACATAACAAACAGGCTCAAAAGTTCCTCCAAAAGTCATGGAAATATTTGATTCAAAACTTGTCATTACATAGGATTCTGGTTTGCCTAAATGTTTGGCTAATTTGCTAGACAAATTTGTTAATAAGTTTTTCACTTGCTGGGATTCTGGATTAGGGGTTGATGTTTGAACTTTAATTAAAGGCATTTTTCAAGAGATAATTAATTTTTTATTTATTATATAATAATCCTAAACTAATTGTAAATTAAATGGGTAAATTGTCCCTATTTAATATTTAAAATTTAAAGAGTCATATTAGGAAAAAGATAACGAGCCGCCGCTAAAATTAGAGCAATAATTATACCCCCTGCAATGGAACGAAAAATAAACTCTAAATTACCTAATCGTTTATCTAATCCTGAGAATTTATCATTAAGACTTGTTTCTAAACTATTAGTTTTTTCTTCTAAACGATTATCTAAACTATTAAGTTTTTCATCAAGTTTAGCAACATTTATTTTGACATCATTTACTTCATTAGTTAAGTAATCTATTTTGTTTTCTAATTTATCTATTTTTGTTTCTAGTCTTGATAAAATATCAGCTATATTTACTTCAATAGTTTGAATCATTTTATCCTCTGTAATATTTAATTTGTATGATGCTTATTGTACTTAAATTTTTGAGTTGAGTTTTAGTCTTTGAGTTATTTTACACTGTTTCTCGATCGAACATCTATGACATTATTATAGATTATAAAATCATTAATTATCAAGATACTAGGCAATAAATTATTCTAATTTACGATATAATTCATAAATCATCAAATAAATGGGTTAAAACTATGTTTAAAAATATTGCTTCTGATGTTTTAGGTTTAAGTGATATTGGTGCTATTATTTCACCTAAAGATTTTCATAAGGTGGAATCTGATGATTATATTTTGTATGAAGATGGAGAAAAAATTTATTTTTTAATTAAGTCTAAATCTGACGAATATTGTTTTACAAATTATGCTTTAATTCATTTAGATGGAGCTTCTGCTACTAGCAAAAAAAGATTATTAAAACGCTATAGTTATAAAAATAATCCTATTACTGATGTAACTTTAGAAACTGCTGGAACGGTAGATTTAGACATAGAAATTAAGTTTAATATTGGTAATGTACCTTATTCGATCGATGTGATCAAACAAGATATAGAAGGATTAAAAGATTTGTATAAAGCCTTAGTAAAAATAAGCTCTATTCAAGTAGAAAATCAACACTATTTACAATATGCAGAAAAGAGTCTTAATTTAGCTAGTCAAAGTTTAAAACCTTATACCCATAATTCTTCTCCTGAAGAACAATTTAAAGCTATTAATTTATATAGTTTTAATTGGTTAAAAAAAACCCGTCAACAATTCATGAAAAAAGATTTTAGTGAGATTTTTGATCTGTTTATTAATAAATAAAATTGGCTCTTCTACAGTAGTTATGATAAATTAATCGTAAATGTGAGGCAAAAGGCAAAAGGCAAAAGGCAAAGGTAATAAATTATGATAGTTTATTAATAAGAGATGAAATCATTCTTGTTTCTTCTTTTAAATTTTCTAAAATCAATTCTACCTCTTTTTCCGTGCATAAATGAACTCTAGTCGCTAAGATCAAAAAAGTTTGTAATTCATTAACTGAACCTTGTGCAATGTTTAAAAAACGTTTATAATCACCAGGGGATCTTCGTCCATAACCTTCTGATATATTTGCTGGTATAGATGATGAGGCTCTTCTTATTTGTTGAATCATGCCATATAATTCTTCTTTGGGAAATTTTTGGGTAAGGAAAAAGCATTTTTCGGCTATTATCATCCCTTTTTGCCAAATTATTAAATCTTTAAAGTCTTTTATGTCTGACATTTTCTATTCCCAAAAATAAAAAAATAAAATTAACTTTTGCCATTTGCCATTTGCCTTTTGCCTACCTCCACCAATAATTTATCATACTCAAAGTCGAAGAGCCATAAAATTCACCTCTCCCCTATCTCCATCCATTTCCACCCATTCTCCTACAGGTAAACACATATTTACCCCATCGTGTCCAAATGGTAACTCACTAATTACAGGAATATTTAAGTCTGAAAATCGATCGAGCAAAACTTCATTAACATTCCAACTAGGGATATTGTCAGGAGGATTACAACCGCTAAACCGCCCTAAAAGAATCCCTTTTACCCGTTCAAAAATGCCCATTATACGCCATTGAGTCAACATTCGATCGAGACGGTAGGGGGCTTCTTGCACATCTTCCAAAGCTAAAATAACGTTATCAAAGTTTGGACAAAGTTTCGTACCTAACAAATGAGTTGCCACTGTCAAATTGCCACCTAAAAGCCTTCCTTGAGCTTTACCGCCTCCCCAACCATTACCATAAAGGGGAGTAAGGGGTTTGCCTTCCAAGTAGTCAAATAAGCGTTTTAAGGATGTTTCCGATTCTTCTATTATTGTAGTTAATACAGCACCATGAACACTCACAATTTCTTGATTATATAAACTCCACAGTAAGCTAGTTACGTCAGAAAAACCGATTAACCATTTGGGGTGTGGTATGGTTTCCCATTGCCAACGCTCCAATAATCTCGCCCCTCCATAGCCACCTCTAACGCAGACAATGCCCTTATATTCGGGGTTTAACCATGCCTCTTTTAAGGCTAATCGGCGAATTTGATCATTTCCTGCCAAATAGCCTTCTTGGGCAGAATAATTGGTTTCTAAGACGATGTTATAGCCATTTTGTCGCCAGATTTCCACTCCTTGTTCAAATTTTATCGCTTCCTTGTCTCTTAATGTACCGCTAGGTGCGATCGCCAGTAATGTATCACCTTTTTGTAAAAATTGAGGACGAATCATTAGGTATTAGATTAATTTTTCTTAATTTGAATAGGTTTGTAGTAAGGGTTTTAACCCTTCTTTATTTCGATAATTATTAGAGAAGTCTAATAATTTTGCATCAAATAAAGGAAAATATATCTTCTAATTCCTCTGTCCAATATTCTAATAGCTCATCATCTTCATTTCCCATTCTTTGCCACATTTCTAACCAAGAATGAGCTTCTTTTAAATCTTTTTTTGCCATAGCTAACTTGATATGTAATTCACAAAATTTAGAAAATTCGTTATGGTTAAACTCTGTTTTTGTGAATAATGGTTTTAACAATTCTTCTGCTTCTTCCAATTCGTTGTCTTCTATGTGAAATTGTGCAACACTAAGCCTTGCAAAAGAATAATCAGGATATTCTTGATGAATTTTTTTGATTAGCTCAATACTTTCTTTTTTTCTTTCTTGTACCATATAAGAACCAGCTAAATTATACAGTAAATCTGGGGATTTTGGTTCTAATTTTAAGGCTTCAAGGAGTACTAATTCTGCTTTTTTTCCTTCTCTTTTGTGCATGAATTTAACGACATCTTGTCCCATTTTTACGACTTTTTTAGAATGTTCGATCGATGGCTTATCATGAAGTTTTATCCCCATAAATAACAATTCTTTTTGTTTTCCCTTAAAGCAAATTTTTACTTTTCCCGAAGGCACTAATCCTTGATTAACTATTTCTTGCATTACTGACATAATTATTAATTGATTGTTCACTTGAACTAAAACCCCAACTTCTTGCTTTTTTTATTTTTTTAGCCATTTTTAATTATCTCTTTATTTCTATATTTTATTTTATAAAATTTTAAAAAAATATACAATAAAATTTTTATTATTGATCAAACGAATTTTAACATAAGTACCCTAAACACAAAGTAACTCAGGAATGAGAATTTAATCATTTAGTAAAATGGATAGTCATTAACCTGTTAAATTATCAAAAACAATGGATAATCAAGAAACCATTATCTTAATTCATACGGAAATTCAAGGTAAATATGAAAGTAATTTTGCTAAGAGAATGTTTGTTTATCATTACCGTATTTATGATAAATATATTGATAAAAATACAGAAATAGTCAGTTTAGCTGTTTTAGGGGATGAAGATGAAAAATGGCGACCAACAAATTATAATTATAGTCGTTGGGGTTGTCAACTAAAGCTAGATTTTCCTATTATTAAACTATTAGACTATTAAAAAAATTATTCCTCCTTAGCAGAAAATAATAATCCTTTTGCTGTGGTAATTATGGCTTATTTACAAAGCCGAGAAACAAAGAAAAATTCTTTAGCTAGACTAGAATCAAAACTAAACTTAGTCAGGTTATTATATCAAAAAGGCTATACTAAGGAAATGGTCATTCAACTATTTCGATTAATCGATTGGTTGATGATTTTACCGAAAGAATTAAAAGAACAATTCCAAACAGAATTAATTAATTATGAGGAGGAAAATAAAATGCCTTATATTACCAGTATCGAAGAAATTGGCATGGAAAAAGGTGAACAACTTGGGAAGCTCAAAAATGCTAAAGAATCCGTCATTGAAGCATTAGAAATTAGATTTGAAAATGTACCAAAAACCATTGTTAATAGTCTTAATCAAATCAATGATCTTCTCTACTTAAAAAAATTACATAAAAAAGCAATTTTGATTGATTCTTTAGTCAATTTTGAACTTTTATTACATGAACAATCAACTAATAATTAGGGGTTGTTTTATAATCTTTTGAAGGGAGAAGAAGATAGGATAAATATTTATAAATTATAGATAATATCGACTTTTTCGATCGAACTTAATTCCCATAAACATCAATTTTGTAAATAAAATTTATACTTTTCTTCTAACTGATTAAAAGTCATTTTTTTAGTCCAAAATTCAACTAAAGCATGACCTAAAGCATAGGCTTCTTGCTCTGGATTACCATTATTTTCTACTAATAAAGTCCATAAAGATAATAAATCAAATTGTATTTTATCTTCGTTATTTGTACTTAATAAAGAGAATAATTCAAAGGCTAATTGCAGTTTACCAATAACTACGGGTAATTGTTCAATGGGGATTTTTTCTGCTAGTAAAAAGGCTAAACGAGGTGAGCCTGTACTTAAAGTCGAAATAAATTGCAAGACAGGACTTTTGAGTAACGTAGTTAAGCCTTGAGTGGTTGCCATTTGAAAGGAATATTTATCGATAATTTTAGCGGCGGTGATGCTTTTGGCTTCGATATTACGGAAAAAACGGGCTAGTCTTAGTTGTTTTGCAGGTTCGATCGAGCTTAAAATATTCATAGCTAAAACGTCATCATACCAAGAATCTCGATCGAGATCGAGAGTTACCACAGGTAAAACTTCCTTACAGTATTCTCCTAAGTTTTCCTGACGATATTTCACCGCTTCACGAATAGAAACCTCCTTCGGTGAATTTCCCGTCAACCAATTATAAGGAGGCAACCATTCTCGCATCGGGCGCAGTCGATCGACTTGAGTAATAATAATAAAAATAGGCACATCAGCAGTATTATCACGCAACTTAACTAAAAAATCCTTATCCATTTGTAAGGCTGGATCAAGCGCAGGATTTAACAGTAAAATAATATCACTATTTTCCGCATATTCTAGCACCGTTTGCGCATAATCAGAACGATCGACCTGCTCATAACCGGGAGTATCCAAAAGGTTTAAAACCTCTCCTGTGTTAGCTTTCCATTGATAACTTTTGATTTCCGTCGTGCTAGGCAAAACATCAACTTCCGCCTTTTTCGTATTAAAAAGAGTATTGATTAAGCTACTTTTTCCAGCGCCAGTTCTACCCACTAAAAGAATATTAACGGGTTTTTGCTCAATTTGGTCTGGATTTTGAGCTTGAGTCAAAATTTCTTGCAAAGTCTGGGTTTTTGTCTTAGTTAAAGTCTCATTATTCGGGATAAATTTATCAAGAGGTAAACTATCACCACCATATAACAAAGCCGTTTGCCGTGCCAAATTTCGCAAAGCCACTTCCCTTAAAACTTGACTAAGATTAATCAATAACTCCTGATTCGCTTGTTTATTCGTTTCTTGACTAGCTAACTTAGTCGCCGCCACCGCAGGATTTATCACCCATTGTGCCCAACTCCACACTTGCAATAATTTACGAGCGCTCGGTTCAACTTTGCGATATAGTTGATAACCTTGATAACCTTGGGCAATGGTTACTTGATTTAACGCAGGAGACAATTTCGTCATCCACTTATCCATATCATCCACTGTACCTCGAATTAATCCATAGGCTTGGGGGATATAAATATTCAATAATGGATATTCTACTTCAGGATGATAAATTTTGGCGATCGAACTTACCAAATCCTGACAACGTTCAAAAAACAACTGTAAATCTTCCCAAATAGGGGCATCTTCCCTCGTTTTCACGATAATACTCTGTAAAACTTCCTCTAGCTTAGGAATAATCTCCGAATTGTTATAACTTTTTTGGGAAGGTAAATTAAAAGTTGTAGTTTGCAAATCCTGCTGTACATCAGAGATAATATTTTCTACACTAGGAAATAGAGGTTTTGTCCACTTTACCAACAACCAACGCCAACCCACAAGTATAGCTACAAATATCGCCCATATCCAATTAATACCCCATGCGTGAATTTGTAACCCCGTTGCCACCACAAAAAAAGTAATGATAGCAATAATAGGAATACTCAAAATAAACCATTGCCAAGACTTTAAGCGAATCATAAAGAATAAGTAATAATAAGTTCGTAGTAAGGGTTTTAACCCTTATTCTACCTGAATTCGAGATTAACAACCTTTTAAAATAAGGGTTATTGAGTAATAGCTGTTCAAATTTTAGCCAAAGAAAATAATTAAATAAAGAGAAATAATAGCAAAAAATGAATTTTACATAAGTTTAAATCAATTCTTACTACTATCTCCTGTATCCTGTCTCCTATCTCCTACCCTTATCTAAAATTTTACGCCTTTACGGAAATTATGATCGATGTCTATGGCAAGGTGGTTTATGATAAAATCCATAATCATTAATTACTATTGGATTATTGGATCATTTTTTGTGTGCTGTTCTGTTATATAAAACTTACTCATAGTTACCTATGACGTTTACTTCTTGCTTCTACCAGTCAAGTCGGCTTGATACTGTCCACAAGCGTTGATTCGGGTGTAATCCACCCTACTTTTATTATTCTAATTAATTGATTAATCTTGAATAATAACTAATTTTTATTTAATTTAATCTTTAAATTAAATAGTTTTAACAGTCTTGGTTATCGACTTCATTAAAAGCTAACATATTTTAAAAAAATGTCAACCTTTATCCCGTGAGTAGGTATAAACAACTATAATAAACTATTAGTTAACAGTTAAAAGCTCTTATGATTAATTATTGAATATGTTTGAAGAAGTAAAATCGGCGATCGATCAGGAAAATTATGACGAAGCTAAAGACATATTAACACAACTATTAGCTCAAGGAAAAAATGATTTATGGATAAGATATTATCAAACATTAATCTTAGAAAAACAAGGCAATTTAACCGAATCTGAAGCAAGTTATCGACAAATTGTTAAAGATAGTATTTATCCTGATGCTCAACTGCTCAAATTGATTCGTGATGGTATTGAAAGAATCGTTACAATTAATCGAGAAAAACAACAAATTCAACAACAAATTCAACTTAAAAAACTTCAAGAATTTCAAAATATCGAAAACAGTGAAGATTTAGCGGTATTAGTTTTAAAACCTGTTAACCTTGAACAAAAAAAAGTGTTAGCACCAAAATTTGCTCAAGTAATGAACTTAGATAATTATACCGCTACTTTACAAATTCCTACCCGTAGTTTAAGACTTTATAAAACTGGTAATTTCGGTACTTTAAACTATTATCAAACAGAGTTATCTCAAGCAGAAATTCCTTGTTTTTGTCAGAGAATCAAAAATATTAATCAGATGACAGTTTATCAAGTTGAATATATTATTAGTGATGATGGTGAAGTAAATATTTTATGTAAAAATGATCAGGAAAAAGAAATTATTATTACTTTTCAATGGACAGAAATTAACCATAAAATTCATGCTTTAATCCCTATTTTTGAAGAAACTTTACATATTGATGCAAAGGGAAAACCCCAGAAAAAAAAGTCCACCCTTGACTATAGCAAATTCTATGATTTACATTTAGTGTCTCAAAATTTAATTTTACGATTTAGTGATCAATTTTACAAGTTCGATCGCGCAGCGCCGTTTCACGATCGAGGTTTAGAAATATCAAAACAGGGCAAAACTGTTCAAGAAAAATGGGAATATTTAACTAATTTTTTAAATGAAAAAATACCTGATAAACCACTATGGTCCGATTTTACCTTATTTGCAGAAGGAGCAATCCAATTTCCAGAAATGTTAAAACAAATCACCCCTCACATCAATCTTTTTCGTAGGGAAGAAACCCTCTGGGATGAGACTTTTCAACTTTATAGCGGTTTAATTTTTTTTCTCATTAATCCTTCTTAATTAAATACTTTCTCCTCCTCAAAATTCGATTTAAAAAGCTCGATCGCCAAAGGTGGAGCTGCGCGATCGATGATAAGATAATATTCTGAATATATAATTTTTTTGATCAAGATATGGACGGTTTAACATTTTTTCAACATAGTGCAGGACAATGGCGATCGCAACGTACAACTCATCATTTACCTTTCAGAAGAGCAGAAACAGGAGGCTCTCAAATCAAAGTAGAAACCTTAACTAAAGATGATCCCAAAATAGCCGAAATTTGTCAAATGCACTCCTGCTCACCCGAAACATCTGTTGGTGGCTCTTATGTTACATGGGATGGAGCAATGCAATGGGATAAAGAGAACGAAGATCACAAAGGAGAGACAGTTTTTGCCCTCATTCCCACCGCCGAAAATCCCCGTCAAGGTAAACTACTCAGAGAAAGAGGTTATGCCGAAATTGTACCCGTTGCTGGAGAGTATTATTTAGATCAAGAAGATGCTCTTGTACTAACTACAGAGTATGAAACCATGACCATTCATGAAAGATTTTGGTTTGTCGGCGATGACATAAGATTAAGAACCAGTACAGTACAACGTTTTGGCGGTTTTAATACGGCAACTTTCTGTATTGAGGTAAGAGAAACAGAAAATAATCAATCTCCTACAGAAGATAATCCCCCCAGTTTGTTAGATACTGTGTCTATCACTGGATGGTAATATGTGAGGGTGAATAGTGAATATCAATCGATCGAATGGAAAAATTATATCCTCCTAACTCGCTTTAATAAAAAGAGAAATCAGTCTTCGTTTGTTTACCAATGATTTAGGATTGCGATATTATCTGTCTTAGATAAATTGAGAGAAAGAGCATAATAAAAGTAGGCTGAGTAGAGGTAACGAAACCCAACTTTAATTATACAAAAATTCAAAAGATAATATAAAGATTTTATAGCAAAAGTTATTCAAATGAATCAAATAAAACCTAGTCTATTCGGTATTAGAAAATCAAATCGAGATTTTACATTAAAAGAAACTTGGGGAAAAAATCAGTTTAATTCTTCATTTCCTATCTCGTTGTCTTGCTATTTAGACTCAAAAAATATTGATGCTATTAATCTTTGTATTCAAGAGAAAAAATTTTGTCAATCGACCATCGCAATTAGTGAAATTTTTGGACTAAAACCTACTGATAATGACATTTATTATGCCTTTGAATCGACTTATACACCCTATCAAAAATATATAATCGGTTCACTGCCAAGAATTGATTTAGTTATACAAAAAGAAAGTGATGGACAATGTTTATCCGCTTTAGAAATTAAACTAACGGCTTTACCTGATAATGTGACCTGTAATTTGCAAGAAGAATATTATGGTAGTGAAATAGTTGTTAGACCTGATACGATCGTTTATTTAGCTTGTAGTATTATTTCGAGTTTGAATGGAGAATTAGGGGACATCATTCCTGACATCGTAATTGATGATTGGTCACAAGAAAAATTAATTTTAAGCAAAATTGATCAAATTATTGACTGTATAGAACAAATATCCTATCAATTAGCGGAAAATCAGCAATCTTTTTTGATTCAACCAATTTGGAAAACTAGAGGTAAATCACCAAGTCTTGCAGAAAATTGTCTTGATGTCTTTGTCTGGAGTAATGCAGGATTTACTTATTTTATTTCTACGATCGCCAATAGGGAAATTACAGCGAATAGTATCAATCGTCAGACGAGAACGGCAATTTGGTTATATAAAATGCTACAAGATTTTAAAAATCATCGAAAATTTAATCACAAAAAAATTATTGATAATTTATCTTACAACACAAAAAATGATAAAGCCTTTGCTTCCTCTGGGAATATAACTAATAAATATATGATGTGCGATCGTCTAACTAAACCGATTATTAAGAAAGATGAAATTAAAAATATAATACTAGGAGGAAGTCAAAACCTTTTAAGTCCCGAAAGACGTTTTGATGCTATTGTATTCAATTCACCAGATTTGTTTAGATGATGAAATGTATTGATCTTTTTGCAGGTTGTGGCGGTTTTTCTTTAGGATTTCAACAAGCTGGGTTTGAAATATTGGGAGCATTTGATAACTGGAAACCTGCCATAGAAATATATCAGGCAAACTTTAGTCATCCTATTTTTGAACAAGACTTGAGCAATGAAAATGAGGTATTTAAAACAATTCAAAAATTTTCTCCTGATATTATTATCGGAGGACCTCCTTGTCAAGATTTTTCCAGTGCAGGAAAACGAGATATTACTCTAGGTCGTGCTAATTTAACCTATCATTTTGCGAATATAATTTCTAAGATAAAACCTCAATGGTTTGTCATGGAAAACGTGACTCAAATTAGAAAAACTCATATTTTAAAAGATATTATTGAACAGTTTATCACGCAAAAATATGGACTTTCATCTGTTATTTTAAATGCGTCTTTTTGCGGAGTACCTCAAGCTAGAACAAGATTTTTTTTAATAGGTCATTTAGGAGATAAACATAATCAACTTAACACTATTTTTCAAGAAAATTTATTCACAAAACCCATGACAGTGAAAGATTATTTAGGAGATTCGATCGAGATAGAATATTATTATCGTCATCCAAGAAATTATAGTAGAAGAGGAATATTTTCAGTAAATGAACCTAGTCCGACTATTAGAGGCGTAAATCGACCGATTCCAAAAGGTTACAAATTAAATCATTGTGATCCCCAAAATATTGATTTAGATAAAATTAGACCTCTCACAACTTTAGAACGTAGTTATATTCAAACTTTCCCTGAAAATTTTAATTTTTTTGGCACAAAGACTAATTTAGAACAAATTATAGGTAATGCTGTTCCTGTTAAACTTGCAAAATTTGTGGCTGAAACAATTAAAGATTATTTAAAATATGGTAATAATCAATCATTACCTATATTTGATTTTTTTAATATTCCTTCAACTAATATGAATAGTTTTGAGTTACCTAGTAAAATCTTATTTTAATCAAAACGAAAAAAACTCTTACTATATGAAAAGAAATGAGCTTTTGCGTTATCTTCAATCTCAAGGATGTGAATTGTTAAGATAAGGAGGTAATCATTCATAATGGCATAATCCTTGCCAAAATAAACGATCGGCTATTCCCCGACATAATGAAATTCCTGATATTCTTGCTAAGAAAATTTGTAAAGATTTAGATATAGCTTTTTTTTGAAATAAGTTCGATTGCATATCCTCTTAACATCAGATTTACTGAAAGAATGCCGAAAACTCGATCGAACTCAACTAAGTTTGATACCCAATACCTGAGTATAAGCCCCCTTAGCCTGAGTAACCCCGATCGTGCGTTGGGCGGCTTCGATCATCGGTCTTCTTAAACTAACCACGATAAATTGAGCAGATTTTGCCTGTTGCTGAATCATTTTTGAGAGTTTTTCCACATTAGCACCATCTAAAAACATATCCACCTCATCGAAGGCATAAAAAGGAGAAGGGCGGTATCTTTGTAAAGCGAAAATAAAGCTAAGGGCGGTTAAAGATTTTTCTCCTCCAGACATAGAGCTTAACCTTTGTACAGGTTTTCCTTTCGGGTGAGCAACTAAAGTTAAACCACCATTGAAAGGGTTATTTTCATCTTCTAATTTTAAGTAACCATCCCCATCGGAAAGGGTAGCAAAAATCGTTTTAAAGTTTTCATTAACAGCAGTAAAAGATTCTTTAAAAGCCCTTAATCTTAGGGTAGTAAAATTCTCTACCCTTAATAATAATTCAGTTCTTTCACCCTCTAAAGTTGCTAATTTTCCTGATAATTCCTCTAGTCTTTCCTGATTTTTTTCATACTGTTCTAAAGCTAACATATTAACAGGTTCAAGGGCTTCTAATTTTTTCTCTCCTTTGCGAATTTCCTGTTTAATTTGTTCTAGGTGATCTTGCAAACTATCGAAGGTAATTTTATTATTAATATCACCACTTTCTGCATTATTAACTAACCAAGGAATTTCGGGTAAAGGATTAGGTAACTCTTGGCTTATCTCATCTATTTGCAAGGTTAACTCATTTAATTTTGTTTGCCCTTCTTGGTGTTGTAAAACTATTTTTTCGATCGACCATTTTAGTTGTTGTTGTTCATTTTCTAACTGTTTAACAAGGCTTTCTTGTTTATTTCTTCTCTGTTTAATGTCCTCTAATTTATGAGCTAATTCTTGGAAAAGAGTTTCATAGTTAGTGATTTCCAGCTCGATCGAACTCAAGTCTTGGGTAAGGATAGTTTCTTCCTGTTTAATCTCCTTTTGTTGAGTCAATAAAGAAGTGATATTATTTTCTGCTTCCGTAATTTTTTCCTGCAAATCTCTATGATTATTGACTAATTTATCTAAATTTTGTTGACTTTTATTTAACATCGATTGCCTATCTTCTAATAACAACTCCTGCTGACTAATAATCTGCTGTAAATTTTGCCATTCCTGATTATCATAGCTAGATTCTAACTCTTTTAATTCCTCTTGTTTTTGGTTTAATTGAGTCTGTAATAAAGGCAAATTTTGTTCAATATTTGTTAACTCTTGTTTACCCTTAACTAACTCCTGATAATTATTAGCATTACTACCAATAATTTTTTCTTTATCTTGTTCTAAACGGCTAATTTCCTGTTGACATTGTTCTAAAAGTAGCAGTTTTTTCTGTCTATTTTGTCTTTCTTGATTTAATTCTTCTGACCACCCCTTGACTAAGTGCCTTTTTTCTGATATTTTATTTGTACACTGGATAATTATGTCTTCAATTTCACTTATCCGCCGTCTTAACTCCCCAAAGTCCTTACTTTCCGTAGCCGAAACCCTACCAAATCTCAGGCTCGATCGAGAGGAAACACTACCTCCCGTCATTGCTCCACTAGATTCCAACAACTCACCATCTAAAGTGACAATGCGCCCTTGTCCCATTAACCGCCGAGCGCTGTCTAAATCTTCAAACACGATCGTATTGCCAAAAACGTAAGCAAAAATTCCTTGATATTGAGCATCAAACTTAACCAAATTGACAGCTAAATCGATAAACCCCCTAGCTTGGGCAACCTCTCTCGGAATATTGAGACGGGGTGACTGTATTTTATTCAAGGGCAAAAAAGTCGCCCTTCCTGCTTTTTGTTGCTTGAGTAATTTAATGCCCATAGAAGCAATGGTGTCATCTTCCACCACGATAAACCCCAAGCGACTTCCTGCGGAAATTTCCAACGCTAATTGATAACGGGAATCCACCTCCCCCAACTGCGCCACCAAACCACATACCCCCGGCAAGTCAGAATTTAAGATAATCTTACTGGCATAAGTACCCTGCGCCTCCTGTTGTGCTTGTTTCGTTGCCTCCAATTTGTCTAACTGCCGTTGCTTCTCCCTTTGCTCAACCTGTAAACGATTTACTGTATCTTGGTTTAAGACAATTTCTGCGTCAACTTTTGCGAGTTTCTCCGCTAATACTTGTATGTTCGATGCGGAGTCCTCTATTTCTTTTTGTAAAGTGGGTACTTGCTCAAGTTTTTTATTAATATCTTGCTCATACTTTGCTAATTGCTCATTTTCATTTTTAATCGTTACCTGTAACTTACTACATCTTTCCGTTAACAAAGCCTGTTGAGTTAACTGAGGATTTAACTGTTTTTGAATAGTGGTAATTTCTTGATTTAATGCGGTTTGTTGTGCAACCCATGCTTGAGACTTAGAAGCAATTTGTTTTGCTTCTTCTTTATAAGTATCTAATTCATTTTTGAGGACAGTTTTTTCTCTTTCTAACTGAGGAAGAAGGTTAGTTTCTAATTGCTCAATTTCTGTGGTTAAATTTGTTAACTGTTGCTGATAACTCTTAACTTTTTGCTCAATTTCACGGTGTTTAGTAACTAAGTCATTATCTAACTTAGTCAATTCCTGTTGTCGTTTTAAAAGTTGTTCTCGTTTTGCCTTATCACTAGCTAACTTAGAGGCAACATTAATTTGTTCTTCTTCTCCTAAGGCTTTTACTTCCTCATTGAATGCCTTTAATTCTTCATTAGCCGTGATAATTTTACTGTCAATTTTACTCAAGTTTTCTGTCTTTTGAGTTTGTTTAGTTTCTAAGTCTAATAATGTCTTTTTTATCTCCTCTTTTTGTTGTTGTAAATAACGCCAATTAATCACGATTTCCCATTGTTTTTTCTCGTGAATTTGTGCCTTAAGTTTTTGATATTTACTCGCTTTCTCAGAATCCTGTTTCAACTTAGCACTATTTTCTATCAACTCATCTTGGATGATATGACATTTCTCCTCTCTCTCCCTCACCGCCTCCAGAGTCGTCTTGGTTTGCTCAATTTTTCGATCGAATTCTGCAACACCTGCTAACTCATCAATAATTCCTCGTCTTTCCTTAGCATTCATAGTAATAATACGAGTCACATCTCCTTGCAAAACCACGTTATAACCTTCAGGATAAATACGCAGACGGTTTAATTGTTCATGGAGTTCATTAGCAGTACACGGGCTATCATTAAGATAAAAAGTAGAGGCATAACTACCGCCTTTTGTGACTCTTAAACGTCTAGTGACTTTTAACTCTGAGAGGGATTCTAAATTAATTTTTACTTCTTGTTTATTTTCCTCATTATCTAAGAAATTATCCGCTTCATTTTCAGTATAAAAATTTTCTGATTTTTCTAATTGTTTATTAGTTTGATTAACCTGAGTTTCTTCTAATAAATTATTACTTAAACTATCTAAATTTTCTAAATCAAAAGTAACAGAAACAACAGTTTCCATCACTTTTCCAGTGTTATTTTGACTATTATTAATCAAATCGGGTAGTCTTTCCGCCCTCATGCCTTTTGAACTAGCTAACCCTAAACAGAATAATAAAGCATCCAATATGTTAGATTTACCTGAACCATTTGGACCTGAAATCACAGTAAATCCGGGCAAAAAAGGAACGGCATTACTACCTCCAAAAGATTTAAAACGGGATAACTCTACACGCTTAACAAATACCATAGAAGAATGAATGGAGAATTGAAAATGGAGAATTGAAAATGAGAATCAAGAATTAACATCTTTTTTGAATGTTAATTTTTGTTTAAGATACCTTATCTTATCATTTAGAGTAGATTCGATCGAGCCATAAAATATGAGTTGTGGATAGAAGGAAGAGGAGGAAGAGGAGGAAGAGGAGAGGGGGAAAACAACTATTAATTCTAAATTTTTTATACTGTCATGGCGAGGATACGAAGCAATCTCTCAATGTTCTATCTCAGGTTATGATTTATGATGTCCAAGTAGTAGGAATAATAATGATAAAGTTAATTTGGGATAACCTAAGAAAAAAATATGCTAGGGGTTCGCATTCGCTATTAATAATAATTAACAATTAATAATTTTGAATAAGAATGATCGAGCTTGATTTATAAAGGTTATAAAGTGTTGAGTTTTATTTTATTAAGATTATTAGCAATTAGTTAATATTAGTTATTGAAAATAAATGAGAATGAAAAAAGATTATCCTTTAATAAAATATAGTACAAATAATCTATTTTTTACCTTGAGATAGAAAGATTTTCAAGATAAGTAAGAAATTGTTGCGCTTCTATTAAAGTGAGTTGATAACGAGATTCTTTATCAAAATTTTCTCTTAAATATTTTCTTCCTTGAGATTGACTCCATCCTACTCTCTCCATTTGAGTTAAAATCTTTTCTAATTGTGAGGGTAATTCGATAATTCCTGCGATTAATCGATAACACATTAATTCATCTTGGGGAGATTTTTGCCAAGGTTGACTTAAACTTAGACATATCAACCCATGACAAGTATAGGATTCTTGATAATCTAATTTTTTCAAGATTAAAGGATCTGTTACACTAATTTCTATAGAGGCAATATTATATTTTTCGTCTAAAATACGCCCTTTTCCTTTATTCCTTTCGTCTTTATAACACCATAAGGATTTGACTTCTATTAGTTGTAATGTGCGCAAAGGTGATTGTTGTCTTAAATACTCATAGGGAATAGCTCGATCGAACTCAGGATATAATAAGGTATCTTCACAGTATGATAACAAATCAATAACTTTCGCTTTATCGGTTATTTGCCAAGGCAGATGATAATAACCATAGTTTTCCACTTCATAACCTAATTTTTGACTTCGATCGATGGGTATGTCTATAATATCTAAAAGCCAGATTCGATCGACTTTAAGATAACTATCGTCAATGGGTAATTTACCATCTTCCAAGCTAGATACAGGGCGTATCCATTCTCCCGAATTAATGTTAATACCAGCGATACATCTGCCGTGATGTTTGTAAGAATTAGCTAAACAGATTATTTTCATAACCTATCAAAATTAATTTTACTTATATTATAGAACTCAATATCATTATTTTATTACATATAATCTCAATTTGTTATAAATGAATTATCTCAATATCTTGACATTGTGACTGTAGATACTCCGCCGCTAAACGCCGATGACAATTATGAGGCTTATCTTCACTGCATAAAAAACAACAATTATCTAAATCTTCCTCTTTTAAAGTTGTTTCTACCTGTCTTTGTGCAATTAAATCTAAATAATGACGAGAATATTCATCCCATGCCATAGCCTTCTTTTTATAAGAGTCTAGTATATCTTTTGTGGGTGCTAAAGATAATTTATGTTCATAATCAATATGAGCAATTTTTTTCAAGAAATACTGTAAATCTGACTGTTTCGCAAATCCTGACAATTGAGAGGTATTATTCAGACGGGTATCAATAATTTTTTTGACTCCTGCTTTTTGCAATCCTTCAAAAAATTTTTCGGCTGATTTACGAGTAAAACCGATGGTAAATAATTTAATCATTTTACTATTATTACTATTAGTGAAAATTCAACTATAAATATTAGCTCGATTGATTGATTTTTTTATATTACTAATATTCTTTTTTGTTGAGTGGGCTATTAATTCATTCCTCATTTTCAATTTTCAATTCTCCATTCTCCATTAATTCTCTACATAGGCAATTTTTAAGCCTTGTTTTTGATATGCCTGTTTCAGTCTTTCTTCTTTCGTCATGGGAGGAGGTAAAATATCTGTAAATAACGATAATTGTCCTTCTAAGTCATTATCCTGCAAGTTGTGTTGTTTTAACATCCTTTCTTCTAAATCTTCATGAAATTCTAACTCTGAATTACTATGAATATGGGCAATTTCTAAATTGAATGGTACTAGATGCTGACATACTAGGATAGCACGATGACAGGTAAGAGGGTCTTTTTCGGCACACATTAGGGCGATACGGTGATTCTCTACTCCTTTTAAAATTCTTTGTATTCCTTCTTGAAATTTATCGGTTTTAGCAATATTTTCATATAGGGCTTTTCCTTCAACATAGCAATTGGGGTTATCAGGGCGTGCGCCCAATTCCCCTCCTAAAAACACATACATAATTTCATTCTGTGCAAGATACCTTTGCAATTGCTTTTGATTGACGTGGGGTAGGTAACGACTATAGGGGTTCGATCGAACATCCCCAATAGCAGTTATACTATGCTTGTGCAGTAATTCGACAAAATATTCAGGATTGTGGTTGGAATGTCCAATAGTGAATAAAGGTTGCATTACTTTAATTTTCGGTGTTTTCTTTTATTTTACTCAATATAACAATTCCTGATTTGTCATTTCTAATTCCTCATTTCAATGGTTGCTTTTCTGCCTAATCGATCGTCTATTTCTAAATTTATTTGAATATATTTAGGGGGATATGTATTAAAGAAAAAAATTTTTTCAACAAAAACCTTGACTTTTTTGAGAATTTGCGACATAATAATAAATGTACCAATTGCGGGTATAGCTCAGTGGTAGAGCGTCACCTTGCCAAGGTGAATGTCGCGCGTTCGAATCGCGTTACCCGCTTTAATTAGGGTTTACTGAATAGGTCAGAAAGCTATTAAAGTCAACAGTTTAGACATAATACATTACTTAAAAATTGCTCCGTTTTGAGGATTTTTATTCAAAATTCGATACTTTTGACCTTATTTTTTTTAAGACAACTAGACTCATTTTATCTATCAACAGCATCAAAACCTTGATGTTTCAGTATTTCTCCTATCTTCTCTCTCCTATCCTCATAAAAAGACTATGAGGCAAACCCTAATTACTTTTTATCCATTTGCCCATTGTTTTGCCCAAGCTAGGTTTTCTTGAACTATTTTGAGGTTGGGGGCTTCTGAGTATAGACGAAGTAAAGGTTCTGTACCACTAAAACGAATTAATAGCCAACTGTCATCTTCAAGGCGATATTTATAACCGTCAATGGCTAAACAACTCACTACTTTTTTCCCCGCAATTTCGGTTAAGGGAGTGGTTTCCAGTTTTTTCTGGAGTTGGTTTTTGTGGTCAAGATTTGCTAAGGTAATATCAATTCGATCGTACCCTGAATCAAAGTTTACTTGCTGTTGTAAATTAGTGTAAAGTTCGCTAATATCTTTCCCTGACTCCACCATCGCCTCCAACACATACAAGGCGGAAAGTAGCGCATCTCTTTCGGGAATATGACTACTATAACCGACTCCTCCTGATTCTTCTCCTCCTACCAAAACTTGAGAAGTTAACATTCTTTCAGCAATGTATTTATAGCCGATGGGTGTCTCAAATAATGGCACATCAAACAGTTTAGCAATTTTCGGGATTAAATCCGAACCGCTTACGGTTTTAACAATTTCCCCTTTTAGTTTTCTTCTTGTGGCTAAATGTTCGATTAAAATGGGGATCAAAATTTGAGTACTACAAAAGTTCCCTTGACCATCCACACTAGCAATTCGATCGCAGTCTCCATCGAAGACTAAACCGATTCTAAGGCTATCGGGATGAGTTTTTGCTGTTTCTTTCACTTTGCGAAATAAGTCGGGAATATAGCGTGGTAAAGGCTCAGGAGCGCCTCCGCCAAAAAGAGGATCACGGTCAGCATTAATTTCTTGTATATCACAATCTAACAAACGACTTAATCCCGTAGAAGCGGCACCGTGCATCACATCAGCAATAATCTTTAATTTACCAGATTCGATCGAGCTTTTGATTAAATCAATATTGACGAGCGATCGAAGTTGTTGACAATAACTAGCCCAAGGATCAAATAATGTTAGAGTGCCTTTTTGATCACTAATCTTAGGGATTGTATCAAGACGAGATTCGATTTTTTCCGTAACATCCTCTCCCACAGAACCACCAAAACCGCCTTTGACTTTCAAGCCCAAATATTTGGCAGGGTTATGACTAGCGGTTAACACTAATGCACCTAAAGCATTTTCAGCTTTGGCAGTCCAACTAAACGCAGGAGTAGGAGCATAACCTTCTGACAATAAGACATCAAAACCGTATTCTTGTAAAGTCTGGGCTACCATTAAAGCAAAATCTTCCGCCATAAAACGTCGATCGAACCCCACAATGATTAAATTAGAATGGGGATTGGACTCTTGTAAAACTTGAGCGCAAAGAGGAGCTAATTTAGAAACACGCTCAAAGGTAAAATCGGCGGCAATCACGCCACGCCAACCATCCGTACCAAATTTAATGGGATTCGCTTGAAAAGACATAATAAGTAGGAATTAGTAACTGTTAACCTAAATTATGCACTATTTACTATTCACTATCAACCGTTATCGAAGTTTCTTCTTTTTTTATTAGTTTGTAGTAAGGGTTTTAACCCTTCTTAAACCAAATATGGTCGAAGTCTATTAGACATTTCCAATAATGATTCTATGTTAAATATCATGCCAAATGGCAAGGGTTCGATCGCACAAAACAATGTCTGCATACTCTCACGGATCATCAAAATTCCACAACCAAAAAGTTTACAAGTAGCTTTAATATAAAAGTTAGATTTAAAAACTATTGTTGTTATGAGAATTAATCAACTTTTAACATTTTCTGGGGTAAAAGAACAGCTTAAAGTTGGTATATTTAAAGATTTTATTCTTTGCTCTATTTCAGTTATTGCTGTTTGATAAAATGGGTACTTTTCTGAAAATCCAAAAGGAAGACTACCAGAATAGTTGATACTTTTTATTTTAATTGTTAATCGAGCAGAATGTACATAACGTCGAGTACTAACATAAAGTTTATCTGTATAACATTCTTTGTCTTTAATGTTTTCTAAGATTCCTAATTTCACAAAATCTTTTAACTCATCTCCTAATAATAGCCATAATTTTTCATCTCCAGAAGCAACCTGATAAACTATGCTACAGTAATTATTATTCGCAAATTTCACTTGTTTTTCTTGAGTTACCATATTGACTGCATAATTAGAAGCACGCTCACCTTTAAAGATAAAACTTGCTACAAGGAAAGGTAGATATTTTCTATTGCCAGATTGACGAATAAAACCTGATTTACGGATTAAATTAGTCGTGTTTATTTCTGTCATTTTTTCTCTACTTCTAAGCAATGAATCTATGTCACTAAATGTATCATTAACGACAATATTAACAGGATTAGACTGAATTAAAGCATGAATTTTTATGTTATCATTTTCTAACGGTTTTAATTTATTTTTGAGATATAAAATATAACTTCCTTGTTCAATAATTTTTTCTCTTGTAAACCAAAAATTATCATCAGTTTTGATTAAATTTGCAGACGCATCTTTAAGTAATTGATCAAGAAAATCTATAGAATTTAATGCTTTAATTTCTGCTCCAAAAAGTGATGTAATTTTAATCTGTTTTAATCTATTGTTTAATGTCATGTAATTTATAATCTGGAAAAACTCGACAAATTCAATCACATAATTTTCTACTTGATATTTGGTTATGTTTTTTACATATTCTTTTCCCTCAAAGTTATAAGAAATACAATCTTTAAACCAACCTCCTTTACCTTTACTCATTGAAGTATAAAAAATACTATAATCATTATTATTAACTGCAATAACAATGTACTTAGTTTCACCAATAAAATACTCACCAATAATTAGACTACGCAACTGAGAAAAAAGACTTGTTAAAGTATTAATTCTAGTTAATACTCTTGTTATTTCTCGTTCAATTTCTTTTTTTACTTTTGTCTCAAATGAATGTTTTAAAGATTTTTGTTCAGATTGAAAATTTGTTATATTAATTATATTTAGTTCATAAGGTTTTAATCTAGTTAATAAATAATAAATAGGAGTTATTTTTTTATCATTTGGAGTAATTAAATAAAAACTATTTTCATTTAGTGCTTTAAAATTAATTCCAGCTAAATTAACCTCAATAGTAGTAATTTGTTTATAAAAATCTTCATAAGTTAATTCGTTATTAATAGCATCTTTCCAATACCACCATTCTGTCAATTGAAAAACATATCCGTTAGAAATTAAACGATGACAAATGGTCCGCTCTCCATGATTAATTCTTGACCATTGTTTACTATATTTTGATTGTTTATTTCTTTTTAGTAAAAATTTTAATAAATGTTTTCTCATCGGAAAAAAATTATTATAATCATCAGAAAAAATAAGAAGATGAATAGTTGATAAATCAACAATAGATGATTGTACTAAATTATATTTTTTATCAAAAGAATCTAGGGTATGAGCAATATCTTTTCTAGGTTTTTCTATACCTAATATAAGCACATTTTCTTGTAAAATTTTTAATGACTCTATCAATAATTCTTCAGAAGGTGAAATATTCCTCCTTTTTACTGGACTTTCATTTAAAAGAGGACTATATTCATTAATTCTTTTCTGTTCTATAATGTCAAGAAATTCTATTTTTACATATTCAGAATAAATAGTTAACGTGGTTTTTCGATTACGCATAATGGTAATTAATTGATGATCTCTATGATGCCCTCTACCAAGCCAACGACTGTTAATATTAACTGATTGCCCAATGTAAAGAATATCTTGGTTATTGTCATCAACTACATAATAAATGCCCGGATATTTGGGTAAATTTTGTTTGGTTTTAAAAGAAGTCTTTTCCAATTCAAAAATAAAATTATCGGCTTTCATTGTTTTTAAATCACTCTATTGGGGAGGTGCTTTAATGTCTGATATTCGTTATACTACCATGTCCGATGAGACGTAAAAAAATACTTTTTAGCACATACAAATGATTCATCTGCTTTACACGCTTATTTAGACAGAAAAAATCAGCAACAGAGAAAGGTAATTACAAAAGTAGATGATCCTGATTTTGTCCTAAAAATAGAAGAGGGATGAGGGTTTCAGAATTTTTAAGTTTTATTTGCCAACAGGATCATTTATTTCTTGGCGGTTTAGGATATATCACAAGTTCCACCACGAGAAGTAATACGAAAAAATCAAATCAAAACTAGCCGCAGAAAACATTAAACTGAGGATAAATGCGATCGAAAATGCCAAGTTAGCCTTCCATTTTTTCAGGGGAGTTTTAAAATTAACGCCCCAGATATTGTAAACAAACTGAGGAAAAAAACCTATTCCCAACCCCACAAGCAGAGATAACCACATTTTTTGTCCTCTTTGCTCTTTACCATATACCGCTAATCTGTAATTGAGAAATAAAAAAACCAACCACGAACTAATTACCTGTACTACTGAAGGAATGTAACTTTCGGTGTTTTCCATAGTTTTGATGATTTGAAATTGTTGTCTATAGATATATCCGTGCGAAAAATAGAATTTATGCACAATAGACAAAAATTTTTTCAATTGACTCTTTTACAGTAGTTATGGCAAATTAATAGAAAATAACTTATAGAAATCAACCTGAACAACACAATCATAATGATATTCTATTCTCAATATTAAACTTAGGTATCCATAATGAAAATTAATCGCCGTAAATTTTTGATTCGTGGTGCGATAACCTTAATAGCAACTACAGTCTGTATTCAAGGAAACACTCAAACAACACATATCCCTAGTAATTTAGAAAAGAAAGGTGAATTTCCTCTTAAAGTTATTGTTGTAGGTGCAGGGTTGTCGGGGTTGGTTGCCGCTTATGAATTAGCTATGGCAGGGCATGAAGTTACAGTCTTAGAAGCTCGTGAGCGAGTGGGGGGGAGAGTTTTAACATTAAGAAATGGTTTTAGTGAGGGAAATATTGTGGAAGCTGGGGCGGCTAGAATCCAACCTGATCATTACTTAACCTTGAGTTATATTAAGCATTTTGGTTTAGAAATAAGTCCTTTTTTCCCCGATGAGGGATTGTATATGGCGATCAAAAATCAAAGGGCAAAATTATTATCTAGTAAAGATTTGATGTCGATTTTACCCAATTCTGGTGATTCGGGAGAAATGGGACAATGGAGTAAGATTCGTTATGGTACAGATTTGTTACCACAGGCTTTTGCTAAGGCTTTGGGAAATAGAATTAATCTGGGGGAAGCGGTTACTCGTATTGAACAAAATAACAAGAAAGTTCGAGTTTTCTCTCAATCGGGGAAGCAATATGAAGGTGATTTTTTGATTTGTACTGTACCTTTAACGGTTTTGGATAAGATAGAGTTTCAACCACCTTTGTCTAAACCAAAACAAAAAGCATCAAATGGTGGATATGATTATCGTCCTGCTAGTAGAATGTTTGTGGAGTTTCCTGAAAAATTTTGGGTTAAACAAGGTTTAAATGGTTGGGGTATATTTTTAGATAGCCCTGAAGAATTATGGCAACCGACTTGGGATACATCGGGCAAAACAGGGATTTTACATTCTTATCTCAAAGCTGAATTAGCTTTATCTATGGATAAACTCAATGAGGAAGAAAGATTAAAGACTTTATTAAACCAATGGAAAAATCTTTTTCCCGAAGTACCGAATAACCCTGTAACCTCAGAATATTATTCGTGGACGAATGATTCTTGGGCAAAAGGTGGTTGGGCATATCCCACCAAAACTCAAGAAAGTGAATTGTTTGATGAATTGAGTCGTACAGAAGGACAAATATATTTTGCTGGTGATCATACTTCTAAAACAAGGGGATGGTTACAAGGTGCTTTAGAATCTGGCATCAAAGTTGCCACGGAAATTAATCAAATAGACTTCGATCATACATAAAATTCCCGTTGAGACGTAAAATTTTATGTCTCTACAAATATGTTAAAATACCTTCCACCAATGACGACTACCATCAGGAAAAACAGTACTCCAGTTAACCTTTGCCGATTTTAATTGTTGTTGATTTACTTTAGCATTTTTGAGATTAGCACCACAAAAATTGGCATTAATTAAATTTGCATTGGTGAAATCGGCACCGACTAAATTTGCACCTCTAAAATCTGAGTTTTCTAAATTTGTTTTGGAGAAATAAGTTTGCATTAAATTAGCATTACTAAAATTAGTATTACTTAAATCTGCACCGTAGAAATTAGCTTGAGATAAACTGGCTTCGGTGAAAATAACTCCTTGTAGTTGGGCATATCTAAAAATACATTTATTTAACTTTCCGCCTTCTAAATTTAATCCTTGTAAATTTTGATCACTAAAATCTTTTTTACCGTTATTCACGGCTGTTAAAAATGTATCTTGATTCCATTTTATGGATGTCAATTTATTCTGTTTGTTACCACTTTTACGTCTTTCTTGAATGGCTTTTTCTAGTCTTTCTGTGGCGGATAGGGTATTACTTAATTGACTGTTGGTGGCATCTGCCATGGTGAAATCCTCTGCTGAAATGTGTTTGGATTGAATACCAGAAGGAGTATTGTTAATATTTTGGCTTAAACTTTGTTGAAAGGGTTGCAGGTTAAGGGCTTCTATTAATTCATCTACTGTTTTATAGCGCTCTTTGGTATCGTGAGCTAACATTTTATCGATGACTTTGCTTAATGCACCACTAATATTCGTGTTTTCGTGCCAAAGTAATTTTCCTGTATCGGGATCGATCGCAAAATTTTTCGGTGATTTACCCGTGATTAAATAAACACAAGTTGCCCCTAAAGCAAAAATATCACTGGAGTATATCGGACGCATTGCCAATTGTTCGGGGGGTGCATAACCCATTGTACCCACAGAAAACTTGGTTAAAGCCGTTTGCCCCATAGTTTTGGCTAATTGGGTGTTAACTTGATCTTTTACTGCTCCAAAATCAATTAATACGAGCTTTTGATCTTTTTTGCGTCGTAAAATATTGGCAGGTTTAATATCTCTATGAATAACTCTTTCGGAGTGTAGATATTTCAGAATGGGAGTTATATCTTCTAAAAATCTTCTTAAAGCTAATTCTCCATATACTCCTTGGCTTTTCACTTCCCTTTGTAAATTTTGACCGTTTACTAATTCTTGTATGAGGTAGAATCGATCGTTATCCGCAAAATAATCCATTAATTTAGGGATTTGAGGGTGATTAATTTTTCCTAAAGTTTTCGCTTCCCTTTCAAATAAACTAATAGCTGTATTTAAGGCTTGGGCATCATCTGCTATAGGACGTAACTGTTTTATTACACAAAGAGGATCACCTACTACTGTTAAGTCAACTCCCACAAATGTCGCGCCAAATCCTCCTTTCCCTAGCATTTTAATAGCCCTATAGCGGTTATTTAATATTAAATTAGAACCACAACTATGACACTTTTTTAGTTTAGGATGATTTTTTGGTTCACTACAATCGGGATTTACACAGTAACTAATAATCATAGGTTAATCATTGATAATTGGTGATTGACAATTTTATAGCAATCCTATTTGAATCGTGAGATTTTAAATAAGGGCTGGAGATAGGAGACTAGGAGACTAGGGAAAATTTTTACATTCCTCATTTCTTATTCCTCATTCCTCATTAATTTAATTACCACCATTTTCGTTTTCCATCAGGGAGAATTGTCCGCCAATTAGTTTTTGCACTTTTTAATTGTTCTTCATTTACCTTTGCACCTTTTAAATTTGCTCCTCCTAAATTAGCATCTTTTAAAATAGCGCTGGTAAGATTTGCCCCCGCTAAGTCAGCACCTTGTAAATCGGCATTTTTTAAGTTTGCTCGATATAATTCTGCTCGTTGTAAATTCGCTTGGGATAAATTGGCTTGGGCTAGGTTAGCGTTATAAAAGTTTGTACGGTATAAGTTAGCTTTTTGTAAGTTAACTCCAATTAATTTACTTTGAGAAAAACTTGCTCCAGCTAATTTTAATCCTTGTAAATCTAACTCACTTAGTACTTGTTGACTAAAGTTACGATGCCCTTGGCGGTAATCTTGAATAATTAATTCAGGTGTTAACTGAACTTTTGGTTGTGTAGGAGGTAAGGTACTTGGTGTTACTCTTGGGGTTGAGGAATTACCGCTTAATTTTTCTTTTCTTTTTCTGATGGCATCTGCTAGGTTTTGGGAGGTGGAAGATGCGATCGTAACTTCTTCCTCTTCATCAGAGTTAGAATTACTAGAACTTAAATTAACCATCCCCCCAGCCAATTCTTGCTCATAGGGTACTAAATCTAAAGCGTTAATCACATCAGTAGCAGACGGAAAACGTTTACGAACATCTAACTCTAGCATTTTATTCAATACTTTAGCAAAGTTCGTTGTTACATTCGTGTGTTTTTCCCACGCCAATTCCCCCGTGGTATTATCACATAAATCTTTTGGAGCTTTTCCTGTTAATAAATAAATACAAGTAGCACCCAAGGCATAAATATCACTGGAATACACAGGACGCATTGCCAACTGTTCTGGTGGTGCAAATCCCATAGTACCCACGGAAATTTTAGTGAAAGCACTTTGGGGATTTTGATTCATCAATTGAGTGTTTGCTTGTTCTTTAACCGCACCAAAATCAATTAAAAATAGTTGATTAGTTTGCTTTTCCCGTAATATGTTACCCGGTTTAATATCTCTATGGATTACTTTTTGAGAGTGAATATACTGCAAGACAGGCAACATTTTCCGTAAAAACTGCTTTGCCGAACTTTCTTGATAAATACCGCCTTTTTTGATTTCTTTTTCTAAGTCTTTACCTAAAACAAAATCTTGAATGAGGTAAAATTGTTCATTTTCTTCAAAGTAATCTAAAAGTTTTGGTATCTGTTTATGATCCAGTTTAGCGAGGGTTTTCGCTTCTCTGGCAAACAAATCTAAAGCCGTGCGATGAGATTCTGGATTGGCTGTTGCCAATTCTAGTTGTTTAACCACACAATACTGATTTTTTTGTGCCATGTCCACTGCGAGATATGTTGTGCCAAAACCTCCTCTACCAATTTTTTTGATGGCGACATAGCGCTTATGAAGTATCAGGTCTGACTGACAACTTCGACATTTTTTAGTTTTGGTATCATTTTGTGGGTTTTCACAGTGGGGGTTGAGGCAATAAATAACGCTCATTCACTCTCCTTTCGACCGTGAGTTAATTTTATTTTCATCTCAAGACGTACTATTAGTTTATCGTAATTTTTCAATGGTAAGAATAAAAATTTAGTTTTTCTGAAAAAACCGCTTGATGTCTTCTCTGGGAGATAAAGTTTATCGGTGAAAATAAAAAATAAGACATCGGAGATAATATTAGACATCTCCGAAAATTGATAAAATAAGGGTTAAAATCTCGAAACTCAGGTTGTCTTTAGTTTTCTTCACTCCAATCGATGGCATCGGGGGTATATTCTCCATCAATATGAGACGGTAAGTTATCTTCATCTAACCATTCTTCCCAATCATCATCCATTTCCACATCGGAGGATATTGCTTCATCATCACTGGCTATCACTTCGGAAACTACGGCTTCTTCTTCGGGCATTTCTACCATAAAATCGTCCCAGTCTTCATCTTCTTCTATGGATTCTTCTACAGATTCCGCCTCACTTTCATCATTCTGCGACAGAAAAATATCTTCTTCTTCTATCATCATCTCAAAGGAGTTTTCCTCTGAGGAGTTTTCTTCGTCTTCTTCATCTTGGGGAAAAGAGTCTTCTATATCGTCATCTAAGTCGTTGTTTAAGTCATCTATCCAATTTTCTGAGGTTTCGTTATCAACATTGCTGTTATCTTCTTCTTCATTTAAGGGGTTTTCTGTTAGAGATTTTTCCTCAAAAAGAGAATTTTCCAGGGCGGATTCTGATTCAAAATCATTAAAGTCGTTTTCAAAACTATCATCAGATTCCATAAAGTCATCTGATGGATATGCTAATGTATTAAGTTCGCTCACGGAGTGGTGTAGCTCGATCGAGCTACCATTTATTATTTGAAAAATTTTAACTAAAGTTTCCCTATTTTTATCCCAAGTATCATAAATATTTTCTAGTTGTTTTTTATGAAAATTGAGAGTGTAATTATTTGAAGATAGTAAACTTTTATCGTTAATTTCTGTATTTAATCCTTTGACTAAATCAATTTCAGTTTCAATGTTATTAACTTGTTCTTTTCCTTTAGTTTTAGTGACTAATTTAATTTTTAAACTATTACTTAACGCCAATAATAAACCTTGAGATAATTTTTTTTTCTCGATTAAATCTTTAATTTTGTCATAGTTACTCATGAGTTAGATCCCTCCATTATTAAATAATATATAATTAATCTCAATTTTATTGTTAGTTTAATTCACTTAAATTATCTTGCAACAAAGTAAACATTTTTTGTAAACTTTGAACATTTTGTAAAATTTTTTCGTGGGCTTTTCCTACTTCTTGAAAATGTAAATTTTCCAATTGTTCACTATTTTTTTGATCATCAATTTGGTGATCTATTTCATTATTTAATAAATCGAGATTACTACGATAACATTGAGAGTGAGAGAGGGTATCACTATCATTAACGGTGGTAATTATTTCTAACTTCATGGCTTCTGCCATTGCCATTGCCATGGCAGTTTCGATGTTTCCTTCTCTGATTTTGGCTTTAATTTCTTCGATTTTGCTCATTATAAATAGATAACCTCAATTTTTTTTGTTTCAATTAGCTTAACTCAAATTTTCTCGATTAACTTACCAAAAATCACTAACTTTATAGTTTAAATCTGCTAACATTGTGCGTAATAACGGCAAACTTAAGCCTATCACGTTACTATGACAACCGACTATTTTATCGATAAATAATCCTCCTTTACCTTCTAAGGCAAAACTCCCCGCACATTTTAGAGGTTCTCCTGTATTAACATAGGATTCGATCGAGCCATCGTCAATATTAGCAAAGTGAACTTCTGTAATGCCACAAAGAATAATTTTTTCATTATTGTTAGTATCAATTAAAGCATGACCAGTATATAACTTACCGATTTTGCCTCTCATTTTTTGCCATCGACTAACAGCAATTTGGGGGTTATCTGGTTTACCATAGATTTCTCCTTCTACTTCTAAGACAGAATCACATCCTAAGACTAAGGCGCAAGGGAATTTTTCCGCTACGGTTTCCGCTTTTTTTTGCGCTAAGGTGTTAACTAATGCTTCTGTATCGGTAAGATTAATTAAAGATTCATCATAGTTACTACTATGGACGATCGAATTAATACCTACCATTTTTAAGAGTTTCAATCGGGCAGGAGATGCTGAAGCGAGGACAAATTTAACCATAATTTAAAAGAAGATAGGAGTTAGGAGACAGGATATAGGAGAAATACTGAAAAATAAAAGTTTTTTGATGTCGATCTCTATCGTATCAAATCTAGTTAATGTCTAATATTGATATTTCATTTTCTTACTAAAAATCAATTTATACTCATCAAGGTTATAATCTGATGTTGCAAAATGTATAGTTGCCTCTTGCCTACTTGCCTTTTGCCTACCTTCACCAAACTCAAATTATGCCCTCGCCAAGTATCACTGATGTTTATCTCAATTTCTACTATCTCCTGTTTCCTCCCTCCTATCTCCTACTTTCATCAATAAGTTTTTTAAATGAGTATAATAACTTAGTGACTTTTCTGGTTTTACTGTGTAACGAAATATGTATAAAATAACGTTTTAACGGTAAAGAAAAAAATAGGATCAAGTATCATAAAGTGAGCAGGGTGATTAAGTCAAGAAAATTAAGATTAGTTAACCTGATAAAAAATAGAAATAATAATAATCGAAAATAGTTGAAAAAAATTTTTTCTTTGTGCAAAACTTGATCCCCTTCATGATAAGATTGTTCTCGAAAAGTAAAAGGCTTAAAATGAACTTCCGATTATTGAAGTTGTTAAATATATAGCTATAAAGAAAATTTATATACTTGGAGGAAACGACAAATGGTACAAGCTGGATCCAAAGGTGGATTTAAAGCTGGTGTACAGGACTACCGCCTGACTTATTACACCCCTGACTATACCCCTAAAGATACTGATTTATTAGCCTGTTTCAGAATGACTCCCCAAGCGGGAGTTCCCCCTGAAGAGTGTGCGGCAGCAGTAGCGGCTGAGTCTTCGACTGGTACTTGGACTACTGTATGGACTGATGGTTTAACCGACTTAGATCGTTATAAAGGTCGTTGTTACAACGTTGAGCCTGTACCCGGTGAAGATAACCAATATTTCGTATTCGTTGCTTATCCTTTAGATTTATTTGAAGAAGGTTCTATTACCAACGTTTTAACTTCTTTAGTTGGTAACGTATTCGGTTTTAAAGCTCTCCGTGCATTACGTTTAGAAGATATTCGTTTCCCTGTTGCTTTAATCAAAACCTACCAAGGTCCTCCTCATGGTATTACTGTTGAGCGTGACTTATTAAACAAATACGGTCGTCCTCTCTTGGGTTGTACTATTAAACCCAAATTAGGTTTATCGGCTAAAAACTATGGTCGTGCAGTTTATGAGTGTCTTCGTGGTGGTTTAGACTTCACAAAAGATGACGAAAACATCAACTCTCAGCCTTTCATGCGTTGGCGCGATCGTTTCTTGTTTGTACAAGAAGCTATCTCCAAAGCACAAGCTGAAACCAATGAAATGAAAGGTCACTACCTCAACGTTACCGCAGGTACTTGTGAAGAAATGATGAAACGTGCTGAATTCGCTAAAGAAATCGGTACTCCTATCATTATGCACGATTTCTTTACTGGTGGTTTCACTGCTAACACTACCCTCGCCAGATGGTGTCGTGATAACGGTTTATTACTCCACATTCACCGTGCAATGCACGCAGTAGTCGATCGTCAAAAAAATCACGGTATTCACTTCAGAGTTTTAGCTAAATGTCTCCGTCTGTCTGGTGGTGATCATTTACACTCTGGTACTGTTGTAGGTAAATTAGAAGGCGATCGCGCTGTAACTTTAGGTTTCGTTGACTTAATGCGTGAAGACTATGTAGAAGAAGATCGTTCTCGTGGTGTATTCTTTACCCAAGATTATGCTTCTTTACCCGGTGTAATGCCTGTTGCTTCTGGTGGTATCCATGTATGGCATATGCCCGCGCTTGTAGAAATCTTCGGTGACGATTCTTGTTTACAGTTCGGTGGTGGTACTTTAGGACACCCTTGGGGTAACGCTCCAGGTGCAACCGCTAACCGTGTAGCTTTAGAAGCCTGTGTTCAAGCTCGTAACGAAGGTCGTTCATTAGCTCGTGAAGGTAATGAGGTACTTCGTGAAGCTGGACGTTGGAGTCCTGAGTTGGCAGCAGCTCTTGAACTCTGGAAAGAAATCAAGTTCGAGTTTGACACCGTTGATACTCTCTAAGTTTTAGTGGTATTCAGGTTCGATCGTCAGAATTGTAAGTCTTTGTGTTTCCTTAGTATATAAAAATCTGATTTTGGTGGGGTGTGTATCGCCCTACCGATGAATTTTTAAGGTAAATAGTCATTAATGAACAAAATAATTGAGTTATTTGAGTAATTGTACTTATAAAAATTCTGATAATCACTGAGACTAATTAAAATTTATGACTTATAAACAAGTCGTTAAGGATACAGCAAAAGTTTTGCAAAGTTATCTCACTTATCAAGCCGTAAGAGTCATTATTGAACAACTCTCAGAAACTAACCCCGGACAAGCGATATGGCTTAATGATTATAGCGATCGAAAAAAAGTCCAAGATAGTGATAATTACATCAATGATTTGATGAAGGAAAATAAAGAGTTAGTATTAAGGATTCTTACAGTAAGGCAAGATTTAGCAGAGCAAATTGTGGAGTTTTTACCCGAAATGGTGAAGACAAATATCGAGCAATCGAATATGGAACACCGCCGTCATCTTTTAGAGCGTTTAACCCAAACTCAATCTTCTTCATTAACGTCATCTTCGATAGATGAACCAAACTTAGAATCTAATCCATCAGAAAACAAGGAAGAATAAAAAATGCAAACTTTAGGAAAAGAGCGTCGTTACGAGACTTTATCTTATTTACCTCCTTTAACCGATCAACAAATTGTTAAACAGGTTCAATACTTATTAGATCAAGGATTTATTCCTGCGATCGAATTTGAAAAAGACCCTTTACCTACCGATCACCACTGGACTTTATGGAAATTACCTTTATTTAATGCTTTCTCTCCCCAAGAAGTATTAAACGAAGTGCGTGAGTGTAAAGCACAATATTCCGATTCTTATATCAGAGTTATTGCTTTTGATAACCTCAGACAGTGCCAAACTGTTAGTTTCATCGTTCACAAACCTAACTCAAGTCGTTTCTAAGATTAATCTTTTAAATCTTAAATAATTAATAGGGTGGACTTCATTGTCTGCCCTATTTTTTTTCTATATTGTCATTGCGAGGTTACGAAAATTATACCAGTAGGATTCACAACCATTATCCCAACGTGTAATAAATTAAACATCTAATAGATACCGTTCAATAAATTGAACTCAATTTTCATAAAAAATATCACAATTTTAAATAATAATTGATTTTCTAATCAATAAAAATGGCTAGATTTTTTGTCAATTATAGTTTTGAGTTAAATCAAAATTTGAGAATGAAAAAACCCAGCCCATCAAAAAACTATGATCCTTTACCTAAAGATAAATGACTTTCACGGGTAATTTGTTTGATCGTCAACTGGCGCACTTCGATCGAATCCAAAGAGGTACAAGTATTTTCTAATTGTGCCACGGCTGGATAAATGCTTAATGGATGAGTAAGATTGAAAAGGAATATTCCCATAAAAAACCTAAATAAATAGGTTGAAAAATACTTTTTAAATTTATTAATCATGGCTTAATTTTTAATAAAATACAATTATTTATCTTAATCTATTAGTGATTTATTTTAGTAAATATAATCTTCACTATTAAAATTTAATGTAAATAAATATTCATGCTCTATAAGATTAGTAAAAAATTCATAAAATTTGTATCTTATTTGGTTTTTGTTTCTAAGTCACTTTTGGTTTTAAATCGATATTTCCATTCATTAGAACTACGCAAGGCTAACCATAATAAAATCATGGCAATTAAACCACCATTTTCAGGAGATTTAAGGGCAAAAATAACTAAAATAGCAGATAAAAAATCTTCTAAAAAAATAACAATAATTGGCATTTTCCCCCATCGAAAAAACCATCCTACTAATACTAATTTTAAAACTAATGCTAATAAGCCCCCTGTTAATCCTAATAACCATAATGGCGTAATTTTTACTTCAATTAAAGCCGCCATTCCAATAGCCATAAATGCACCGACAAAAGGGCTAAATATCAGCTGAATAATTTGGACAATTCTTAAACCTAAAAGTTTTTTTGTCCCAAATAATTCAAAGAGAGTCCAACTGGTTAAAACACCGACAATAATTTGAGGGTTAATATGGGATAAAAAAGGGATATTAGTCCATAATTGATCAAGACGTGCAATGCCAATAATAAGTAAAGGTAAAGCAATTCTTAAACCTCCTGCCGCAGATGCTGATAGGATAGCTAAAATTTGAAGGAGAGTAATATTTTCTATAGTCACAAAAAATCCTTATCTAAAAATACTTTAATCAATTATTTATTTCTACCTATGACTTTTAAATATACGAATAAAATTAACCTTGTTATTACTTTAGGAGATCCTGCTAGTATTGGTTCAGAAATTATCCTGAAATCTTTGGCTAATCATCGTTTTTCTGCTCAAGCTAATATCACTATCATTGGTTGTCGATCGAGCTTAATAAAGGCATATAATGATTTACAGAATAAGACTAATGTTGATTTAGTAAATCCTGATCAATTAAATATCATAGATATACTAACACTTCCTGAAATTAATTGGGGGGAGGGGAATAGTGACACGGGAAAAGCGAGTTTTTTGTATTTGGAAAAGGCGATCGAACTCACCTTAGATGGTAAATTTGATGGTATTGTCACAGCACCCATTGCCAAATTTTTATGGCAACAAGCAGGATATAATTATCCGGGGCAAACAGAAGTATTAGCCCAGAAGTCGGGAGTAGATAAATTTGGGATGATGTTTGTGGGCAAATCTCCTTATACGGCATGGACTTTGCGAACTCTTTTAGCTACAACTCACATACCCTTAAAAACCGTAGCCGACACCCTTAACCCCTCTCTGATGGATGATAAACTGGATTTGTTGATACACACCCTCAAGGAAGATTTTAACTTGCCCAATCCTCATATTGCCATAGCTGGATTAAATCCCCATAGTGGAGAGAATGGAAAATTGGGCACGGAAGAAAAAGACTGGTTAAATGATTGGTTAGACAATGCCCGTAAACGCTATCCAGAGGCTCAATTAACAGGGTTAACTCCTCCTGACACTTTATGGGTAAAACCTGCTCAAGCATGGTATCATGATTCAAATACTGCGACTGCTGACGGTTTTTTAGCCCTATACCATGACCAAGGTTTAATACCTGTGAAATCTATGGCTTTCGATCGAGCGGTGAATACTACTATAGGTTTACCATTTGTGCGTACTTCTCCTGATCATGGTACAGCTTTTGATATTGCTGGGCAAGGTATTGCTAATCCTAGTAGCATGATAGCATCGATTGAGTGGGCGATCGAGTTGTGCCAGAATCGTATAAGAATGGAGAATGGAAAATGGAGAATGGAGAATGAGGAATGAAGAATTCAGTCGCTTTAGCAGACTTTCGCTATTAGCCGTGAAATTTATTTCACGGTGAGTGATTAATTAACAACTAAAACCTAACACCTCATCGATGAATACAAAAAAAAGTCCAGCTAGTCAAGCCATTGAGTTATTAATAGATTTAGCACAAAAAGGGGAGATAAACCCTTGGGATGTGCAGGTAATTGAGATAATCGATCGATTTTTGGCAGAATTAGGCATAAATGACAGTCAAAATATCGATTTACAGACGATGGATTTGTCTCAATCTGGACAAGTAATGTTATGGGCTTCCATGTTAGTATTATTTAAAGCGGAAACCCTCGAAAAATTGAGTCAACCAGAGGAAAATGAGGAAAATTATGAAGATTTTCAGGAAGACGGCGAATTAGATGCCCTTAGACGTAATTTTAGAAATAGTGACATCGATAAACATATTAAAAGGCGAACATCTGCACCTCCTCCCAAAACAAGAAAGGTGACTTTAGCAGAATTAATCACTCAATTACAAGCTATGGAAAGTGAATTAGAGGAGAAAAAAATTAATCATGATTTACCTTTGAATAAGACAAAAAAAGGTTATACTCGCAAACAGGCTTTGAAAACTATTACGGATTTAGCCCATAATGAAAATTTAACAGAATTGGCTCAACAAATTAATGATTTTTTAACCCAAAATTTGACTCATAATCATCATAACGAATATATTAAGCTCGATCGATTAGTTAATAATTGGCAATCCTATAAACAAGAAAAAGTAGAAGATAAAGTAGGTGTTTTTTGGGCATTATTATTATTATCTTCTCAATCGAAAGTTGAATTATATCAAGAAGAATTTTACCAAGATTTAGACATAAAACTGATTATAGATTACTAAATAAATATTGTCAATTATCCCTCAAATAAAGTCTAATTAATTTAATTTTCTATTTGATGCTGAATATAGTTTTCAAGAACATTATTTATTAATACTTCATAACTATTCTCTTGAGCATGATTTTTAAACCAGTTTAGTAAATGAGGTTTAATTTTAATGGTATTTGTCTTTGATTTTTGAGGATGTTCGATTTTTTTTACTGTCTTCAAAAAATCTTGATTAATTTCTGGTATATCAGTAAAATCAATTTCCTCATCACACATCTCAAATAAAATTTTTTGTCTTTCTTCTTTCGACATATCAACAAAAATTTTTTACTCATATAGTTTTCTTTCCTGTTTAGAGGTTTTTATCGATGAAATAATCCCAATTTTTCCGCTCTTTCAGTATAAATGACAATGCCCAAGATATACTTAGGTGATTTCTGACAATAATTATACCTGATCGATCCCCCCTAACCCCCCTTAAAAAAGGGGGAATCATTGAGAAGATTGGTATATTCTTTCTTGGAAACCACCTTATTATTAGTGATTTAATAATTTTATAATAATTTTATATCTATGAAAAAAAAAGCCATAATAATTTTTACTCGTTACCCTGAAATTGGTAAGACAAAAACAAGATTAATTCCTGCTATTGGTGCTGAAAAATCAGCTAATTTACAACGGTTAATGACAGAAACAACCCTAAGCTCGATCGAACTATTAACTAATATAATTGACATAGAAGTTAATATCTATTTTCAAGGAGGTAACAAAGAATTAATGCAACAATGGTTAGGAGATAAATATAATTTCTATCCTCAAATTGAAGGAGATTTAGGGGAAAAAATGTATAGGGCTTTTAAGGATAATTTTGAGAAGAAAAACGAACAAGTAATAATTATTGGTGTCGATTGTTTAGAGTTAAATGTTGATATTTTACGAGAGGCTTTTCTAGCTTTAAATAACCATGATTTAGTTATCGGTAAAGCCCTCGATGGTGGCTATTATCTCTTAGGTTTAAATTCCTTAGAAAAATCTTTATTTGATAATATCAAATGGGGAACAAATCAAGTTTTTTCTCAAACAATGTCGATCGTACAAACACTTAATTATAGCACCTATCAACTCCCAATACTCAGAGACATCGATCGAGCGGGCGATTTATATTTTGTTTCATTTGAATATTGATAGATAAAAGTCAATAAATAAAATAATTAGCAAAGAAAATTGAGTAAAAGATCAGGAATAAATTATAATAAAATAAAGCAAAATTACTCATGATCAATAATAATTATGACAACTAAAAATGTACTAGGAAATCCTTTAGAAACTTGTTGCAAATCTCCCATGACAGGATTTTTTCGTACAGGATGCTGTGAAACCAGTGCAGAAGATAGAGGATTACACTTAGTTTGTGCGCAAGTCACCGCAGAATTTTTAGCTTTCAGCAAAAGACAAGGTAATGATTTAATTACTCCTGTGCCAATGTTTGGTTTTCAAGGCTTGAAACCCGGAGATAAATGGTGTATATGTGTAGCTCGTTGGCAGGAAGCCTTAAACGCAGGATTCGCACCTCCCATTATTCTCGCTTCTACCCATGAAAAAACCCTTGAATATATACCGATCGAAGTTTTACAAGAACATTCTATAATTAATTGAGAATTGAGAATGGAAAATTGAGAATTAATACCTAAAAATTTTTTTTACTCATTACTCATTACTCTCTAAAAAACTTTTTCAGTAACCCCTAAATAAAGAATTTAACTCTGTGAATAAAGTAGATTATCTCAGGATAAGTTTAATCGATAAGTGTAATTTTCGTTGTCAATACTGTATGCCTAATGATGCAGAATTAAGCTATATTTTAAAGCAAGAATTATTGACAAAAAATGAGTTATTAACTTTATTAAAACAAGTATTTATTCCTTTAGATTTTACTAAATTTCGTCTCACGGGAGGTGAGCCTTTATTAAGACAGGATATAACAGAAATTATCACAGAAATTGTGACTTTACCCGAAACAAAAGACTTATCTTTAACTACTAATGGTTATCTTTTAGAAGAAAAAGCAGAGTCACTTTTTTTAGCTGGTTTAAAACGTATTAATATTAGTTTAGATTCTCTTAATGCTAACACGTTCGATCGAATTATCGGTAACAATGGTAAGAGTCGTTGGCAAAAAACATGGCATGGAATCTTAAAGGCTTATGAAGTAGGATTTAACCCCTTAAAATTAAATGTAGTCATTATTCCAGATATTAATCATCATGAAATTTTAGACTTAGCAGAGTTAACCATTAACAAAAATTGGCACGTCAGATTTATCGAATTTATGCCCATTGGTAATAGTCAATTATTCGGTGAAAAAGCGTGGATTCCTTCCGTAGAAATTAAGGAAAAAATTAAGCATAAATGGGGTTTACAAGAAGCTAATATAACAGGAAATGGCCCTGCGGAAGTGTTCAAAATTCCTGATAGTCAAGGCACTTTAGGATTTATTTCTCAAATGTCTGAATGTTTTTGCGATCGATGTAATAGAATACGTTTATCTGCTGATGGTTGGTTACGCCCTTGTTTGTTAAATGAAACAGGGCAAATTAACTTAAAACAAGCCTTAAGAGAAGGTATTAACACCGCCGAAATTAGAGAAAAAGTCGCCCAATTATTATTAATAAAACCCGATATTAATTTTAAAGAAAGAGACTCAGGCATAGAAACTTATCATCGTACTATGTCTCAAATTGGAGGCTAATCAATAATGGAGAATGGAGAATGGAGAATGGAGAATGGAGAATGGAGAATGGAGAATGGAGAATGGAGAATGGAGAATGGAGAATGGAGAATTAAGAATTAACAATTAAGAATTAACAATTAACAATTAATTCCCCTCTTCCCCCTCTTCCCCCTCTTCCCAACTTCCTCAACTCCCCCTCTTCCCAACTTCCTCAACTCCCCCTCTTCCCCCAATTCCTTCAACTCCCCAACTCCCTAACACCTAAAACCTAACACCTAACACCTAATTTTTATGAATCAACAACCAAAAATAATCGTATTAGATGATGATCCGACTGGTTCTCAAACTGTCCATAGTTGTTTATTATTAATGCAATGGGATATTGATACCCTGCGAGACGGTTTACGAGATAGCGCCCCCATTTTCTTTATTTTAACCAACACAAGGGCATTAACTCCCGATGAAGCAAAAATAGTCACTCAAGAAGTTTGCCATAATCTGAAAAGCGCGATCGAACTGGAAGGAATACAAGAGTATTTAGTGGTAAGTCGATCGGACTCTACTTTAAGAGGGCATTATCCCCTAGAAACCGATGTGATTGCCCAAGAGTTAGGGGAATTTGACGCACATTTTTTGATACCAGCCTTTTTTGAAGGAGGAAGAATTACCCGTGACTCCATTCACTATCTCTTAGTTAATGGTGTTGAAACTCCCGTGCATCAAACAGAATTTGCTCAAGATTCCGTGTTTGGTTACAAATATAGCTATCTTCCTGATTATGTGGAAGAAAAAACTAACGGTAAAATTACTGCCGATAAAGTGGAAAGATTTTTACTGGATGACATCCGCAACGGCACACAAAACCGTCTCCGAGCATTGCAACATAATCAATGTGTGGTAGTCGATGGTGAAAATCAACAGGATTTAGATAAATTCGCTCAAGACTTGCTCCAAATTGCTCAAGAGGGCAAAAAGTTCCTTTTCCGTAGTGCTGCCAGTATTTTGACTTCTTTGGCAGGTTTAGGAAAACAACCTATCTCGGCGGAAGCTATGGCAAAATATAAACCCACGGATAACTCTGGAGTAATCATAGTCGGCTCCCACGTCAAGAAAACCACTCAACAACTAAAGCAATTATTACAACAACCTGATATTGTGGGCATTGAAATCGATGTTACTATTTTAAGGGATAATTTGCTCGATCGAGACCAGATAATTGAATCAGCATTAGAGAAAATTACCCAAGCCTTGAATGAGAATAAAACCCCTGTAGTTTATACCAGTCGTCAAGAATTAAGTTTTCCTGACATTGATACCAGACTCGAATTTGGGAAGCAAGTTTCTGCGGTGTTGATGGATATTGTCAAAGGTTTACCTGCGGATATTGGCTTTTTAATTAGTAAAGGTGGTATCACTTCTAATGATGTGTTAAGCGATGGTTTAGCTTTAAAAGAAGCTCGATTATTAGGACAAATTTTAGCGGGATGTTCGGTTATAATTACCCCTGACAATCATCATCTTTTCCCTAATTTACCTGTAGTTTTATTCCCCGGTAATGTGGGAGATGACAATGGTTTAGTAACCGCTTATCAAAGACTTAAATAAGGATTAAGGAATTAGGGAGTTAGGGAGTTGGGGAGTTAGGGAGTTGGGGAGTTAGGGAGTTAGGGAGTTAGGGAGTTAGGGAGTTAGGGAGGGTGTTAATCAATAACCCACCGTGTAATGAATTACACAGCTAATATTTAACGTTCAATAAATTGAACTCAAAATTTTTGAAGACGATTTAGGGGGGATTGGTATATTCTTTCTTGGAAACCACCTTAATTCTCCATTCTCCATTCTCCATTATTCTTTTAAGACATAACCAACTCCTCTGACGGTTTGAATAATTCTTTTTTCCTTATTCGACTCCAGTTTTAAACGTAGGTAACGTACATAAACCTCTATAATGTTAGAGTCTCCGCCAAAGTCATAACCCCACACTTTTTCTAAAATTTGATCTCTAGTTAATACTTGTCGAGGATGAGAGATTAGGTATTCCATTAAATCATATTCTGTGGCGGTGAGTTCGATCGATCTTTCTCCTCTTTTGACTTCCCTTGTACGGCGATTGAGGGTAAGATCAAGGAATTGTAGTTGATCTGGGTCTTCTTCGTTACTACGGCGTAAATGAGCGCGGAATCTTGCCAATAATTCCTCGATACTAAAGGGTTTGACAATATAATCGTCAGCACCAGCATCTAATCCCGCCACTCGATCGCTAATTTCATCCTTAGCAGTTAATAATATAATAGGGGTTTTACTGCCAGAAGTGCGTAAACGACGACAAACCTCTAAACCTGAGACAGCAGGTAACATCCAATCTAGCAAAATTAAATCAGGATTGCTTTCTCTCGCCATGGTTAATCCTGTCATACCGTCATTAGCGACAATTACTTCATAACCCTCGTACTGTAATTCTAACTCCAAAAATTTTGCCAATTTTTGTTCATCTTCTATTACTAAAATTTTATTCATATTGTGATGATTTATCGGTAATTAAGTACCTATGGGAAATTATACATTTTACCAAGTATGAACTATAAAATTGATCAACATATTAAGCTAACTTAATAAATTCAAAAATCGCTGAATCACAAAAGCGTTAACAATATCAATAAAAAACGCCCCCACTAAAGGCACAATGATAAAGGCTTGAGCAGATGCCCCAAATTTTTCGGTTACGGCTGTCATATTTGCGATCGCAGTGGGAGTTGCACCTAAACTTAACCCTACATAGCCAGAAGCAATGACGGCGGCATTATAATCTTTACCCATAATGGGGAAGACAAGAAAGGTAGTGTAAATAATACTTAACAAAAATTGAGCTAATAGTAAAATTACGATCGAACCTCCCACTCCTGCCAATGTCCAAAGTTGTAAACTCATCAATGACATTGCCAAAAATAAACCTAAACTCACATCAGCAATTAAAGCTAAAGAAGGGGTATCCGTAGGCCAAGGTAATTTTTTGAAAATCAAAGGTATAGTATTAGTAAGGATAATTCCCGCCAATAAACAAGCCACAAAATCAGGCAACTTCACCCCCATCAAAGATACTAAATAATTGATTTGTAATCCAACGCCAATGGTAATACCAAGAACAAACAAACTATATAACATCGTATCGTAATCGATTTTAATATTTTGTTGCTCCCGTTTGATGCCTACGGTTAAATTTTCCTCAGAATCATTCATTTTCAGCTTATTTTTTACAATCAACCATTGTGCTACAGGTCCTCCTATTAATCCCCCTAAAACCAAGCCAAAAGTAGCACTAGCGATACCAATTTCTAAAGCATTCTCAATGCCGTAAGTCTCTCGAAAAATGGGCGCCCAGGCGATGGTTGTACCATGGCCACCACTAAGTGAAATCGAACCAGAAATCAAGCCAATACGCTTATCTAACCCCATAATCGAAGCAACCGCCAATCCCGTTAAATTTTGCAAAAAGAGGAAACTGACTGCCACACCCAAAAGGATTAATAAAGGTTTTCCCCCTTGTAATAACGTTTTTAACTTAGAAGAAAGTCCGATCGTAGTAAAAAAGATTATTAATAACGCATCACGAATATTTAAACTAAATTCTACCTGTAATTGAAAAATAGCATATAAAATACCAAAAAATAATGAAGCTAAAACCCCTCCAGAAACCGCATCAGGGATATTAAAATTTTGTAAAAACCCTATTTTTTTTGTCAAATACTTCCCGATATATAAGACTAAAATAGCAATAAGAATTGTTTGTCTTACATCTAACTGTATAATATTCATAAAATAATATATAATTCGAGCTATTTATTTTTTACTAACCATGACACTATAGCAGTCCTAAATCATTTGTGAGAAACTTAAACTTATTTCCCCTTTTTTTAAGCAAGGCTATTTCAAAGTAAGTTGGTAAAAATGTTGGGGAATTAAGGTATTAGGGGATTAGGGGGATTTTTAACTTAAAAATTTTAAGTAATAGACATCTCCAAAAAAAACAGGCAAGATGCCTGTTCTACGGTGGTAAAATAAGTTCGATCGAACTTATTACATTAAAATTTGCGTACCAATTAACTTTTTATAACGTCTCTCTAATTCATCTTTTAAAGAGGGAGTATCTTTTAAATATTTATGCTGTAAAAGGATTTTTTCGGCCGCTTCCCTAGCTAATACTAACACTTCTTGATCTTCCACTAAACTAGCTAAAGCAAAGTCTGGTAAACCAGATTGACGACTACCTAATACTTCACCCGGCCCTCTTAAACGCAAATCCATCTCCGAAATAAAGAAACCGTCTTGTGATTGTTCTAAAACACTTAATCTCTGCATGGCATCCCCTGTTTTACTACCACTAATTAACAAGCAGTAAGATTTATGACTTCCCCTACCAACTCTCCCCCTTAGCTGATGCAGTTGCGACAAGCCAAACCTCTCGGCATTTTCGATCAACATAACTGTCGCATTAGGTACATCTACCCCAACCTCGATAACGGTGGTAGAAACAATAATTTGTATATCGTTATCCCGAAAGCCGTTTAAAGCTGTTTCCTTTTCGATCGAACTCATCCTACCATGAAGTAAACCCACATTAAAATCAGGGAAAATTTTGTCACTAAATTTTTGATGCTCGGCTACAGCCGCCTTCACGTCTAGCTTTTCTGATTCTTCAATCATGGGAAAAATCACATAAGCCTGTCTTCCTTGTGCCACTTCTCGCTTAATTAAATCATAGGCTTGGAGGCGCTCCTTTCCCGTCAAAGCCGTAGTTTGAATCGGTTGTCTGCCGGGGGGTAACTCGTCAATTTGACTCACATCCAAATCACCATGTAACGTTAAGGCAAGGGTGCGAGGAATCGGTGTCGCCGTCATGGTTAACACATGAGGTGCTTTCCCTTTCGCCAGTAATCTCGATCGTTGTTGCACTCCGAATCTATGTTGCTCATCGATGACAACCAACCCTAGATTACAAAAGTTTACAGGGTCTTGAATTAAAGCATGAGTGCCGATTAAAAGGGGTAATTCTCCACTTTGGAGTTGGGCGTGTATCTCCCTCCGTTTAGCCATCTTTGTTGACCCCGTAAGCAATTCTACGGGTAAATGGAGAAGATTAAACCACTCTACTATCTTCCTGTAATGTTGTTCTGCTAAAACCTCTGTGGGCGCCATCAATGCCCCCTGATAGCCTGATTGTAACGCCGTCAAAAGAGCAAATACAGCTACGATCGTTTTTCCTGAACCTACATCTCCTTGTACAAGGCGATTCATCGGAGAATCCGATTGTAAATCCTGCTCAATTTCATTGATAACTCGTTTTTGGGCGTTAGTCAACTTAAAGGGTAAAATCTGGTTAAACTGCTCAATTAGTTGCCCATGGGGGGTAAAAGCTACCGCTTGACGGCTTTCTTTTTCCTGTTGTTTACGGTTTAAAAAGCCTAGTTGAAGATAGAAAAATTCATCGAAAATTAGTCTTCTTCTCGCATGACTTAATATTTCTTGATCTTCAGGGTAATGTATTTGTGCGATAGCCCGTTGTAAATCAATCAAGTCGTACTGTTGTTTAAGTATAGCAGGTAAAGGATCATCAATGTGTTTTAACAAGGGGATAGCCTCCATTACTCCCTTACGAATCACATCCGCAGGGATACCTTCCGTTAAAGGATAAACAGGCAATAAACTACCAATTTTGAAGGAATTAATATTATCGCCGTGACTGTCTAACACCTCAAACTCAGGATTATCAAGGGTGATACCGTATTTATTTTCCTTAACTAAACCCGAAACCGCAATTAGTGCACCACTAGGGTACATCCGTTTCATTTTTTCCTGCCAACCTCGATTACTATAATAATTTCCAGCATAAAAACGATTAAGTTTTAACTCTCCAGTTTGATCTTTAATAATTATATTAAGAATCGTTAATTTTTTATTTTTTGGACTACTAAAACAATCACATTTTTTGACTTTACCTATGAGGGTAACAGTTTCCCCTGGTTCTAAATCACAAATGTTCACTTTACGGGTATAATCAATATGATCCCTAGGATAATAAAACAATAAATCTCTAACTTTATAAAGACCTAATTTCATCAAAGGTTCTTTTTGTTTATAAAAGATACTCTCTAAATTAATCACAGGATCATCTAAGGTGATATTCTTCTTAGGAGTATTAACAGTTTTTATTTCAGTGTTTTTAATAATTTTTTGTTCGATGACTGGGGGAGTTTCATAACTTTGAAAATTATTATCTTGTTTCGCTTGAATTTCCGTAATTAAAATTTCTGTATTCTTAATTAAATCGATTCTTTCCTGTAAAGTTAATTGAGGATAAATAGCATATTGTTTAGCAATTTTTTGCCATTTAAAAGCGATTAATAAATTGTTAACAGGGGGTACATTACCAAAAGTTAAGCATAAAAATTCATTGAAGCGATATTGTTTTCCTTGAATATTTTTATAACCAAATTCTTTTTCTATTTCTAAAGATTTTGCGATTCTTTGCCAGTCGAAATTATTATCTATCTTATTCATATCGAAAAGGTTGGGTTTTCATTATCACCCTAATATTTTGTCATATTCTGCATGATGTTCAATCCAAAACCAAGCAATATCTTGTCCATCTTCGATGGCAATAGCTTTATAATGAATGCCAATTCTAACCGTTTAAAAACGTCCTACCTTCTTCAAGTATAATGAGGGATAATAGAGATTTTCTTTTAATAAATCATAACATTTATCAGCAAGGTCTTGAATGTGGGATGGTAGTTATCGATAATAATACCATAAATCAGGAGTAGCTCTCTTCGGAGTCTTCCTGTCTTCGGAATCTTCCAAGTTATTCATCATCTATTTTTTTTATGTCAAATTCATTAAATTCTCGTCTCCTATGGGAGAGGAGAATAAGGGTTAACAGACTGTCGAAATCCTTTACTCCTCAATGATCAGATTCTTGGGCTTGTTGAAAAATCTTCGCTGCAAACTCTGGATTTTCCCGCATTCTGCGAAAAAGTAACGGCATATTTTGATAGTGTTGCTTAATCAAATCTTCATCTTCCGCAGGAATCCTTCCCGCTAAAAAAATCAACTCCTCCTCATCTAACTCCAAATATAAAGCCATATAACGAATTAAATCCTCCTTGGGAGCGTATTCTCCTCGATTATTTTCCAACTTCGACAGGTAACTATAATCGATACCTAATATCTGCGCCAAATCCCTTTGACTGTAACCATTTTTCTTTCTGGCTTCTTTAATCACACTGCCAAAAGTTATTGTTTCTTCCATTTTTCCTAACTTGAATAAAAAATCAACATTTTTGTTGACGAAAAAATCAACATTAGTTATGATGATAATATCATGTTGAATAAAAAGTCAAGTTTACTGTTATGAGTCAAACACAGATACGAGAAACCAAAGAACAAATAATGTCTGCCTTCGGGAAGTTAGTTGTAGAGTATCAACAACAAGAGTCGAAAATTGAGACAAAAGAGGAAGCCGTTGAGAAGGAAAAAAATAAGGCTTTGTTAGCCAAAGTTGCTGATTATACTGTTAATAATATTGTTAATAGTATGGCAACTTTACAGTTAGATTTTAGTAATTTAACCAAAGAAATCGCTAATCGATTAGAGAGTGAATCAGATGTTTTAACGGAACTAAAAAAAGCGATTATTGTTGAACAAGAAAAGTTGACAGAATTGCAAAAAGTTCGTTTAGTTGCGGATGCTTTATATATTCTCAGACAAGAACATCAAGAGAGAATTAAAACCCTTGAAAATTCGACTCAAAATGCCTTAGATGATATTGCTAAACAACAAGAAAAATATCGCAAAGAATGGGAAAAAGAACAAACAGAATTTGACTTAAAAATTGCTGAAGAATCTGCTTTACTAACTCAACAAAGACAACAGTTAGAAGCTGATTTTACCTATCAATTACAGATAGACAGAAAAATAGAAATGGATGAATATGAAGAAGGGAAAAGACTCCAAGAAAGAGAGCTAACTTTAGCTAATGTGGATAAAAATAAACTATGGAAAGAAAGAGAAAATATTTTGGCTAATCAAGAAGCAGAATTTACTCAAAATCAAGAGAAAATTGCAGGGTTTGATGAACAAATTAAAACCGAAGTAAATAAAGCTCGTAGTGAAGCAATTAAAGAAGCCGATCGAGAAGCACAAATTAAGGCTAATCTAATAGAAAAAGAGTGGGAGTCTGCAAAACAAGGTTATGACTTCAAAATGCAGTCTTTAGAAGCAAAAATTCAGCAACAAAACCAGCAAATTGAAGAAATTATTACTCAATTAAAAGAGGTAACAAATCAAGCTCAAAACTTAGCTTTAAGAGCATTTCAACCTAATAATAATTAAAGTAAATAGAGTAAATAATTAAAATTTTAGAGGTAAAATATGACAACAGTAAATTCTAAAAGTACCAAAGCCCAAATTTTAGAGGCTTATCAAGAATTACAACAGGAAAAGGCTAAGTTAGAAAAAGAAATTACTTTAGTTCAAAAACAAGCTCAAGTACAACAAAAAGCTGTTGAAAATGCCAAAACTATGGTAACTAATTCCCCTGTACAAATTACACCTAAATCCATTGAAAATATCTCAAATATCCCTATTAAATCTTCCATTACATCTATGAATAATATTGAGCAAATTATTGCTAGTTTAGAAAAATTGCAAGTTGGTTTTGGTAGTGCGGTTAGTCAACTTTCTGAGCAATTAATTACGGAAGCCTCCGCCTTAGAAAAGTTAGAAAATGATATTGAGTTAGAAGTTAATCAACTGCAAGAATTGCATGATTTAGAAAGTGTTGAAGAAGATACTTTATTAACTTTATTAACTACCTATGAAGAAAGTCAAAAAAATTTTTCTGATGAATATAGTCAACAACAAGAAACTTTAGGGGAGCAACTCTTAACTGCTAAAAAAGAGTGGGCAAAAGAGCAGGAAAATAAGCAAAGAGAAGTTAAACAACGTAACGATATTTATACTAAAAATAAACAGCGAGAAAATGAAGAGTATAACTATAATTTACAATTAACTCGACAGCTCGATCGAGAAAATTATGAACAAGAATTAACTCAATTATACAAAGACTTAGAAGAAGCGAAAAAACAACAGGAAAAAATTTGGGAAGAAAGAGAAAAAGTCATTAGTGAGAAAGAAAAAGAATATGGTGAAGCAAAACAAAAAGTTGCAGAATTTGAAGCAAAATTAGAAAATGAAGTGAAAAAAGCTAAAGAGGAAGGCAAAGGAATAGGTAACTATCAAGCTAAGGTAAAAGCTGATTTAAGACATAAAGAAATTGATGGAGAAACTCAAAATTATCAACTCAGAATACAGGCTTTAGAATCCACTATTTTAAGTAATGAAAATCGCCTTAATTCTTTATCTCAACAACTTGATTCTGCCTTAAAACAAGTCCAAGATTTAGCCATAAAAGCTATTGAAGGAACATCAAATCGTAACTCTTTTGAAGCAATGAAAGAAGTCGCTTTAGAACAAGCTAAAAATCAACAAAAAGGGAAATAATAATGGAGAATGGAGAATGGAGAATGGAGAATTAAAAATTAAAAATTATTCCCTATTCCCTATTCCCTAACACCCTAATAAATAATTTGATGATGAAAACAGCATTAATAACTGGCGCTTCTTCTGGTATTGGCAAGGCTTTTGCAGAAGAATTAGCCCAACGCAATTATAATTTAATTATTGTGGCTCGATCGAACTCTTTATTAGTAGAATTAAAAGAGAAATTAGAATCTCAATATGCCATCAAAGTTAAAGTAATTTGTCAAGATTTAACGGTTTCTGGCGCAGGAGAAATCGTTTTTAATCAAGTCAAACAAGATAATATTTTTGTTGACTTATTAATCAACAATGCCGGTTTTGGAGATTATGGTAGATTTACCGATCGAGTCTTACAAAAACAGTTAGACATGATACAGCTAAATATCACTGCATTAGTGGAGTTAACCTACTTATTCTTAACGGAAATGAAATCTCAAGGTAGGGGAGAGATTATCAATGTAGGCTCGATCGCAGGTTATCAACCTTTACCTTATTTATCTGTATATGCCGCTACCAAAGCCTTTGTTTTGTCATTTTCAGAGGCATTATGGGCAGAATATAAAACTTATGGTATCAAAATATTAGCACTTTGTCCCGGTCCAACGGAATCGAAATTTCCTGAAGTAGCAGAATTTACCAATTTCCCCGGTATGGAAGACAGCAACAAAAATGCCCTAGCCAAAGCTGAAGACGTGGTAAAAGATGCCCTTTCAGCCTTAGAAAAATCTCAAGCAAACGTAGTTACAGGAGGCATTGGTAATCAAATTGTTGTTAATCTCAGTCGCTTTTTCCCTAGGGAATTAATCGTCAACGGAGTGGAAAAACAATTCCGTCAAAATCAATAGTTTGATCGAAGTACTTAAGTAGGGTGGGCAATGCCCACCAATCAGGATTTAACAGTAACAAACAAAATTATTTAATAGCTAATACTTTTGTATGAGATTTCAGAATTGTTTGGGCAGCTTGTTTACCCGAAATGGTTGCACCTTCCATACTATCGATATAATCTTGTTGAGTATAACTACCTGCTAAGAAAAAATTAGAGATAGGAGTCTTTTGTGAAGGGCGGTAAACATCCATGCCCGGTGCTTCTCTGTAAAGGGATTGAGCTAATTTAACCACACTATACCAAGTCATATTTAAGTCACGGGAAGAAGGGAATAACTTATGAACTTGTTTTAACACATGGTTAGCGATATTTTCATTACTTTCCTTAATAAAAGGATCACCCGGAGTCAACACTAATTGTAACAGAGAACCTTCCCCTTTTCGATAATAATCCGCAGGGCTAGATAAGGCTAAATCAGAAAAACAAGAGAAGTCGGCATCACAAGTATAAAGTAAGTTATCGATACCTTCAGCTTTTTCTAACTGTTTACGTTTTTCCTCGTCTTCTAATTCCGTCACCCAACCATCAAAACGTAGCTGAACTGTCGCTACTGGTACAGCAGTCAATTTATAGATGTTATCAAATTCCTTCCATTTACGCCAACCTTGAGGGATAACTTTTTGAATACCGGGTATGTCACAGGCACAAACATAAGCATCTGCGGTAATTAATTCTTCTGTGTCTCCTTTGGCGACTAATAAACCAGTGACGAGGGTTTCTTCTCCTTCTCGATACTGAATTTCTCTCACTTGGCGACGGGTATGGATTTTTACTCCTTTGGATTCTAAGTAGTTAACGATGGGTTTATGTAAATATTCATGGGGTGAGCCTTCTAACATTCGCAATACAGAGGCTTCAGTTTTTGCCGCAAAAAATTGGAAAATGGTTAACATACAACGGGCAGAAATATTTTCCGTGTCGATAAACCCTAAAGCATAAGCAATGGGATTCCACATTTTATCAAGACTTCCTTGATTACCTCCGTGTTTACGAAACCAGTCAGCAAAACTAATGCCGTCTAAGGCTCGAATATTGCGCATTGCCCCTTCAAAATCGATTAAACCTCGTACAATGGGGCTTGTGCCTAAAGCTAAAGAGTTGGCGATTTTATCCACCGCCGATAGTTGAGAGGTGGTGAAAAAGGCTTTTAAACCATTGAAGGGTGCGCCCGTGATGAAACGAAAGTCTAATTCTCCCACTCTACCCCCTTCGTTGATAAAGGTATGGGTATGTTGTTTTAATCTTAAGTTATCGATCGCACCTACTTTCTCCATTAAAGCAAAAAGATTGTAATAGCAACCAAAAAAGACGTGTAAACCCATCTCGATATGATTACCGTCACTGTCAACCCAACTGCCCACCTTACCTCCCACAAAAGGGCGAGATTCAAATATTTCGACATCCCAACCAGCGTCAACTAAATCAATGGCGGTGGCTAATCCTGCTAATCCTGCACCCACGATGGCAACTCGCATTGTCGTTCTAATTTTTCTTAACTTTTCTTTACATTTTTTATTATACTGACATCTTGCACTTTGGAAAACTTTGTCATTGTGAGGAAACTAAGCAATCTCAATCCCTTGATTATATTTAATATATTTAAAATCCCTTATATATTCACACAATATCATCAGGATTAATGCCTAATTCCCTTAGTTTTTGTGCTAATTTATCTGCCTTTTGTCTTTCTTGAATAGCAGATTCTTCGGGAGTGGAAACTAATTCACCGTCAGGAGTAAAGTAACGCAATTTACCCTCATGTAACCCTAAATATAACTCTAATTGCTCTGAATATAACCACCCTTGTTCATTAGGAGTTATAGCTTGATATGTGCCACTAATGAGGGTAAATCCTTGAAATTCTAAGGTAAAAGGATCGAACCAAAAATAATCTGGTGTTCTAAATATATCCTGATAAATCTCTTTTTTTCCAGATCGATCGCGCAGCGCCACTTCGTGATCGAATTTAGCAGTACTATCCGATAAGATTTCCACTATAACATTAGGATATTTTCCCCCTTCTTCCCACACTACCCAACTTTTGCGAGTTTCATCATTGTCAGTGTTTAAGACTACGAAAAAATCTGGTCCTCGAAAATACTCTGATTTTTTTTGATTGGGACTATAATAAATAGTTAAATTACCGGCACAAAAATAATCCTTTTTATCTTGCCATAACCACTGTAAGGATTTGAGTAAGATAATAATTTGTTGTAAATGTTGATAAGTTTCCAATGGTGGTTCATCACTCCAAAACTCTCCTTGAGGATATATTATCTCATTTTTGGTAACTTCTGGTGGTATAAGAATTTGAGTTGACATAATATCACCTGATAATAAATAATTAGCTTATGAACATTGTAAAACAAGAATTAATAGTGTTTAAATTAAATCATCGGGATTGATACCTAATTGTTTCAATTTCTCTTTTAATTGTATAATTTCTTGTAAAGCTAAGTCTTTTTGTTGTCTTTCATATTCTTTTTGTTGACGCTCAATTTGAGCTTGTTGTCTTTCATATTCTTTTTGTTGACGTTCAATTTGGACTTGTTGTTTTTCTTGAGTAGCAGATTCTTCAGGAGTAGCCACTAATTCACCATTAAGGGTAAAGTAACGCAATTTACCCTCATGTAACCCTAAATATAACTCTAATTGTTCTGAATATAACCAACCTTGTTCATTAGGAGTTATAGCTTGATATGTACCACTAATTAAGGTAAATCCTTGAAATTCTAAGGTAAAAGGATCGAACCAAAAATAATCTGGTGTTCTAAATATATCCTGATAAATAGCTTTTTTACCTTCCCTATCGAACTTAGCAGTACTATCCGATAAGATTTCTACTATGACGTTAGGATATTTTCCCCCTTCTTCCCACACTACCCAACTTTTACGAGTTTCATCATTGTCAGTGTTTAAGACTACGAAAAAATCTGGTCCTCGAAAATACTCTGATTTCTTTTGATTTGGACTGTAATAAATGGTTAAATTACCGGCACAAAAATAATCATTTTTATCTTGCCACAACCACTGTAAGGATTTGAGTAAGATAATAATTTGTTGTAGATGTTGATAAGTTTCCAATGGTGGCTCGTCACTCCAAAACTCTCCTTGAGGATATATTATCTCATGGCAAGTATCAAGTTTGTTTTCTGTAACGGGAGTTAAAGTCAGGGAAGATGTCATAACTTACATTTTTGGTAAATTTCTTTCTATCATAACTTTTATTATATTTAAAACTCCTAAATAGATTTAGATAATTTCATCAGGGTTAATCCCTAATTCCCTTAATTTTTGTGCTAATTTATCGACTTTTTGTCTTTCTTGAAGAGCGAGATTTTCGGCTACTTGTGCCTTTTGTTTTTCTTGAATAGCAGATTCTTCGGGAGTGGAAACTAATTCACCGTCAGGAGTAAAGTAACGCAATTTTCCCTCATGTAACCCTAAATATAACTCTAATTGTTCTGAATATAACCACCCTTGTTCATTGGAGGGAATCGGTTGATATGTGCCACTAATTAAGGTAAATCCTTGAAATTCTAAGGTAAAAGGATCGAACCAAAAATAATCTGGTGTTCTAAATATATCCTGATAAATCTCTTTTTTTTCAGTTCGATCGAATTTAGCAGTACTATCCGATAAGATTTCTACTATGACGTTAGGATATTTTCCCCCTTCTTCCCACACTACCCAACTTTTGCGAGTTTCATCATTAGTCGTATTTAAGACTACGAAAAAATCTGGTCCTCGAAAATACTCTGATTTTTTTTGATTGGGACTATAATAAATAGTTAAATTACCGGCACAAAAATAGTCGTTTTTATCCTGCCACAACCATTGTAAGGATTTGAGTAAGATAATAATTTGTTGTAAATGTTGATAAGTTTCCAATGGTGGTTCGTCACTCCAAAACTCTCCTTGAGGATATATTATCTCATGACAAGTATCAAGTTTGTTTTCGGTAACGGGGGTTAAAGTCAGAGAAGATGTCATAACTTACATTTTTGGTAAATTTCTTTCTATCATAACTTTTATTATATTAGAACTGTTCGATCGAACCTACTTTCTCCATTAAAAAAGATTGTAATAACAACGAACAATGAGTCTTAACTTTTCTTGACATTCCCTATCATACTAGCATCTTGCACTTTAAAAAGCATTCACTTATAACTCAAATGTAACTTGAATTTGATGCCCAATAGACTTCTCCAGAAATTATTATTTTCAAAGAAGGATCATTAAAAAATAAACTTAAATTCACAAGTTATTAACAAGAATTGATTGTATTTTTAATTATTGGAAATGTTTAATTTTTTACCTTTATATGTTAGCTTGAAAAAAAGATTCTTCTTGAAAATTAGTTAAATTAGCGATAATTGATAAAGGAAACGATCGAACACTTTGATTATATCTTTGTACCGATTGATTGTAGCGCATTCTTTCTGTTGCGATTCTATTTTCAGTTCCAGCAATTTCATATTGTAGATTAATAAAAACCTGAGAAGATGCTAAATTGTGATTATTTAAAGCATATTGATTAAACTGATTAATAGCCTCATTAATCCTTTCAGTAGAAACTAATTTTTCCTGAAAATTATCAGCTTTTAAATATTCTTGACGAGCATTTTCTAATAATAAAATAAGTTGGTTTTCTTGATTAGCCTGAGCTTGAGTTAAATTAATTAAAGTAGGAATTAAATCAGCTTTTCTTTGTAATTGATTTTCTACTTGAGCCCATCTTGCCTTAACTTCTTCCCTTTGACTATTAAGGATGTTATAACTAAAAATCGTTGCCATAGTAATTAATATACCCAGAATAAAACTACTAAGTTTAATAATTTTTAATTGTTGTTCTTTTTTTTCCTTAATAATTTGCAGTTGACGATGTTTTTCTCTTACCTGATTCAAGGCTTCAGACATAATTTCGGCAGGAATTTCTACCTTTTCACCTATTTCTTGTAATTCCGTTAAAGAATATCCTTGAGTATTGCTTTGAGCATATAATTCTGAAGCCTTTTGCAGAACTTCATTCGCAATACTGTCAGGAATTTTAGGCTCTTGATGTTGACTCATTTTTTTACAAAACTTAATATAATTGTCTATTTTTCTAAAATCAGTTTACCCTAAAGATAAAATAATGAACGGTGAAACAATGATGAAAATAAAAATTGCTTATCAAAAGTTTTTTTTGGGGATTTTACTTTGTTTATCTATCTTTATTTTTCCTTTAATTAGTCATGCTTTAACACCTCAAGAAGTGCCAAATCCTCAACACAATTATAACGGTTGGGTAAGCGATATGGCAAATATTTTAAGTGAAAAAACCAAACAGCAACTCAACCGAGAAATAAGTGAATTAGAAGCTAAAAATGGGACTGAAATTGCGATTGTGACAGTCACAACAACCCAACCTTCTCCTACACCAAAGCAATTTACTACGGAGTTATTTAATCATTGGGGTATTGGCAAAAAAGGTGTGGACAATGGTATTTTGTTTTTGGTATCTATACAAGATAGAAGGGTAGAAATTGAAACGGGTTATGGTATCGAAAGCATTTTACCCGATGCCAAAGTGGGTAATATTATTAATCAAAAAATTACCCCTGAATTTAAAAAAGGTAATTTTGATAAAGGTATTTTAGATGGTACAAAAGCCTTAATTCAAGCGGTTAATTTAGCTGATGAATTCGACAGTAGTTATCTTGCAGACTACAATAACAATAATTTACTTATTGTAATGTTTGTTTCAGGATTAGGAAGTAGTTTTTTACTTAATAAAGAGAGAAAAAAGTTAACTATCCCAATTTATGTTGAAAAGGGAGAAATTATTTACCTAGAAAGCAATAAAAAATATCCTACTTCATGGCTTTTTACCATCATGAATTTTATTTTTTGTTTGGTATTTTCTTTTCTTGTTAACTTTTTTATTCTTCAAGGCTTATTACAATCATCAATTTATCTTAATCTCAATAATTTTCTGGAAAATTTTACTCGGTATCCCAATTCATCTTTACTAATTACTTTTCATTTATTAATCATTATTTGGGCAATATTTTTATTCTTTTTTATGGAACATTTTGAGGCGTTAATTGAAGACAAAGCAAAACAAATTAAATTTCTTAAACCCATTAGTTTTTTAATATTTTCGATCGTATTTATCTTTATCAATGTTATTCTTGGTACAATATTTTATTTTGCAAAACCTGTTAATGTATTAGAAAATATCCATAACTTTTTATTATTCGCTAGTTTTTGCCTTTCTTTGTTAACAATTATTCCATTATTGAAGTTAGTTAATTTATTAATCTTTAATGGTAGTTATCGAGCTAAAAGTCTTTTTATCCTCTTGAGTTTTACCATAAGTTTTGCTATAAACTGGTTATTTTTCTACGGGATTATTAATCATATTGCTCACTATTTTTTCCTTAGTTTAATTATACTCTCATTAATTTATTTCATTATGGGGGAATTTATTTTAGTTGATGAATCCGAAAAATACATAAGAATTAATGAGGGAAAAAAGTTAGGAATAAAAATCCTGTGGATAATGGGTATTAGTTTAAGCATTATTTTCAGTATTGCTATTTTATTAATGATCATCACAGGTACTAAAGAAAATATAATTCCTCGTGTATCATATCTCTTTTCTTATGTCAAAAACTTGACGATCGATTTATTTGTTTTATTATTAAATAATAGCTCTCTCAAACCTTTATTAGTACAGAATAATTTATTAGGTTTATTTTTAACTTTTTTGTCAGCAATTATGGCTATATTTAGTACTAATATTTACTTATATTTTATTTTACAAAAAAATCCTCTCGACTATAGTAAAGCACCTAGATATTATTGTAGTAAATCTCGATCGCCGATGGAATATGTTAAGCCCTCGATTTTAACTTCTTTGTTAACTCCCGCCCAACAAGTAGCCCAAAAAATTGGTAGTGTAGAATTTGAGGGGTGGAAATTTCCTTTAAGTACAGATTATCAGCAACAAAATTTATATATTCGTGCTTATACTAGCAATAATTCTCGTTTTCAATATTGCCCTCATTGTCATGAGTTAACCATGATTAAAACTACTAAAGTTACCCGTCAAGCTACAACAAATAATACAGGTATTGAATTAATTAATTCTCGTTGTCAATGTTGTGATTATGTACAGGAAATAGAAAGAATAATTCCGATGGTGGTTTATGTTGCCAGTGATAGCTATAGCGATGGTGGTAGTAGTAGCAATGGTGGTGGAAGTTTTGGCGGAGGTGACAGTGGCGGAGGAGGTGCAGGAGGTGATTGGTAGGTAAGTACTTGTGCAAAATAGATTGTGAATTTTAAAATTAATAAAATAACTTACAACTTACTTTATTGATGAGGATTCGATCGAGTTGATTAAGTTGATCACCCTATACTGATAAAATTATCTATAACTAATAAAATTATAGTTATAAATAAACATGATTAAGTCTGTACTATCAAAAATTCTTGTTTTAGTTTTAGTTGTTACCATTAGTTTTGTCGGTTATATAGATACCGCCTCCGCTAATTTAACAGGTAAATATGCCGATGATACCTTAACGGTATTAGAAACATTAACTACTGCGATCGCACTTCCTGATGATACCGATATGGAAACCAAAAAAGCCACTCAAAAAGAAGCAAAACAACAAATCAATGACTATATTTCTCGCTATCGCAAAAATAGTAATTACAGTGGTTTAAAATCTTTTACTACTATGCAAACCGCCGTTAATTCTTTAGCAGGTTATTATACTTCTTATGGTAATCGCCCTTTACCTGATAAACTAAAAACCCGTTTAAATCAAGAGTTTAAACAAGTAGAATTTGCTCTCAAAAAAGGCTATTAAATGAATGAGGAATTAGGAATTAAGAATGAGGAATTATAAGCAACTTCTTTGAGGATTGTGCATTAATTTGTTTTAAAATATAAACGCTTTTGTCTTTTAAATAAGTGCAAAATTTTAGTCACAGTTATCCAATATACACCTGAGTGAACAATAAAAATAGATGATGAATGACTTGGAAGACTCCGAAGACAAGAATAAGAGGGGATATTTTCTTAATTGTTTGTTAATTGTTAAATAATTCCCTCAAAAAGTGGACAATAGCCATCAGTGGGTACTTTTAAACGATGAAGGGGAGAGTTATTATTATTACAATATTCTTCTTGATAATAAAGACAATTACCGCAAGATTCGGGGTTGATTTGACGGCGCAAGAGGTTATTTTGTTGTAACAATTCCCGTTGAGATAATCCTCTTAACACTAATTCTTCTCCTTGCCAACGTGCCTCTACTAATCCCGTATCACCGAAATTTTGCCAACGCACATCTCTAGTGATCTGTTCTGGTAAAGTAATAGTAATATATGCCCCCGTTTCATTTAACTCCCCTTCATAGTTAGTTTGAGGGTTGACTTTTGGTTGTAAAAACTTCGCTCCAATGGGTAAATCTACCTTTACTCCTACGGAAGGTGAATGTAATTGATAACGATTTTGTAATTCTTCTAAACTGGTTAAGTCGCTTAAATAATTGGGTGAACCATGAATGAATACAATATGTTGAGGTCGTAAATTGTGAATAAGTTGAGTTGTGTTTCTTCCGTCACTATGTTCTGCTAAAAGATAGTTTTCGATGATAATATTTTGAGGGTTAATCTTACGAGAAAATTCTTTAAATATAGAGCTATGATTTATTTTTGATTGTTCAGGTACTAATACTAACCATTTTTCTTGACTTTTGACACAATAGGCTTCTAAATGCTCTAATTTATCGGTTAAGACGATACTAGAAGAAGTGGTTAAATCATGACGAGGTATTTCTTCGGTGACTCGGCGCATTCTCGGTTTAATTTTGTCATCCCAAAATAGGGGTTGATGTTTGGCAAAATTCTGGACATTGGGGGGAAAGTAGTCTATTAGTTCTAAGTATAAGTCACAGGCTTGGGGTAAGTCTCCATCTACCCATATATCTAGGTTTATGCCTGTAAATTCATGGTGCGATCGAAGCAATTTTAACATTTCTTGTCCTAAACCAAAAGTAGGTACTGGTAAAATTACATTAAATTTACTATTTAAAGCAGTTTTGATTCTTGCCATCAAATGCTTTTCCTGTTGACGGCGATGGGGATGTCTCGCTGTGCCGTAACTACCTTCAATTATCAGCACATCGGGATTTAAGCCTCGCAGACTATCTAAAGATAAACCCTCCACCAGTTGTAAATTGGAGAGACAAAAATCCCCTGTGTAAAAAATTTTATAAACTCGCCCACCATAAGTATATTGAAACAGAAAACAAGCCGCTCCGGGTAAATGACCCGCTGGATATAATTCTACGGTTAAGTCTGATTGTAAACTAATAGTCGATCGCCAAGGCAAAACTTGAGCAATGGGAAGGGAGTTGATATTTTCTTCTTGTAACCAATTTAGAGGCAATAACTTTGCCGTGACATCACTACTGTAGATGGGTAACTTGGGAAATTTTTTACGAAGATACAATAAGCTACGAGCATGATCTTGATGGGCATGGCTACAAAAAACCCAATCTGCAGGAGGTTGATTATTCACCAATAAAGAATTAAGATCACCGATACCACAATCAATTAAAATGCGATAATTGCCAATGTTGAGTAAGATGGCAACCCCTTCCGTATAATTACCCACACCGAAGGGATAACAGGAAAGAGGTATTGGCGGTATTGAAGATATTTCTTGCCGCTTAATCATAGATACTAATTTTAGTGAGCCGAACCGTTACCATCATAATCATCTGTATCATAATAACCGTTTTTAGTACCGAAAAATAACGCTGAGACGATAAATAATCCTGTGAGGATTACTATTAACATTTTAACATCCATAGGTGATAATTGCTCCATATCATTGATCTAATATCTTTATCTTATAATGTTATTTGAGATTTCTCACTAAATTAATTTTTAGAATTTATTTACCAAATTTAGGTAATTTTAAGAAAGATTTATTGCGAGGTTTTTTCTTGTTGTCTTTTTCCTCAGATTTACTTATTTCTTGATTAGGGGATATATTTTCTTTTAGGGGTGGTAAAATAGGATTATTGAGAGAATCATTATGAGATTTTATATTATCTTCTAAATTTTGATCGTGCTGTAGTACTTCTCGATCAATCTGGGCAATTTCTTCATCTATTTTATTTAAAAAAGTTGGTATTTCTGCCATAGAATTAACTGTTTCCGAAGTACCATTTATGATATTATTCTGAGAAGATATATTATTATCTGACCATGATTTTATCCCTAAACTATTAACATCTTTTGGAGTGTCTGAGTTAGTTAAATAATGATCTAAAGCGGTTTTATATTGAGCGTTATAGCGTTGTTGTCTTTGCAATCTAATGTGTAATTCTTTGTTCTCTTTTTCTTTTTGTTTTAGATGATATTGCCCTTGATTATAGTTGTCTTGAAGTAAAGAACAATCCCGTTCTAAATTAGCAGCTAATTGTTGATTTTTTTTCAATTCTTTAGTTAAATTTTCCATAACTATTTTCTGTTTTTGATACTGCTCATTTTGCTCCTCAATACGGATATGACTATCATTAATTTCTGTTTCTAATTGTTGTATCTTCTTCTCATATTCTTGACATTTTTTTTGGAAATCTTGATTCTTAATTACCTGAACTTTAATTTGTTTTTTTTGTTCTTCAATTAAAGTTTTTAACTCACTGGTTTCTTGTTTTAATTCTTGATTTTGTGTTCTAATTTTACAAGCGATGGCATACCAGTCTTTATTTGTTAAAGTAGATTTGTTTGAGTGGGGAGTAGTCATAAAAAATAGGTAAAAAAGTACAGTTTAACAATTAAAGTTTTTATCGAACTTAGATAAATTTGAGATACACTGCCATACTAGAGTTTTTCAAAATTACATACATTATAGCAGAAACAAAACCACTAAATGATCATTCTTTAATCGTAAATATGGTACAATCCGATCGAATCTTCAACCTTCAACTGACAGTATTTTTAGACAAAATTAGATTTTGAATTTATATTTAAGACTCGATCGAAGTTTGAAGTTTATTGAAAAATTCACAATGAGTTATAGTTATATTTTATTTTATAAGCCTTATAATGTTCTATGTCAGTTTACTGATGATAGTCTTCATAGTAATCAAAGAGAAACTCTAAAAAATTATATTGAGATACCTAATATTTATTCTGTGGGTAGATTAGATTTGGACAGTGAAGGTTTATTGTTATTAACCGATAATAATAGAGTAAAACATCGTCTTTGTGAACCAAGTTTTGCTCATCCGCGCACTTATTGGAGTCAAGTAGAGAATATCCCCTCTCCTCAAGCCTTGCGTCAATTGCAACAAGGAGTGATAATTCAAGGTAAAAAAACGAAAAAAGCTAGAGCAAATTTACTAATCAATGAACCAGAATTGCCTCCTCGTAATCCGCCGATTCGGTATCGCAGAGAAATTCCGACAGCATGGATTGAACTACAGTTAACAGAAGGACGTAATCGTCAAGTGAGAAGAATGACGGCATCGGTTGGACATCCTACGTTAAGATTAATTAGGGTAAAAATGGGGATAAATTCTCATCTGGAATTAACTTTAACAGGATTATCCCCCGGACAATGGCGAAAATTGACAGATTTAGAACAAAAAATCCTCGAAAAATTATAAATTAGGTGAATTATAAATTTTATTGGTGAAGATGAGGTGTTAGGAATAAAGAATTTAGTTGTTAATCAATAACTCACCGTGTAATAAACTATATAGCTAACAAAGTATCGTTCAATAAATCGAACTTTTTTTATCAATAGACATCTTCAAAAAAGATTTTTTATCAAAATGGGAGCAAGAATACCCCATCCCTCTTTAGCCTGAATTATTCATGAGAAAATTGAAAAAAAGACGTAAACCAAATTTTCTGTCAAGAAATAAAAAAACTACGACGTTTTTTTGTGGATAAATTTATTGAAAGTTATTCAAAGCCTCCCGAACAAATTATCTTAGATATAGATGGACTTTTTCCGCAATACCTAAGTAAATATATAAAGATTGTGTAAAGTCAGTATTAATGACTCAGTATTTATCTATAGAGATAATTTTCGTCTTCAAAGAAAGTTGAGTATTAAAACCGATGTTATTGATAAGGGCTTTGGTCATAATAGGGGTATAAGAAAAAAACAACAAATTCAATCTACTAACTGACGAGCGATACAGACAATACCACTTCCAGTTAACAAGGAAGAACAACCAGAGACTATTGAACAACAACCATCTCAAGGTATTCGTGTTAACATTTCAGCACTATTTAATCATCAAGGGGCGATTTATATTACCCCACCAAATATCAAATCTGATGTAGTTTTAGAAAGTGTTAGTCATCGAAAAAATGACGAGGGTAAAGATCAATTAGTTATTTTACTGGAAAATAAAGGAACTGCTCATGAATTATTAAGAGGAGTAAAAATGACACTGACTTCAAATAATAATCAAAATCAATCTATTACCCTAACCAAAGAGCAACTTAATGGCGTTGAGGGGAAAAATATCCTTGCAGGTAACAAACGTCAATTTATCATTCCTTGGCCTCAAGAATTACCCGTAGGAGAAGTTACCGCTACATTTGAAATCGATCGTTAATTTACCTAAAAGGGAGAAAACCCAAACATAGAACTTCCTCTAGGGTATTGGAGGTGTTTTATGAAAATTTCTCTTTTATTTAAAATTTTGTGTTTATTATTAATCACCCTCACTCCATCGGTGGTTATGGCAGAAAATCCGCCAAAAAGGGATCAAAATATATCCTCCACGCCTCCAAAAACCTTAACTTTAAAACCCAACGCCACAGAAGGTTATGCCCCAAAAATGCGTCAAAATTCCACCCCAAAAATAAACGCCAATATCGAGCATATACCAGCCAATATCGGGCATATACCAGCCAATATCGGGCATATACCAGCCAATATCGGGCATATACCAGCCAATATCGGGCATATACCATATGCCCCAACAAATTAAAAAACGTAGGGGTGCAAGGTTTGCACCCCATTCCAATATGCAAGGTTTGCACCCCATTCCAATATAAAAGGTTTGCACCCGATAAATTTGCACCCCGATAAATCGATAAAGAATTAAAATTTATTTGTATTAATCATTATGAATTATGAAGAATAATGAAATATAATCCCGATTATCATCATCGTCGATCGATTCGGTTGCCAAATTACGATTATTCACAATCGGGCATATATTTTGTGACAATTTGCACGGCGAAAAAACAACATTTATTCGGCGAAATTCGGGATGGTAAAATGTTTCTGAATCAAATCGGTAATATTGTTGCGGAAGAATGGCTTAATACAGAAAAAATACGAAAAGAAGTTGTTTTGGATGAATGGATAATTATGCCGAATCATTTTCATGGATTGGTGGCGATTACCCATGAGAAGATAAATAATATTTCGGATGTAAACCATATTCGGGGTGCAAACCTTGCACCCCTACGGAGGAAACCTCGATCGCTTTCGTCATTGGTTGGGGGGTTTAAATCGGCGGTGACGAAACGGATTAAACAAATTTGTAATGAAACAACGGTGTGTGTTTGGCAAAAAAATTATTATGAATCAATCATCAGAAGCGAAGAACATTTAAATAATGTTCGGAAATACATTATCAATAATCCGCAAAAATGGGATGATGATCCTGAAAATAACAAAAATCATCCCCAAGAATTATTGATTGATTTGCCATTTTAAACCCATATATTTCCGTAGGGGTGCAAGGTTTGCACCCCGCAAGGTTTGCACCCCGCAAGGTTTGCACCCCGCAAGGTTTGCACCCCGCAAGGTTTGCACCCCGCAAGGTTTGCACCCCATAACATGATTGAGAGGGGCATATGTCATAACATGATTGAGATTGAGAGGAGCATATACCATAACATGATTGAGATTGAGAGAGGAGCATATCTCATAACATGATTGAGAGAGGGGCATATACCATATGCCCCTACAGGTTTAATTCGGTGATGCGATCTAATGCTTCTAAATAATTATGCCGATCGCGCTTATTAAGGTATTGTTGGGCGGCTTGAAATAAATCTTTTCTGGCTTCATCCAATTTACCTAATTGATAATAAGTTAAGCCTCGATTGTAAATGGCATCAATATAATCGGGTTGTAAAATTAAAACATTATCATAATCTGCGATCGCTTGGGAATAGTGGGCTAATTGAAAATAACTATTGGCTCTGTTATAGTAAGCCTTATAACGATTAGGATCAACTTCGATCGCACGAGTAAAATCCATTACCGCTTTTTGATGATTACCTTGTTGACTATAAAGATTTCCTCGATTGATATAGGCTGGAATATATAAATTATCTAACCGTAAAGTTTCATTATAGTCGTCGATCGCCTGATCAGATTTACCTAAACGTTCAAAAGACAAACCACGATTATAATAGGCTTCAGGAGAAAGAGGACTTAAACTGATTACTTGAGAAAATAATGCCACTGCTAAGGAATAATTACCAGTTTCCCCTTGATTAACTCCCTGTTCAAATAAAATTTCTGCATTATCATCAGAAGTTTGATTAATTGCCCTTTTCGTGAGGGAAGAAACGATCGTATGATCAGAGTAAATAATTTGAGCCTGTAAAGGTTGGAGTGTCATCACCGATGATCCTAGGCATAAACAGAATGACATCATAGAGAAAATCTGACGACTTAAAAACATTATCCTCACAAAAATAGAATAAAAGTGTTTAGATTATAACTATTTTCTCAATTAATTATCATCAGCACGATCGTATTATGTATTGGAATCTGTTAATTACTTTAAATTCATCAATTCCCCTTGCCTCCTCATCCTTACTAGAAATATCTCAAAATACAGAGCAGGAAATAACCCCCCAACCAGAAACCCCTACAGTAAACGAAAATACTGATGAAATTTTTGAGAGAGTGTTTAAACGTCCTAAGCCAACAGGAGTGCAACGGGTTATCGTCCCTTTTTATATTAATGATTTAGAGCAAGGACAAATTATAATTTTTGTTTCTTTAGGTGGTAGTAGTAATCTACAAATTACAGGAGATACTTTCTTAAAAAAGATGGCACAATATGCTCGTCCAGATATTCAAAGCCGTCTCGAAGGTTTAGTAGATCAAAGTGGTAATTTAACCCTTTCGGCATTACAATCCACAGGAATCGATGCTAATTTTAATGAACGATCGTTAGAATTACGAGTAGAAATCCCTCCAAATCTCCGTAAAACCATTGTTTATGGATCAGGCAATGCTCGTATTCCCAAAGAAGCCGCTAATGCTCTCAGACCAAGTAATCTTAGTGCGTTTATTAATTTAAGAGGAAATCAATTTTATGCTTGGGATGGTACAAGTAGCTCAAATTTAGGGCGACAACCTTTTAACCTAGGATTAGATGGAGCAATTAATTATCAAGGATGGGTTTTAGAAGGCAGTGGTAGCTTTACCGAAAAAAGTGATACACCCTTAACTAGAGCCGATATTCGCCTAGTGAAAGACGATCCAGAGCGTGGTATTCGTTACATCATGGGGGATTTATTTAGTTCAACACGAGGTTATCAAAGTTTTGTACCCATGGCAGGAATTGGAGTTATTCGCAATTTTTCCCTACAACCTTATTTATCCACTTTACCCACAGGACAATTTGAGTTTTTTTTAGAACGTCCTTCACGGGTAGAAATATACGTCAATGGCTTACTGCGACAGACTTTGCAACTTCCAGCAGGTCCTCAAGATATTCGTAATTTCTCCCTTAATACAGGTTTGAACAATGTCACCTTACAGATTACTGACAATACAGGACAAACTCGTAATCTTTCTTTTGCCCTTCCCCTCGCTTCCGATTTATTAGACGTAGGTTTACAACAATTTGCTTTCGCTTTAGGTATTCCTTCCTATAGTCAAAACAGCACCCGAAGTTATGATAGCAGTAAACCAATTGTAGGCGGTTTCTATCGACAGGGCATCACCCCGACTCTTACTCTAGGAGGTTATCTGCAACTAGCAGGAGTGCAACAAGTTATCGGCACTGAAGGAACTTTAGCCACTTCTTTAGGTAATCTTGGTTGGGATATGGCGTTAAGCAGTAACCCCATAGGTTTTGATCATGCTTTTCGATTACGTTATCAATATTTAGCATTAGGAGGCAGTCAAGCAAAATTACCAACTTTTGGCTTTGAAGTAGAATATTTAGGTCCTTATTTTCAACGTTTTGGCAATCTGAGTATTGGCAATCCTTTAAATCTTTTTAGCGAGTCAACTAATAATGTAGCGTGGAATTTTGGTTTTAATTATGGTCAAACTTTATTTAATGGTTTCGGTATTAATCTTAATTTAGGTTATCAAATAGGTAGTTTAAATCAACCGAATGCTTATCGTGCCGCATTAGGTATTAATCAGAATTTGGGTAATGGTTTTCAGTTAAATCTTACTATGAATAATCGTCAAGAACAATCAGGCAGAAAAGAAACGCAATTTTTATTTAACTTATTACGAACCTCATCACAACAATCTTTTACTTTTAGAAACGACTTGAATAGTCAAAGAGAACAAATCAGTGAAATAACATGGAACAAAAGAAGTCCTGTACCTTATAACAGTATTAACACAAGCATTGGCTTAAGAAATAATCCCTCGCCGAGTTATGTGGGGGCAAGATTAGGGCTAGATTATCGAGGTTTTTTTGGTACGATGAATCTTAATCACGATTATGATCAATCTCGTCAAGGCACAAGTTTTAGTTTTGGTACGGCTTTTGTTTATGCGGATGGGCGTTTTGGTTGGACTCGCCCTGTTAATGATAGTTTTGTGATGGTGGCGCGTAATGATAATTTTGCTGATCAATTGGTGGGAGTTAATCCTAATTTATATGGTTATGTGGCTCAAACCAGCATTTTTGGTTCTGCGATCGTACCTGATTTAAGTTCTTATACGGTGACAACTATTCGAGTGGATGCTCCGAATATGCCTTTGGGTTATGATTTGGGCAAAACAATTTTTAGTCTTTTACCTAGTTATAAAAGTGGTACTGTAATTGTTGTCGGCACTGAAGCAACGGTTTTTTTAAGGGGAGTATTGCAAAATAGTGCAGGGGAGCCGATCGCACTACAAGCGGGACAAGTAACATCTTTATCTGACAGTAATTGGACTCCTGTGACTCTGTTTACTAATAGAGTAGGTAAATTTGCTTTACTGGGATTAAAACCCGGACGTTACGAACTAAAATTGTTTACAGAACCAGTTCGATCGACCATTTTTGAAATTCCTGCGGATAAAACAGGTATTTATGACTTAGGAAATTTAATAATTCCCTAATAGGTACATAAGGATAATTGAGATCGATCGAAAAAAGACTAATAATAACAAAAAAAATTTCTCTCAACTTTCATTTTTAAATCCGAATTGCTGATTGAGCCATAATAAGTTAAGATTCTTAACAAAGAAAATTTTAAAATAAATAAACAAAAGATAAAGGAGGACATTTATGGCTTTAGTTCCCATGAGGCTATTGTTAGATCACGCAGCCGAAAATGGTTATGGTATTCCTGCGTTTAACGTTAACAACTTAGAGCAGATTCTCTCCATTATGCAAGCCGCTCACGAAACCGATAGCCCCGTAATTTTACAGGCTTCTCGTGGTGCTCGTACCTATGCTGGAGAAAACTTCCTTCGTCACCTCATCTTAGCCGCAGCTGAAACCTACCCTCATATTCCTATTGCTATGCACCAAGATCATGGTAATAGCCCCGCCACTTGTTATTCTGCTATCCGTAACGGTTTTACTAGCGTTATGATGGATGGCTCATTACAAACTGATGCGAAAACTCCTGCTACTTTTGAATATAACGTTAACGTTACTGCTGAAGTAGTTAAAGTTGCTCACTCCGTAGGTGCGAGTGTTGAAGGTGAATTAGGCTGTTTAGGTTCTCTTGAAACTGGTATGGGTGAAGCGGAAGACGGCCACGGTTTTGAAGGTAAATTAGATCATTCTCAGCTTTTAACTGATCCTGATGAAGCCGTTGAATTTGTAGAACGTACTCAAGTTGACGCTTTAGCAGTTGCCATCGGAACCAGCCATGGAGCTTACAAATTTACCCGTAAACCTACTGGTGAAATCCTTGCCATTAGCCGTATTGAAGAAATCCACGCTAAATTACCTAATACTCACTTGGTAATGCACGGCTCTTCGTCTGTACCTCAAGAATGGTTAGACATGATCAACCAATATGGAGGAAATATTCCCGAAACCTATGGCGTACCTGTAGAAGAAATCCAAAAAGGAATCAAGAGCGGTGTTCGTAAAGTAAATATCGACACTGACAACCGTTTAGCTATTACAGCAGCTATCCGTGAAGCGGCAATGAAAGACCCTTCTAACTTCGATCCTCGTCACTTCTTGAAACCCTCTATCAAATACATGAAACAAGTTTGTTTAGAGCGTTATCAACAATTCTGGACTGCTGGAAATGCAAGTAAAATCAAACAAGTAAGTCTCGATGATTTTGCGGCTAAATATGCTAAAGGTGAATTAAGTGCAACTATCAAAAAAGCCGTAGCTGTATAAATTCATTCATAGAATCTTAGAAATTCCGAAAATCCCCTTCCCTTATGGGGGTTTTTTTTTGACTAGGAGTTGCTGATAATGAGGTTATAGGTTAAGAGACAGGTGGACAGATGAACTAGAAGAAAAATTGACGAGTTTTCAATTCTCCATTCTCAATTCTCCATTCTCAATTCTCCATTCTCAATTCTCCATTCTCAATTCTCCATTCTCAATTCTCCATTCTCAATTCTCCATTCTCAATTCTCAATTCTCCATTCTCCATTCTCCATTCTCCATTCTCAATTCTCCATTCCCTAATTGCCATAAGTGCCAAAACCAAATATGATACGAAAGATATTAGATTTTATGTTTTAAAATGTCCTTTGCTAAGATTTTAATTGCTAATCGAGGAGAAATCGCCCTACGCATCATTCACAGTTGCGAAGAAATGGGTATTGCTACTGTTGCTGTTCACTCAACGATCGATCGTAACGCCCTTCATGTCAAACTAGCCGATGAAAGCGTCTGTATAGGACCTCCGCCAAGCAATAAAAGTTATTTAAACATACCTAATATTATTTCTGCCGCCCTAACTAGAGGTGCAGAAGCCATCCATCCGGGTTATGGATTTTTAGCCGAAAATGCTCGTTTTGCCCAAATTTGTGCAGATCATCAACTACATTTTATCGGACCTAGTCCCGAAGCTATTATTGCTATGGGGGATAAATCCACCGCAAAAAAAACCATGCAAAATGCAGGAGTCCCCACCATCCCCGGTAGTAAAGGTTTGATTACTGATGAACAGGAAGCCGCTAGAGTCGCCGCCGAAATAGGCTATCCCGTAATTATCAAAGCCACCGCAGGAGGGGGCGGTAGAGGGATGCGATTAGTTAAACAAGAATGTGATTTAAGTCGCTTATTAGCAGCAGCGCAAGGAGAAGCAGAAGCCGCTTTTGGCAATGCTGGAGTCTATATCGAAAAATTTATTGAGTTACCCCGTCATATCGAGTTTCAAATTTTAGCAGATAGTTACGGTAATGTAGTTCATTTGGGAGAAAGAGACTGCTCTATTCAAAGAAGACATCAAAAATTATTAGAAGAAGCTCCCTCTCCCGCTTTAAATCCCAAAATTCGTCAAAAAATGGGACAAGCCGCCGTTAAAGCCGCTAAATCCATTAATTATGTAGGTGCTGGGACTGTAGAATTTTTGTTGGATAAGTATGGTAATTACTATTTCATGGAGATGAATACCCGTATCCAAGTTGAACATCCTGTAACAGAAATGATTACAGGGTTAGATTTAATCAGAGAACAAATTGCGATCGCCCAAGGGGAAAAATTATCTTTCCGTCAACAGGATATTGAGTTTAGAGGTCATGCGATCGAGTGTAGAATAAATGCAGAAGACCCAGATCATGATTTTCGACCAAATCCGGGCAAAATTATTGCTTATTTACCCCCCGGAGGACCGGGTGTTAGAATGGACTCCTTTGTTTATCCAGACTACGTTATTCCTCCCTATTATGACTCTCTTATCGGTAAATTGATCGTTTGGGGTAAAGATCGAGATACTGCTATCAAACGCATGAAAAGGGCGTTAAGAGAATGTGCTATAACTGGAGTTCCGACAACTATTAATTTTCATCGTAAAATTTTAGAGAATCCTGAATTTTTGGCAGGAAATGTTTATACGAACTTTGTCGAACAACATATTTTGAATGATAAGACGCAAAAGTAATTTGAAGAAATTAATTGATTTTGTGGCAAGGGTGATTATTCGACACTAATTAGTTAATTTTACAAAAATTTAGGTTACAGTTGATGATAATCATTAAACTTTTCTACAAAAACGACCTTATATATATATGCGTGCTTTATTAATTTATCCCATTTTTCCCCCTACTTTTTGGTCTTATGATAAAATCCTTGAGTTGGTCGATCGAAAAGTATTATTACCACCTTTAGGGTTAATTACCGTCGCTTCGATTTTACCCCAAACATGGGAATTTAAACTGGTCGATCGAAATATTCGTGCCGTCACCGAAGAAGAATGGCAATGGGCAGATATAGTCATTTTTTCCGCTATGATTGTGCAAAAATACGACTTAATCGAGCAGATAAAAGAAGCAAAACGGCGAGGCAAATCCGTTGCCGTAGGAGGTCCTTACGCTACTTCCGTACCCCATGAATTAGAAGAAAGTGGCGTGGACTTTTTAGTCTTAGATGAAGGAGAAATCACCCTGCCCATGTTTGTGGAAGCTATCGAAAAAGGGGAAACCCAAGGCACTTTTCGCACCACCGAAAAACCTGCGGTAACTTCTACCCCTATCCCTCGCTATGAGTTATTAGAGTTAGATGCTTATGATTCCATGTCGGTACAATTTTCGAGGGGATGTCCTTTTCAATGCGAATTTTGCGATATTATTGTACTTTATGGACGAAAACCAAGAACAAAAACTCCTGAACAACTTTTACAAGAGTTAGATTATCTCTATGAGTTGGGTTGGCGCAGGGGAGTTTTTATGGTAGATGATAACTTTATCGGCAATAAACGCAACGTTAAATTATTGCTCAAAGAATTAAAAATTTGGCAGGAAAAACATCAATATCCCTTCCGTTTCAACACGGAGGCATCCGTTGACTTAGCAGACGATGAAGAATTAATGCAGTTGATGGTAGATTGTTATTTTGATGCGGTATTCTTAGGCATTGAAACTCCTGATGAAGATAGCTTACAGCTTACTAAGAAGTTTCAAAATACCCGTAGCTCTTTAGCGGATGCTGTGGATAAAATTATTCGTATCGGATTGCGCCCTATGGCGGGTTTTATCATCGGTTTTGACGGGGAGAAAAAAGGAGCTGGCGATCGCATTGTTCGTTTTGCGGAACAAATAGGAATCCCTACCACAACTTTTGCTATGTTACAAGCCTTGCCCAATACAGCGTTATGGCATCGTTTAGAAAAAGAAGGACGTTTGCGCCAAGGTAGAGATGGTAATATCAATCAAACTACCCTGATGAATTTTACCCCAACTCGCCCCATTGAAGATATTGCTCAAGAATATGTGGATGCTTTTTGGCGTTTATATGATCCTCATGCCTATCTCGATCGAGTTTATCATTGTTTTCTCAAATTAGGTAAACCAACGGCAAAACCTGCTCCAAAATTACCCACTTTAGTAGATTTGAAGGCATTAGCCATCGTAATTTGGCGACAAGGCATTAAACGAGATACCCGTTGGAAATTCTGGCATCATTTATTTAGTATTATCAAGCAAAATCCCGAAGTATGGGAACATTATTTAACTATGTGCGCCCATAACGAACACTTTTTAGAATATCGAGAAATTGTGAAACAACAAATTGAGGCACAATTAAACGAATATTTTAGTCTCGAAAAAGAAGTATTAGTGGCAGCTTAAAAGTTAGACTCTGAAGACAAGAAGACGGATGACAAACATTAATTGGTCATTTTCTAGTATAATTGTATCAACATAAAATTTTTCCGTGTCATTTGATCAAGATTATGATGATAAAACCCTTAGCCTTAATTAGTGAATTCGTGACGATCGATCATGGTAAATATATCGTAAAAGTAACAGTAATTCAAGAAGAAGTTGTTTTAGGTTCAGCATTAGCCGCCGCCGATACAGTGGAGAAAGCCGAAGATAACGCCAGAAAGAGAGCGATCGAACTGGTAAATTGGACTAAAAATCAAACTGATGAGGATATAAACCCCATAAAAGAAATAATAGTCCCAAAAATTGCGAAAAAAGAGCCTGTCATAGTAAAAACAAAACCTGAAATTCCAAAACCACAACCAACCCCTCCCCCCATAATTCAAGAATTACCCTTACCGAAAGAAGCGGAAATCATAGAAGAAAATGAAGATTTATGGGAAGAATACGATCGCAACGACATCAAAGAAAATCCGCCCGAAATTAGTACTTTATTAACAGACAATACGGAGGTAGATGATAGTTTATCTTTAGAGATAGAGGATATTCCCTTGTTTGAAAGTAAATATAATGAAGAAAATACGGATACCAGTGACAATTTAATTCAATTTTCTAATGTGAATGATGATGAAAGTTCGATCGAGCAGATTCTCGAACCCACATTACCCTTAGAATATAGTGAAACGTTAGATTTTAGTCAAATTATTGATCAAACAAGTATTGAAATGAAAAGATTAGAATGGACACAAGAGCAAGGTAAGAAATATCTCTTAGAAACCTATGGTAAAAAATCCCGTCATTTACTATCAGATCACGAATTAATAGAGTTTTTAAACTACCTTAAAACTCAGTAATTTTGGCTATTTTACTTTGAGTAAAATAAATTATTTGTAGGCAATAGAAAAATCATTAATTTATAAAAATTTAATTCTTAATTCTTAATTCTTAATTCTTAGGCACTTTTACGACTGAACCTAAAAGACAGAAAAAAGCATTACCAAGATGATTAATTTCCAAAAAATTAGCTGATTCAGGAGCAGGTTTATAAATTTTAAATGTTTTCATGATACCTAAAGTAGCGGCACTTTCTAAAGGGCTAATAAAGTTCGTATTTTTATCTAAAAAATAGTCTTTTTCTGTCCAATATTTCATTTGTTCATGAGTAAGAAAAAAACATCCAGAATGAGGATTTAAAGCCCGTCTAAAAACTACAGGAATATTCATAATTTGTCCTTTCAATTCTGGCTCATCATTAACATTTTGAAAAGGTGCTGTCACCCTAGGCAATAAATCCCCGTCAACATAACATTTTCCCGTATATTCATTCAAGCCTAATTCGTAACGATTCGGAAACAATACTTTTTGAAAATCTGTTACCTGATTAAACCAATTTAGTTTAGTAAAAAAGTTAGCATCTCGAATAATTAAATCATCTTCTAAAAAACAATAATAATCATATTTACCGAAATTGTCTTTTAAAATTTTATGACATTCAAAACCTAACAAAAGAGGTTCAGCATTAGTTTTATTATGTATAAATAAACCTTGAGGTAAAGGTAAATAAGGAATTAAATGATCCTCTCCTGTGGTGCAAATAACAATATCGATCGAGGTAGATTGTATAGTATTAGCAGGGATAGTAATTCTTTCACCCACTTTGATCATTAACGGCGGTTTGCCGAATAATTGTTGTAAAGATAAAATAGAATTAGTTAAGGCTTGTATTCTAGGTTGAGGATTTTTTTGAGAGCCGTGAATAGCATTTTTTTGTTGCTTAAAAAAATGAGGAATAGTGACCAATATTTTCATAAATTTTAACAGTAAATATCTTAGCGTCTTTGCGTGAGAAAAATTAAAGCCTAATTTTCTTCAGAATCTTCCTCATCTTCATTTTGAGTACTAGGAATAGCCACCACAATAGCTTGAATAACTTTATTGACAGCGATAATTTCCAATCCTAAATCAGTAGGATATGTTTGCCCTTTAGGCACGATCGCGCGAGTAAAGCCCAATTTAGCCGCCTCTTTTAATCTTAATTCCATTTGGGACACTAAGCGCACTTGTCCTCCTAAACCGATTTCTCCGATTAACACCGTACGAGGATCGACTACACGATCTCGAAAACTAGCTACAATGGCGATCGCCATACCCAAATCTGCCGCTGGTTCTTCCACCGCCAATCCTCCCACAGAAGCCACATAAGCATCTAATTTCGACAGAGGAATACCTACCCTTTTTTCTAATACTGCCAAAATTTGTTGCAACCTATTATAATCCACTCCTGTCGTCGATCGACGAGGAGAAGTGTAGCTAGTGGGGCTAACTAAGGCTTGTAACTCTACCACAAGGCATCGAGTACCCTCACAGGAGACGATCGTAGCTGTACCCGGTGCTTGTTCCTCTCGATTACTCAAAAACAATTCTGAAGGGTTAGTTACTTCATCTAAACCATGATCTACCATTTCAAAGATACCGATTTCATGGGTAGCACCAAAACGATTTTTGACCGATCGTAACAAACGATGAGACGCATATCGATCGCCCTCAAAATATAACACAGTATCTACCAAATGCTCTAATACCCTAGGCCCTGCGATCGCCCCTTCTTTAGTAACATGACCAACAATAAACAGACTAATATTTTCTCGTTTTGCCACCTGCATCAAAGCCGAAGTACATTCTCTTACCTGAGACACCGAACCGGGAGCAGAATTAATAGTCGAAAAATGTAAAGTTTGAATACTATCAATAATTGCCACTTGAGGCTTGAGAGATTCCAATTCTCGCAAAATTTCCTCTAAATCCGTTTCAGGCAAAATATATAAATTCGGTTCAAGAAGTGGAGTTTTTTCCTGCCCATTACTTGAATCTGAGTCATCCCCTGACAAGCCAACCCTTAACCGAGAAGCTCGTAATTTGATTTGTTGCCCTGACTCCTCCGCCGACACATATAAAATACGAGGAAACCGAATCGATAATTGATTCGCCGTTTGTAACAACAAAGTTGACTTACCAATACCCGGATCACCCCCAATCAAGATCAATGAACCGGGTACAATTCCCCCTCCCAAAACTCGATCCAATTCATGATAACCTGAGTCCATACGGGGTTGTTCCTCTTCTGTAATATCTGAAAATTTCACAGAGATTCGAGGTTGTGCGGGGCTTTCTTTTTTGTTTTGAGTACGACTTTGAGATTGCCAACCAGCACGACTAAAATTACCATTATTGGTATTATTAGAAATTTGTTCTTCTAAAGTACCGTAAACACCGCAACTAGGACATTTACCAAACCACTGAGAAGATTCTGCACCACAGGCATTACAGATATAAACAGTTCTGGTTTTCGCCATAATATTTTGTGTCCCCGTATTTCATACTTACCCCATAATCTTATCAAAAAAACAGCCTTGTTGTTTTACCTCAAAGACCTTTTATCACATTTAAGTCAGTTTATTATGATTAACATCAATTAAGTATTTATTCGGATACATTATTATTGATTCCATGTTATAATATTTGATATGTATAACATTAAAGTTTATTATGATAGACGTAAATATTTTCAGTAACGGCATTGCCGTTGAAGGACTCAACACCACCTTAACCTTCACCATCGAGCTTTCCGAACCAGCATCTGATCCATTACAGGCAAATAGAACCTATTATGTCAGCACCTTTAACAATACCGCTATTGCCGGTTTAGATTTTACCGCAGTAAATAATAGCCCCCTAGTCTTTGCTGTGGGAGAAAGAGTAAAAACCATCTCTATTAACATAACTAACGATAGCTTTATAGAAGCTGACGAAACTTTTTTTGTCAACGTTTTTGATACAAATAATCTAGCCACTCAGACATTATTAGCTACAACTTTCGGTACAATTACAGATGTTTTAAGGGCTGACGTAACCACTACTTTATCAGCAAATGTGGAGTCTTTGACTTTAACAGGAACAGCTAATATAAACGGTACAGGCAACGCCAATGCCAATATCATCATTGGTAATAGTGGCAATAATACCTTAGATGGTGGCTCTGGTAACGATACTCTTAACGGTGGAGCAGGAAATGATAGTCTCTTTGGTGGTGCGGGAGATGATGTTCTGATCGGTGGTGCAGGAGTTGATACCCTAAACGGTGGTGGTGGCAATGATACTTATGTCATTGATGCCTCGGATGTAATTATTGGCGAAACCGATGGTGGAGGCATTGACACTATTCAAATTTCTACTAACTATGATCTAAGGGTACTTGGTCTAGGTAGTAATATTGAAAATTTGACCTTAACAGGCACTGCTGTCAGTGGAGTTGGGAATGAATATGGCAACTTAATTCAAGGAAACAGTGCCAATAATCGCCTCGATGGACAAGATGGAAATGATAATTTAGTCGGTGCTGGAGGTGCTGATACCCTGATAGGAGGATTTGGCGATGATACCCTTGATGGTGGTAGTGGTGTCGATTCTTTAGTTGGTGGTCCAGGTAACGATACCTATATTATTGACAGTGCCTCTGATATTATTGTAGAAGGTGCTAATCAAGGTATTGATACTGTCAGCGTCGCCTACGGAAGTTATACCATCGCCAATCAAGCTAATTTAGAAAATATTACCCTTACGGGTTTATTAGCTATTAATGCCACAGGAAATACTGGAGATAATTATCTCACAGGAAATAACCGTAATAACGTCCTCGATGGCGGTGCAGGTAACGATACCCTCGATGGTAACGGAGGAGTTGATACTCTCAAAGGTGGTGCGGGAAATGATACTTATATCCTCGATAACACGGGGGATATGGTAGATTTAATTTTGGAAACTGCTACGGGGGGTACTGATACTGTCATCACTAATTCTGACTATATTTTAGGTGCTAATTTAGAAAACCTACGATTATCGGGTAATGGGGATTTTTCTGGTACTGGTAACGCATTAGCGAATGAAATTATCGGTAATGATGGGAGAAATTTCCTTGACGGAAACGGAGGTACTGATATTTTAATTGGTGGACGAGGGGATGATACTTATTTTGTAGATAGTGCTGATGATCGAATTCGAGAAGATCTTGCCGACTCAGGTGGAGATCTCGTAATCGTTAGCTATAATACTGTAGTACCTTATACAATAGGTGATGCCGGTGATAATCGTTTTGTCAACCATATTACCTTGGCCGGACTAGCATCGAAAGCACAAGGTAATAGTATGTCTAATATTTTATTAGGTAATGAAGGTAGTGATACTCTTGATGGAGGTGCCGGTAGTGATACCCTCGATGGTGGAGAAGGGCAAGATGTTCTGATTGGTGGAACCGGTGGAGACTTATATCGCATTAATCTGGGAGAAAATGACCAAATTACAGAAAGTTCTTCCTCCGTAACAGAAATTGACACCATTGAAGCCTCTTATACTGGCACAGAATTAACCAGAAGCTATACATTACCGACAAATATTGAAAATTTCGTCTTTTTAAGTACTATTAACCTTAACCTCACAGGCAACGCCTCTAATAATATTATTACCACTAATATCGGTAATGATACTTTGACGGCGGGAGATGGGAATGATACTCTTAATACGGGTGAGGGGAATGATACTCTCCTTGGTGGTAATGGTAACGATAGCCTCCTTGGTGGTAATGGTAATGATAGTTTAGTCGGTGATGCGGGGAATGATACTCTCGTGGGAGGTAATGGGAAAGATACCTTAATCGGCGGTGCCGGAGATGATCTCTATGTCACTGATAGTGTGCTTGAAACCTTGACAGAAGCGGCTAATCAAGGTATTGATACCGTCCAATCGACAGTTTCTAATACACTGAAAGTTAATTTTGAAAATTTAACCCTATTAGGCACTACCAACATTAATGGCACAGGAAATACGGTAAATAATATTATTACTGGTAATAGCGGAAATAATACTCTTGATGGTCAGGGAGGTGATGATATTCTTCTTGGTGGAACTGGTAATGATGTTCTCTTAGGGCAAATCGGTAATGACACTCTCGATGGTGGTATTGGAATTGATACCTTATATGGTCATGAAGGCAATGATGTTTATGTTGTTGACAATATTGGAGATGTTGTCATTGAAGGAGTTACTCAGGGAACTGATTTAGTTACAACTTTTATTACTTATACCTTGACCGATAATGTCGAAAATCTGACTCTTCTTGGTACAGCCAACATCAATGGTACTGGAAACGCTTTAAATAACGTAATTACTGGTAATTCAGGCTCTAACCTTACTTTCGGCTCTAACGTGATTGATGGTGGTTTAGGCAATGATACCATGATTGGTGGACTGGGTCATGATTATTACTACATTAACAGTCTAGGCGATGTTATTATTGAGGTAGATACTTTAAACGGTGGTATTGATACCGCTTTTATCTCCGTCAATAATGATACTTTAGATGGTAACGTCGAAAATTTAACCCTCATCGGTTCAGCCGTCAAAGGTACTGGTAATAGTCTTAATAACCGTTTAATTGGTAATAGTTTAGCTAATAACCTCATCGGTTTAGATGGTAATGATTTTCTCGATGGTTTAGGAGGCAGAGATACCCTTGTGGGAGGTAACGGTAACGATACTTATATCATTAACAATACTGGTGTTGTAATTACGGAATTGGCTAATCAAGGTACAGATTTAGTTCTTTCTTCCATTACCTATACCCTTGGTACAAATGTCGAAAATCTCCAGTTAACGGGTTCAGCTAACATTAATGGTACTGGTAATAATGACACTAATCCTAGCGGTGGTAATCGTATTACTGGGAATAGTGGTAATAATATTCTTTCTGGGGCGGCTGGAAATGATTTTCTTATCGGTAATGAAGGGAATGATACTTTAATTGGTGGTGCTGGTAATGACACCTTAACAGGAGGAGCTGGTGCCGATCGATTCCAATATGTTACTAATTCTGCTTTTTCCTCTCCTGATATTGGCAATGACACTATCATTGATTTTAATCGGAATCAAGGAGATAAATTTGTTCTAGGCAGAATTACATTTGGTCTAACAGGTAATATTGGTGATGTTTTAGCAATTAGTCAATTTGCATCGGTTGCTACGGATGATTTAGCAAAAGGTAGCACTGCTCGTATTGTCCATAGTCAAGGAACTGGTACTGTTTTCTATAATAGTAATGGTACGACCATTGGAGGTGAAGGCTTTATCTTTGATAGTGGTGTTACGTCAGCATTGTTAAATACTGACTTTATCATTGGTTAAAATATCAATAAAACTAAGGTGGGCAATGCCCACCCAAGCATTTTTTTCTGTACTATATAAAAATTAGAACCTAATATCACCTCAGTTCCTACGAATTTGCTCTAATTTCTTTCTTCGTTTTGTTTAAGTATTAAAACAAAAAACTGATCAGGGTGTTATTCTGATCAAGGTAAGATATAATGATAGGTTAGTAAAAAAATCGTAAAATAGCAAGGAGGATATTACATGACCCAAGTGGTTGTGGGACAAAATGAAAATATAGAATCAGCTTTACGTCGTTTTAAAAGACAAGTTTCCAAAGCAGGTATCTTTGCAGATATTAAACGTCTGCGTCACTTTGAAACCCCCATCGAAAAGAAAAAACGCAAAGCCGTTGCTCGTCGCAAAAAACGCTTTCGTTAAATAGTAATTCGATAATTATTTGTAATTAAAATGAATGGGAAAGTTAACAAGGGGGTGAAATTAATACACGCAACTTATCCCAATAGAGTATTTCTTTGAATCATGAGTTTGTCAGGGGCTAATAATTAGCCCCTATTTTATTAATCATTATCCCAATGTTCTGAGCCTAACAAATCACCGATACGATCGCGCAATAAAAAATCTTTTTCTTCTAGTTGTTTTTCCACGGATAACCATTCTCTGGGGGGAATATAGTTAGCCAAGCTATAAATAGGCTGATGACGGCTGATGCTACCCCTTTCTAGTAAGGCTCTGATTTCGTCTTTAATAAAGTCAAGGGTGTAATAATAGGGGGAAATTGTTGGGAGGGTGTAAGTAGTCATAAAATTTTGATTGTGTGACCTAGTAAATTGAAAATGCTATAGAGAAAAAAAATAAATCTTTCAGTTAAATTCTATACCGTTTCTTTAAGAAGTCGCAACAATTCCTTGACAAATACTCTCTAATAGTAACGATCGACACTGAAGACAGGTTAAATTATTTAGTAAATTAGATAAATCTTCCTTCGTAAGATTATAAGTAGCACCAATAAAATTTCGATCGAGACTCACATCATCATCAATCAAACCATAGAAACCCCATAGTAACTGATTACTAAATGAACTGTTAATTATCCATCCCTCACGATTAATGGGAATGAGAGTTTTAATGTTTTGTGATGAAATATTTAACTCTTTTTTTAAAATCCATAAAGCATTATTTTCTAAAGTTTCACTGGAATTAACTCTACCTCCCGCAAAATCAAGGGTAACTTTTTTAATACCTTCACGAAAAATTAACTGAGGAAAAATTAATTGATTTTTATGCTCAATAATAATAATCAGAGAATCATCTTTTTCAACTCTCCAATAGTCCAAAATTTGCCCTTGAGAATTTTTTATTTTCTCTCCGATTAGCGTTAACCAAGGAGATTTTATTTCGACAAATTGACTGATAAATTCTCTATTCATAATCTTAATTAGGCGTTTCCTCATAGCATTTTGATGAAGAAAGGTGTTAGGTATTAGGTTAAATCAAACTGTTAAGTGAGTAGGCAAAATTAATTGTATGTTTACTTTATGAAAGGCAAAAGGCAAAAGGCAAGAGGCAACAAAGATGTAAGTTATTTTAATAATTCTATAATAAAATTAGATATGTCTAATAATCAAATAATCGATATAGTAGCAAAAGAACATATTTAATTTATTAATTCTCAAAATGCACCGAATCCCAGCTACTCCCGGGGGATGGAATCCCGACACCGAAGGAGTGATTATTATTCAACAAAATCCTGCACCCATTATCTTCCTCACCAGTGCCGATACAGATATTCAGACGATAGCCTCCAGTTTAGACTCTCTACCGGCGGATTTCCCTCAAATTCGAGTCGTTAATTTATTGCAGTTACAGCAGGAATTAACCATTGATACCTATGGAGAGGAGATTTTATCACAAGCCCAAGTCATTATTTTGCGCCTTTTGGGGGGAAGAAGTTATTGGAGTTATGGCTTAGAAGTGTGCAAAGACATAGTTAGCCAAACTAACGCCCATTTACTGATTTTACCCGGTGACGATCGACCTGATGTAGAATTAATTAGTCATTCTAACGTTTCCTTATCCATCGTTAATCATTTTTGGCAATACTTAATCGAGGGGGGGGTTGAAAATTTTGTCAACGCATTTAAGTATCTTAGTGATAGTTTTTTCCATACTAATTTTAAACCTAATTCACCTCGATCGATCGATCGTTTAGGTATCTATCAACCCTCACCCCCCAACCCCCTCTCCCATGAGACGAGGGGGAGAAATATTGAATCTCTCACCAATTCCCCTCAAGATAACACTAAATCTTCCCAAGAAAAAATAGCTTTCTCTCAACACAATAAATTAGAAGAAAATAAGCAACAAATTGATACAGCTATTATATTTTATCGATCGCACTTTCTCTCGGGAAATCTTAAACCTATTGATGCTTTATCCACAGCATTAAACCAAGAAAATTTAAGCAGTATTGCTATTTATGTATCCTCCCTTCAAGAAACAGATACTCAAGCAGAATTAATTAAATTATTACAACATCATCAAGTCAAATTAATACTCAATACCACTAGCTTTTCTGTGGCAAAAATTGGCAATGAAACTAACGCTAAAATTTGGCAAACTTTAGATATTCCCGTTTTGCAAGTCATCCTCAGTGGCAGTACAAAAGAATATTGGGCGGATAATTTTCAAGGTTTATCTCCGAGAGATGTTGCCATGAATGTTGCCCTTCCCGAAGTCGATGGAAGGATTATCACAAGGGCAATTTCGTTTAAATCTGTAGCGACTTGGCATCCCCAATTAGAAACCGATATAGTAATTTATGAACCTTTGCTCGATCGAGTTAATTATATAGCAAAATTGGCAAAAAAATGGGTTAATTTAAGTAAAGTTAGTAACTCAGAAAAAAAAGTAGCCTTAATTTTAGCTAACTATCCTAATAAAGACGGAAGAATTGCTAACGGCGTTGGTTTAGATACTCCTGCAAGTTGTATTAATATATTGAAGGCTTTACAAGAAAAAGGTTATCAAATTAAAGATATTCCAGCCAACGGTGACGAGTTAATATTTAAGTTAATTGAAGGGGTAACTAATGATTTAGAAATGCAATCCCAAAGAAAAATTAATCAATATTTATCCCTAGAAGAATATGAGACTTATTTTGCAACCTTACCCTTAGAAACCCAACAACAAATCAATACTCGATGGAAAAATATAACCTCGTATGCGAATGATTATCATTCGTATCCAGATACCCTTATATCGAAAAAAATAATCCCCATTTCGGGAATACAATTAGATAATATTTTTATTGGTATTCAACCCTCAAGAGGTTACGATTTTGATCCTAGTTTAAACTATCATGCCCCAGATTTAGAGCCAACTCATCATTATTTAGCTTTCTATTATTGGGTGAGGGAAATTTTTAAAGCTGATGCCATTATTCATGTGGGAAAACACGGTAATTTAGAATGGTTGCCGGGAAAAAGTTTGGTTTTATCTGAAAATTGTTACCCTGAAATTACTTTAGATACGTTACCTAATTTTTATCCTTTTATTGTAAATGATCCGGGGGAAGGTTCACAGGCAAAACGCCGGGCAAATGCGGTAATAATTGATCATTTAACTCCTCCTTTAACTCGTGCTGAATTATACGGTGATTTATTAGAATTAGAGGCTTTAATTGATGAATATTATCAGGCACAAAGTCTTAATCCTAGTCGTCTAAAAATTATATTCGATCGAATCTTAAACTTAACAAAAACGACTAACCTCAATGAAGATTTAGCCATTAAAGAAGTAAATCAAGATACGTTTTCGCAATTTTTAACCACTGCTGACAGTTATTTATGTGAATTAAAAGACGCTCAAATTAGAGACGGTTTACATATTTTTGGACAATGCCCTCAAGGAAGACAATTACGAGATTTAATTATTTCGATCGCACGATTTAGCAGTTATAATAACTTAGGATTAATTGACGCAATTCAAGAAGATTTAGATTCGATAAAATCTCCCTTAAAAAATGATCCCCCTAAATCCCCCTTAGTAAGGGGGACTTTTTCCTCTGAAATTATCCCCTTATTAAACGAGACTAATTCCTCAACTATTTCCCCCTTATTAAACGAAACTAATTCCTCAACTATTCCCCCCTTATTAAACGAAACTAATTCCTCAACTATTCCCCCCTTATTAAACGAGACTGATTCCTCAACTATTCCCCCCTTATTAAGGGGGGCTAGGGGAGATCAAGATTACTTAGAAACCTTAGCAAATAATCTAGTAGAAAAACTAATAGCAGGAGAAAATTATCAAGAAATTAGCTTAGGAAAAAACACTGAAAAATCTCTTAATTGGATAGCCAATAATTTATTACCCAACCTCCTAAAAAGCGATCGAGAAATCATCAATTTAATGAGAGGATTAGAAGGCAAATTTATTCCTAGTGGCTCATCAGGCGCACCAAGTCGAGGCAGGGCGGATGTTTTACCCACAGGGCGTAACTTTTATTCAGTGGATATAAGAGCAATTCCCAGTGAAACCGCTTGGGATGTAGGAAGAAAAGCTGCGGAGGCGGTAATCGATCGTTATACCCAAGAAAACGGTGAATATCCCAAAACCTTGGCGATTTCTGTCTGGGGTACTTCCACCATGCGCACGGGAGGGGATGACATCGCTCAAATTATGGCACTCATGGGCATCAAACCCGTTTGGGATGGGGTTAGTCGTAGGGTGGTTGACTATGAAATTATACCCCTATCTGTGTTAGGGAGACCTCGCATAGATGTAACTGTGAGAGTTTCGGGTTTTTTTCGTGACGGATTTCCCACAATACTGGAATTATTATATAAAGCGATCGTACATTTGTCAACCCTGACCGAAGAAAAAGAGCAAAATCCCCTTGCTTTACAAGTAGAAAAAGAGACTAAATATTGGTTAGATAAAGGTTTAGAAGAAAATGAGGCAAAACAGAGGGCAAGTTATCGTTTATTTGGCTCAAAACCCGGTGCTTATGGTGCTGGTTTACAAGGTTTAATTGAGTCGCAAAATTGGGAAAATGATGCTGATTTAGCAAGGGCTTATTTGAACTGGAGTAGTTATGCTTATGAGGGAAATAAAGGGGTATCTATGCCCGAAGTTTTTGAACAAAGATTGAAAACATTACAGATAGTTTTACATAACCAAGATAATCGAGAACATGATTTATTAGACTCCGATGATTATTACCAATTTCAAGGAGGATTAACCGTTGCGGTGAGACATTTAAAAGGAGAAAATCCTGTCACTTATTTTGGGGATAATTCCCAACCTAATAACCCCAAAGTTAGGGCATTAAAAGAGGAAATTGCAAGGGTTTATCGCAGTCGAGTTATTAACCCGAAATGGATAGAAGGAGTTATGCGTCATGGCTATAAAGGAGCATTTGAAATGAGTGCCACTGTCGATTATTTATTCGCTTATTCTGCTACTACTAAAAATGTGCCTAATTTTATGTTTGAAGGGGTAGCTAAAAGTTATTTATTCGATGAAAAAGTACAACAATTTATCCAAGAAAAAAACCCTTGGGCATTAAGGGATATAGCAGAAAGATTAATCGAAGCAAATCAACGTAATTTGTGGCAAAATGTCTCTCAAGAAATGTTGGATAAATTAAGACAAATTGCCCATGAAGCTGAAGGTTCGATCGAGTAATTTTATTTTTTATAAAAACTGATGAATTCATTAGACATCTTCAGAAAAACAGGCAAGATGCCTGTTCTACGGTGGTAAAATCATAATTAAGGTCTAAATCTATTAGAACAAAAAAGAAAGTTCTATATCTATGTTTTGTGTCTAATTTTAGTACAAGATTTGATCTGAATATTCATATGTATTAAATATTAAGGCAAAAATTTCTGCTGAATCAGAAATGAAAACACGTTTATTAGAGAATATAGCAGTCAGTTATGAGTTGTGAAAATTATCTTATCATCAAAGGCAAGAGGCAAAAGGCAAAAGGCAAGATTAGTCGTATCTTCGATATTTTTTCTAATAATTTATTTCTCACAAATGATTCCTGATTGCTATATAATAGTTATTACTAATTAACGATATTTAACTATGAAACCTATAATCATTGTGTTTTTACTATTGATAACTACGATCGTAGGCTGTGGCAAATCTGCTAATAATGAAAATCAAAACCAAACTCCCTCATCTTCTCCTAGTAACAATTCTGAAGATAACACACAGCAAAATCCTTCTTCTAACGACAATAATCAAAGTGATGATAATAACGATGATGACGATAATGATGATGATGACGACAATCAAGAAGACGATGAAGACAATGACGATAATGATTAATTTGCTTTATCATTCTTTATCTTCGTAGAAGAGGTAAAAAAAAGTTTAACAAGATATTTTGTTAAATAGATTTAATCAAATTAAACAATATAATTAATACAAAATTATGAAATTAAAAGTTACTAATAAAGGAGTTATGATTCCCAAAGAATTATTAGGAGAGTCAGAGGAAATAGAAATTATCCAGCAAGATGATAAATTAATAATTACTACTATTAAGAAAAAACCTTCGATTTGGGATTTAGGCAAGAATCCCGTGAAATGTAATGTTGCTAAAGAAATTTTACCAGATATTGAAACTAATCAGCAATTATCTTCTTTACTTTTGTTACCTGAGTTAGAAGACAATGAAGAATTATTTATACGAGATTGACTAAATAATTAGTTTTTTTACTTTAACAAATATTTTCGATCGAGTAATCATAAATCTATTTAGAGAAGTCTAATATATAAATTCGATCGAAATGCAGGGTAAATTAACTATTATTATTGTTAAATCCTTGAATTTGTTGAGCAAACCAAGAGGCAACACTACCATTAGTTTGACTATCTAAAAGACTTAAAGTTTCATTTAATAAACTAATGGGTAAATTATGTAAAGTAAGAGAAAAATCTGCTTCTTGATAAATATTATTTGCGTCTAAATGAAAACAAAAAACCCGTCTTCCTTGTACATCAACTACCCAATATTCAGGGATTTGTAAACTAGCGTAAAGATGTTTTTTCTTATCTAAATCATTAGGTAAAGTGGTATCAGAAATTTCTCCCACTAAATTAGGAATGCCCGATTTTGAGACATCAAGATAACGTCTTTCACCTTCTTTTCTTTTCAGATTATTGTCTCCTAAATATAATACTAAATCAGGAGCAAAAGCCATTTTTAATTCTTGATTTTCTAACAAACATCCTCCACAAGAGGTGTAATTTTGCTCTGGATTTTGACTAAACCAAATATAGAATAAAATAATAAATAAATTACATATGCTGGAATGATCAATGCCTTCTGTACTCATTTGAATTAATAATTGATTATTATAAAAATATAATTTAACGTCTTCTAATTCTTTGGAATCAGCACAATATAAATAATCTTCCCAAGTTGCCGATTGCCATTGATTAAAGTATTCTTTTTTTGTCAACAAATTGACGGGTGAAACTAAGGTTGCCATAAAAATAAGTTATCGATTTCAGTTTTTTCTACTTTAACAAATATCTCAGTGATGAAGATGGAGAATAGGGTATTAGAGAATTAGGTAATAAGCTGTTAATCAACACTTCGTAATCAAAAGACTTTTGCATCATCCTTTCAGTATTTTAGTTCTAGTGCTAGAACTCAGTATAATCGAAAAAGAAAAATTAGAATAAGATTCATGACTGATTTAATCGCACTTTTTTCCGCCGCCGCCATTGGTGGTTTATTAGCTTCTATATTGCGACAACCTGTCATTTTAGGATATTTATTGGCAGGAGCTATTTTAGGTCCTTTTGAGTTAGGGTTAATTCATGATTATGAAATCGTGGAAACTGTGGCGGAGTTAGGGGTAACTTTCCTCTTGTTTGCCATCGGTGTTGAGTTTTCCTTTGCAGAATTGAATAAGGTTAAAAATATTAGTTTGGGAGGCGGTGGTTTACAAATTGCTTTAACCATAGCCATTACAGCTTTTGTTTCTATTACCGTAGGTTGGGTATCAACTATACCTCAAGGTGTATTTTTAGGAGAGCTTCTTTCTCTATCTTCCACCGCCGTAGTCTTAAAAGCCTTGATGGAATCTAATGAAACTGGTACGTCTCACGGTCAAGTTATGTTAGGTATTCTGATTGTGCAAGATTTGGCTTTAGGGTTAATGTTGGCGGTGTTACCTGCTTTAAATCAACCCATCGATGAAATTGGTATCGCCATTGGGGTTGCTTTACTCAAGTTAGCTTTATTTGCTTTAGGTTCGATCGTAGTTGGTAAGTGGTTGATTCCACCATATCTAAAATTATTGGCAAAAACGGAAAGTAAGGAGATTTTTTTATTAGGAGTAGTGGCTTTATGTTTATGTATCGCCTTACTCACAGGAGAAATTGGCTTATCTACAGAAATGGGGGCTTTTGTCGCTGGTTTAATGATTTCTGAGGTAGAATATTCAGATCAAACCCTTGATTATGTTGAGCCTTTACGGGATATTTGTGCGGCTGCCTTTTTTGTTTCTATTGGCATTTTAATCGATCCTGTGTTTCTTTGGGATCATTTACCTTTAATTTTAGGGTTAGTATCTTTAGTGTTAGTGGGTAAGTCTTTAATTATTACTCCTTTAGTTGTATTGTTTCGCTATCCTTTAAAAACTGCTTTGATTGCGGGGTTAGGATTGGCACAAATTGGGGAGTTTTCTTTCGTTTTGGCGGATAAAGGGCGTAGTTTTAACCTAATTTCTGAAAATGTTTATATGTTGGTGTTAGGCACAACTGCCATGACTTTAGTTGTTACACCTTTTGTGTTACAATTTTTACCGATTATTTTATCGAAAGCGGAATCTTCTTCTGTTTTTGAAGGTTGGTTAATGGATTTGAATAAAGTAGAAGTGTCTTGGGAATCTACCATGGAGAATCATATTATTGTTTGTGGTTATGGTAGGGTAGGTAAAAATGTGGTGACATTATTGTTAAATCAAGGGTATAAAGTATTAGTTATTGATCAATCAGAAGAAAAAATTAAAAAATTACGGAAAAAAAATATACCCTATCTCTATGGTAGTGCTTCTAGTTTATTTGTTCTGGAAAAAGCTGAGGTATGTAGCGCTAAAGCAATGGCGATCGCACTTCCAGATTCCATGAGTTCGAGATTATGTGTCAAAAGGGCATTACAATTAAATCCTGAGTTAGATACGGTAATTCGTGCCAATGATGCGGAAGACATCGAAATGTTGTATCAATTGGGGGCAAAAGAAGTTATACAGCCCGAATTTGAAGCTAGTTTAGAGCTTTCAGGGCATTTATTAAGAGTGTTAGGATTACCTAATGCTATGGTTGTGCAAGATATTCAAAAAATTAGGGAATCTCAATATCAAACATTACAACCTGAACGATCGAGCGAAGAAATTTTAAGAGAATTACAAGAAGCCGTCAGCACTATGGAGAATAAATGGTTTACCTTACCTGCGGATTCTTGCTTAATTAATTTGACTTTAGAAAAAGCCCATATACGTCGCCTCACGGGAGTTAGTATCATTGAGATTGTGCGCGCTAATGGCGAAAAAATCGATTATCCACCTGCTGAAACTATTTTACAAGAGTTCGATCGATTGTTATTAGTTGGTACATCGGAAGATTTTGAGGCTTTTGAATATATTGCAAAGGAGAAAGTCATGTTACCGAAAGAAGGAGAATCTTGTCTTTGGGTATCGATTCCTAAAAATACGCAACTTGCCACAGAAAAATTAGAAGAAATCAAGGATAAACAGGATTTAGGAGTAATGATTCAAGGTATTAGACGCAAAAACCAATATATTCGTTTTCCGAATCTGGAGAAAGACATTAAAGCAGGAGATAATATCTTGGTATTTGGTAAATCGGAAATTTTGAGTCAACTGTAACAATTAACAATTAACAATTAACAATTAAAAAATTCTGAAAATTAAGAGCCAGTTTTAAGGATATTTGAGATTAAAATGAGAGTTAGGAGTAACAGCTAATTACTCCCAACCTGATTTATAACCTTAATGAGGATTTTACCATGAGTACCGTAACAGATAATGATTTAAGAGAGTTAAAGGATTTAATTAACTCTAAATTTGAGCAAGTCGATCGTAAATTTGAGCAAATCGATCGTAAAATTGAGCAAGTCGATCGTAAAATTGAGCAAGGCAACGAAAAAATAGATAGTAAATTTGAAAAAGTATTTGAGGAGTTAACTACTATCAAAGTTGATATAGCTACTCTCAAAGAAGGGCAAAACGGATTAGGGAAAAGATTAGATAACCTTGATATTATCGCTCGGAGTGTAGGAGGGGGTATTTTAGTTGCTTTACTAATAGGATTAACTAAATTCCTTTATCCTAATCTACTCGGATAAATTTTCTAATTCCCTAAAGCAACTTGAAATACGAATATTTGCAAAAAAAGAGGCTATTTTCGCCTCCTAACCCCCAAAGTTGGGGGAATTAAAGGAGGATTGTCCATAAATCATTTAGGATTGCTATAGTTCATTTTGACAGGGTAAAACTAATTTTTACTCTATCTCAAACTAGGGCTTTTGCTGTGCCAATCGGTGGTTTGTTGATAGGCGTAACCCACTTTAAATAAGACATCTTCCCTTAACACATTCCCAATTAACTGCATTCCGATGGGTAAATTTTGGCTATCAAATCCGCAAGGAATACTCATACCGGGTAAACCTGCAAGATTGACGGGGATAGTCATTAAATCTGATAAGTACATACTAAGGGGATCATCGGTTTTTTCTCCAGCTTTAAAGGCTGTAGTTGGTGCGGTGGGAGAAATTAACACATCCACATCTTGAAAAGCGTTATCAAAGTCTTCTTTAATTAATGTACGGACTTTTTGCGCTTTGAGGTAATATGCATCATAGTAACCTGCGGATAAAGCATAAGTGCCTAACATGATACGCCGTTTCACTTCTGCGCCAAATCCCTTAGCTCTAGTACTGGTGTACATTTCAAGAAGGTTTTCAGATTCTTCTCGTATGCCATATTTAACGGCATCGTAACGGGCAAGATTGGCGGAGGCTTCGGAAGGGGCAATGATATAATAGATAGGCAATCCGTAGCGAAAACGGGGGCAGGAAATCTCTTTTACGATCGCACCCAATTCGACTAATTCTTCCACCGCTCGATCGACGGTTTGTGCTACAATATCGTCTAATCCTTCCCCGAAGGTTTCTTTAATAATGCCGATTTTTAAGCCTTTTAAGTCGGTGGAGAACGATCGAGTATAATCAGGTATTTCTACTTTTAAACTGGTAGAATCTTTACTATCATACCCTGCGATCGACTGTAATAAAATAGCAGTATCTTCTACAGTATGCCCAAAAGGACCAATTTGATCAAGAGAGGAAGCATAGGCAACTAAACCGAAACGGGATACTAAACCGTAGGTAGGCTTTAAACCCACAACACCGCACAGGGAAGCAGGTTGACGAATCGAGCCTCCGGTATCTGAGCCTAATGATACCACACATTCGTTAGCGGCAACGGCAGCCGCAGAGCCTCCAGACGAGCCTCCCGGCACTCTAGTTATATCCCAAGGGTTAGCAGTAACTTGATAGCCTGAGTTTTCCGTTGAACTACCCATAGCAAACTCATCTAAGTTAGTTTTACCTAAAATTACTGCACCTTGATCTCTTAATTTTTGGGTGACGGTGGATTCATAGCTAGGGATAAAGTTTTCGAGGATACGAGAAGCACAAGTGGTGGGAATGCCTTTTGTGGACATATTGTCTTTAATGGCTATGGGGATGCCTTCTAAAATGCCGATTTCTTCTCCCCTAGCGATTTTCTCATCAACTTGTTGCGCTGTTTCTAAGGCTAATTCTTTGGTGACGCATAAAAAACTCTTGATTTGTGGTTCAAGGCGCTCGATCGTGGTTAAATATTCTTGGGTAATCTCTAGGCTCGATCGTTGTTTGCTGGTAATTTGTTGATGTAATTCTTTAATGGAAGCCATGAATAAATAATTTTTCTACTATTTTTAATATATGTTTGATCAGCATTTTGACTAATCTTTACAATATCACATCTCCCTCACTGTTTATCTTTCAAAACTTGCAATTACTGATTAATTTTTCTATAAAAATTCAATATTATTATACATATATTCTGGTTCTAAACATTCCCAAATTAAGGTTAAATTGCTGATAATTTTGCCTATTGACTGACGCTGTTGTTGAGCATAAATAATCCCAGAATGGTTAATACCAGTAGATGCTAAACGCAAAAAATCATCATCAAAAGTAAAAATAACTCGTTTTTCAGATAAAGAAAAAGCCAATTGTTGTTCATCAGATGCACCAATTAATCATTTTTCAACGGATGTTGTCACATTAATTCCCCGCATTCTTAAGCCATTGGCAATAGCATTACTAACATTTTCATCAAGATGAAATTTTATTTTATTTGACATTATCACCCTTTAATATTTTGTCAATTAAAGATAGTTTATCACCTTGTAATTTTTCAGCAAAAGCCTCTGTTTCCTCTATTTGTTGTCTAATTTCCTCTCGATGATCATGATAATAACTTAAAGCACCATAGACATCAGCTAAAGTAATACTAGGATGATGATAAATAATTTCATCGGGAGACATTCCCATTCTTTCATGCCAAATTACAATGTCTTGAACTTTGATACGATGTCCAACAATACGAGGTTTTCCTCCACAGATACCGGGGGTAATTTCAACGTGTTTTGAAGTAACCGAAATTGCCATAGTTGCTAATGACTAATGTTAATGAATCTATTTTTAACCATAGCATTTTTTATAATATTTTCTGAAGAAGTTTCATGCTTATTTTCCATTCTCAATTTCTATGGTATAATCATAATTTGTGGCTAAATGTGCTAATTATAAAAAAATTCCTATTAAATAGAGGCAAACATGGCAAAAAAATTACAACTATTATTAAATAAAAACGTTGAAAAATTAGGCAAAAGAGGCGACTTAGTGGATGTTGCTCCGGGTTATGCTCGTAACTTCTTAGTGCCTCAAGGTTTAGGAGTTTTAGTAACTCCCGGTATTTTACGTCAAGTTGATCAAAGAAGAGAAAAAGAAAGATTACGTTTATTAGCTATCTTAGAAGAAGCCAAATCTCGTAAAGTTGCGTTACAAACTATCAATAACTTTGTAATCCGTAAGCAAGTGGGTGAACAAGATGCTATCTTTGGTACGGTAACTACTCAAGAAGTTGTGGACATTATCAAACAAAACGCTGGTTTAGATATTGAGCGTCAAGCCATTACTTTACCTGAAATTAAGAAAACTGGTAAATATCAAACGGAAATTAAACTTCACGCTGAAGTGACTGCTCAGATTACGATCGAAGTAGCTTCTCTTTAAGTCGGTGTTGCCTCATAGTCTTTTGGTGGAGGCGAGGTGTTAGGTTTTAGGTGTTAGGTTTTAGGTTAAAAAATGAATCATCAAGGTTTTGAAAATTTGTAAATCTAAAAGTAAACTATTTGATATTTACAAAAAATAAGAGCAAAAATACCAAGTTAGTAATGGTTTAACAACTTCATTGCTAATTCTTAATTTTCAAACAATTATCACACTTACCGCAACGAAAATTGTTTGAAGGGGGGAAACCAAAGGCTAATAATAAAAAATGCCATCGGCAGGTTTTCGTGGTTAAGTATTGGGAGGTTTCTTGAGTGAGTTTTTGTTGTCGTTTTATCAATAGCTCGATCGAACTTTGGGGATTATTGAGAGTTAATTGATAATGATAAGGGTCAATCCAGCGCAATTGTTGACTACTATTTAAGATAGATAAATATAGCTGAATATTGGTGTTGTTAAATTCCCTTGACAATGCCTCGATATTTCCTTGTTTCGGTATTTGCTTAATAAATCTTTGTGCTTCTTGATAGAGTTTGATTTGTCGATGCAAAAAATATTGTCTTCTTTGTTTGTCTTCGGGATTAAAAAAACCAGTGGTTTCGCTGATGAGGGTAATCGCTTCGGTAAGTTTTCCATCTCTGCCTCCTCTCCCTATTTCTTGGATATATTCCGATAATAATAAGGGCGCTTGATAATGAAATATCCATCTCAGGTTACTTTTATTGATGCCCATACCAAAAGCATTGGTACAAACTACAAATTTAATTTTTTCCTGTAACCAATCATTTTCTATTTGTCGGCGGATGTTGCTACCTAATCCCCCATGATAGGCTTGATTTTTATAACCTTCTTGATTAAGCAAATTAGCTAATTCTTCGCTATCTTTTCTTGTGCGTACATAGATTAAACCGCTTTGCTTATGCTTTCTTTGAATATATTGAATTAACTCTTGTTTTCTCCCTTTTGGTGTCCAAATCGTTTTTATTTGTATCTGTAAATTATGACGATAAGGGCTAACTAAAAATTTTTCAGGGTTAGATAATTGTAAGGATTGGATAATGGTTTTTTGAGTATTAATATCCGCCGTTGCCGTAAAAGAGGCGATGGAAATAGGATGATGAGATAAACATGAGCGAATAGTGCCTAAACGTCTGTAGGCAGGGCGAAAAGACTCTCCCCATTGTGCTAAACAGTGGGCTTCATCGAGGATTAAACCATTAATTTTTATCTCTGGATTACTGATTACTTGCCAGATAGGAGGTGAAAGTAAAGTTTCTGGGGATAGGTATAATAATCTTAACTGTTGAGATTTTAAAGCATTAAGAGTTTGTTTTCGATCGAACTTACTAACTTCACTATGTAAGATTCCTGCTGGAAGATGTTTCGATCGTAATTCCTGCACTTGATTTTCCATCAAAGCCACCAAAGGAGAGACGACTAAAGTTAACCCCTCTTGCAACAAAGCAGGTAACTGAAAACAGAGAGACTTACCGCCTCCCGTTGGCATAACAACTAAACAATCTTTCTCCGTCAAAATTGCAGTCATCACCTCAGCTTGGGGGTAGCGAAAATCATCATAACCCCAATATTGTTTGAGAGTCTCCCTTAACTTTTGTATCCTATCGTTATTTATAGTCATGAAACAAGAAATAAAACAATTTACAAAAAATTTAAGTTCAATTTATTGAACGAGATTATATTAGTCGTGTAATAAATTACACATCGGGTTATTGATTAACTCCATAACTCAATTATACTTAGGGTTTACTGAAAGCCTTTATTTTTCGTATTTTTCCTATCTCCTGTCTCCTAACTCCTATCTCCTAACCTCATCACTCATACTATGAGGCAACCCCTACTTAATGATAAACTTGACCATCAGGCATAATTGCCCCCTCTAAATTAACCCCAGAAATATTAGCACTACTCAAATCAGCACCAATGAGATTAGAATTAGTTAAATCAGCAGAAGTCATATTAGTACGAGCAAAAAATACCTCCATCAAAGAAGCATTACGCATAATCGCACCATAAAGATTAGCACGACTTAAGTCCGATCGATTTAGTTTAGCAAAACTCAAATTTGCCTGAATCAGATTAGCCCGAATCAATTTACAATCAGGCATAGTAGCACTTTCTAAGTTTACCATACTCATATCTGTATCAATCAGTTTAGCCCGTTCCATTTTAGCATTAGAAAGGTTTGCCCCAATTAATTTTGCCCCAGTTAAATCTGTATCAGTTAAGAAAGTCGCCTTTAAATTTGCTTGAGTTAAATCAGCGCCGATTAAAGAGGCATTGCGTAAATTTGCTTCGGAAAGATTTGCACCAACTAAACTTGCACCTTTTAAATTTGCCCCCTGAAAATCAACAAACTTTAAATCAGCTTTATCTAAATTTGCACCTTGTAAATTAGTAGGTTTACCTCGTTTTTGTTGACGCATATTCGCACCTCGTAAACAAGCGCCTTTAAGATTAGCATTGCGTAAGTCAGCAGAACGCAAATCAACTTCAATCAAATTAGCATCCAATAAATTTGCCAAACTGAGGGTAACATTTCTCATATCAGCTTTTTGTAAAATAGCGCCATGAAATTCGCAACGATGAAGATTGGCATCCATCAAATTAGATTTATTCAAATTTGAGCCACTAAAGTTGGTTTCTTCTAAATTAGCACGACTTAAATCCGCTCGACTGAGATAGCAAAAAGTAAAGTTAGCTTTCTGTAAATTGGCATCATTGAGAATAATACCAATTAAATCGGCGCCGACTAAATCAATACCTGATAAATTTGCCCCAGTAAAACAATTTTCTCCTGCGGAATAGCGCTCAATAAATTCATTAACTTCCATTTTTGATCTCCTCCAAGTAATTATGCTCTTTTATAAAAATGTTTCACTGATTCCACGATGGCGCTTACCGTTTGTGCATTGTCATCGGGTTCTAATCCTTCTATACTGGAATTAGCTACGGACATTAAATGACTCTCAATGGTTTTAATATCTTTTCCGTACTGTTGAAACATTCTAATCAGTAGATCATCTAAACTACAGGTACGCACGATCGACCAATGTTGTTCAGAAATGTCAATTTGATACATGGCATAAAACAGCATAATTTTAGCGCGTAAAGGGTTCGTATATTGCATAATCTCGTGTTTGAGATCAAAAAGATTATCTAACTTCAACCAAGGAATAACTTGCCCTTCGGGTACATCACCAGCTATCATGCTACCAGATAAATCAAGGTCTGAATCATCAGATGATTCTTCTGAAGTTTCAGTATTTGTTTCCTGATTGATGGTGACAGGAGGAGATTCTATGTTTTTATTTTTGGCTTTAATTAATTGAGTTTCTTCTTCTTCGTTACCGTTATCAGTAGTTACTTCTACAGTTTCATGTTTATATAGATAGGTTAACTCCCCAACAATGGTATCTGCAATAAAAGAATAAAAGTTTTGCCGATTAATAGTGGAAACAATATTTTCAAGGGCTTTTTTTAATCTTTTTGGATTGGGATAAAGTTGATATAGTTCTAGCAACAGTTCTTTTATATCGTACATCTCAATGACGTTTATATCATTTTCCCAATATTGTTTACAGGCAGCAAAAATTAATTTTTTGATTCTGGGGGATTCTTCGTGATATTCAATATTTTCCGCAATGCGATCGAGTAAACTTGACTCAAACTCATTACTTTGATTATTTTCTTCTTGATGGGAAGAATGTTCTTCCTCATTATATAAAGGTGACATACGTTGAAAAACGTATTTAGCAATTTTTACATATACTTCTTTGCGATTTAAAGTATTGACAGCTTGATACAGTAGGGCTTTAAGATCATCCAAAGTGGGGTTATTTTCATAAAGACTTACTAACAAAGTCTCAAAGGAATAACTATTAACAATGGCAAAATCTGACTCCCAGTATCTCTGACTCACATAAAAAATTAATTTTTTAGCTCTTTTAGCTTCCTGTGAACGACTTAAATCATGGGCTATACTTGAGATTATATCTGACGATACGATCATAGAACTTCGTCGGGGCTAATTTATATTGAACATTCTGAAATTATAACCAATACCCCCTATCCTAGCATAATAAAGAAGTAAGAAGTAAAAAGTAAAAAGTAAAAAGTAAGAAGTAAAAACATTTTTTGATTAAAAACATTGTCAAACTCCGTTGTCTGTTGTCTATTCCCTACCACCATCAATATCACCTCAGTTCGACAGAAGAAAAATGGTGAAGACGAGACAGGTGGACAAGTGGACAAGTGGACAGGAAGAAAAATTTTCAATATTTGTACATTTTTGAGAGAATTTTATTGATTCACAAGAAATATAATCCCCCTATCTGCCTGTCTGCCTGTCAACGAGAGTCAGTTCTCACCAATAATTTTATAGTTCACTCAGGTAATACTCAGATCTTGCACCAATACATTAATACTAATTAGGTAAAACTAAAAAATCAATTTCAATAGCTTTAAAGTCAATTATTATCACTTTTTCCTCTTCCCTCTTCCCTTTTCCCCTCCCTAACCAAAGATTTATTACTCAGGTGCAAGATCTCAGTAATATCGTTTATCCTTTAAGCTAAGTCAAATATCAATTTATTTTCATGGAATTATAAAATATGAGTATTCAAGTAGGACAAACTGCCCCTGATTTTATCGCTACCGCAGTCATAGATCAAGAGTTTAAAGTGCTGAAGTTATCAGATTATTTAGGTCAATATGTGGTTTTATTTTTCTATCCTTTAGATTTTACCTTTGTTTGTCCCACAGAAATTATTGCTTTTAGCGATCGCCATGAGGAATTTAAGGCTTTAGACACAGAGATTTTAGGGGTTTCCGTTGATAGTGAATTTGCTCACTTGGCATGGATTCAAACGGAGAGAAAACAAGGAGGAATAGGTGATATTAATTATCCTTTGATTTCTGATTTAAAAAAAGAAATTAGTAACACCTATAATGTCTTAGAACCTTCCGCTGGTGTGGCTTTAAGAGGTTTATTTATTATCGATCGAGATGGTATCATTCAACATACAACCATCAATAACCTTTCCTTTGGTCGTAGTGTTGACGAAACTTTAAGAGTATTAAAAGCCATTCAATATGTTCAATCCCATGATAATGAAGTTTGTCCCGTGGGTTGGCAAGAAGGAGATAAAACTATGAGTCCCGATCCTATAAAATCAAAGATATATTTTGCTAGTAATAGTTAGGGTTTGCCCCATAGTCTTTATCACCTGAGTGAACCATAAAAATAGATGATGAATGACTTGGAAGACTCCGAAGACAGGAAGATTATATTTTACCTGAATCAATAAAATTATTTTAAAGGGCATCGAAATATTAGGAATTTTTCTACCATTCGACTTGTCCACTTGTCCATCTGTCTCGTTTTCACCACTTTTCTTATATCGATCGAACCTTAAGATTAGGTTAATAAACAATGGAAAATTAATAATCTCGTGTCTTTTATTCCTTATATAGTTTATGTACATCTTCAATATTCATCCTCGATGCTACTCCTAATGATAAGCTCGATCGAACTCCATGGTTAAAATGATCACAACCAGCACAAGCAATCATCGCCGCATTATCTGTACAAAGGCTTAAAGGCGGAAAAAATACCTCTATACCCTGTTTTTGAGCTTCTGTCGTCAAATATTCCCTTAAACCACTATTAGCCGCCACACCTCCCCCAACGGCAATTTTGGTTAAGCCTAAATCTAAACAACCACGGATCGATCGTTTTGTCAAGGCTTTTGCTACCGTATATTGAAAACTAGCACATAAATCTGCAATGGGCAAATTATCCCCGTTTTCTTCCTTCAATTTGGTAATTAACCGAAGCATCGCTGTTTTTAAACCACTAAAACTAGAATCGTAGGGATGAAAACCCTGATTATTCGGTAAAGATACCCTACCTTCAGGGAGTTTAAAGGCATTTCGATCGCCCTCTTTCGCTAATCGATCGATAACAGGACCACCCGGATAAGGTAAATTTAATAACCGTGCTACCTTATCAAAAGCCTCCCCGGCCGCATCATCACGGGTTGAGCCGATATTTTTGTAAACACCTCTACCTTTCACATGAATTAAGCTGGTATGCCCTCCCGATACCAATAAACAAAGAAAAGGAGGCTCTAAATCAGGATCATTGAGATAACTTGCATAAATATGACCTTCAAGGTGATGAATCCCTAAAAATGGCTTATTATGCACCAATGCGAGGGTTTTGGCGGCGGTGACACCAACTATTAATGATCCCACTAAACCAGGGGTTACGGTGGATGCAATGGCATCAATATCACCCCAAGCCAAACCAGAATCAACTAAAGCCTTATCAATACAAGGATTAACCATTTCTAAATGTTTACGGGAAGCCAACTCAGGCACAACTCCCCCATATTGTTCATGTAATTTAATCTGGGAAGCGATGACATTGGATAAAATATTACGATTTTTTACGATTGAGACGCTAGTTTCATCACAACTGCTTTCTACTGCTAAAATAACACTCATTATTTAAGTAATTTGTTAAGAATAATAAATTTTCTTCTTATTACTTTACTCTATTTACTAATCACAGTAAGATCGCATTTGAAGCCATTTTTCAGCTTCTTTTTTGTAAAAAAACTTATTGTTTCAATAAAAATACAGGAAACAATTTCTATGGGAAAAATATTCAGTTTAGTATTAGCCTTCGCTCTTTCCGTATCCTTATGGGCAAATTTTGCTCCTACTGCTAGTGCCGATTTATCTCACTTAACACCTTGTAGTGAGTCCGCAGCTTATCAAGCAAAAGCCAAAAATTTCCGTAACACCACCGATGATCCTACATCTGGTCAGAAACGTGCAGCAAGTTACGCTGAAGCTCTTTGTGGTCCTGAAGGGTATCCTCATTTAGTCGTTGACGGCAGATTAAGCCATGCTGGAGACTTTATTATTCCTGGGGTATTATTCCTTTATATTGCTGGTTGGATTGGCTGGGTAGGACGTTCTTATCTTATCGCTATTCGTGAAGAGAAAGATACTGAAATGAAAGAAATCATCATTGATGTACCTCTTGCTTTCAGCAAAATGTTATTCGGATTTTTGTGGCCTTTACAAGCCTTACAAGAGTTTACTTCTGGTCAATTAACAGTTAAAGATTCGGAAATTCCCGTTTCTCCTCGTTAATTTTATCGTTCATTTTTAACTAATTATTAGGAGAAATTTTGATGAAAGATTTAACAACCTTTTTATCTACCGCCCCTGTTTTAATCACTGCTTTATTAGTTTTTACCGCAGGTTTATTAATCGAATTTAATCGTTTTTATCCTGATCTTTTATTCCATCCTATGGGCTAAAGTTCGATCGATTCAACTCCTTAACTCTGTATATTGAGTCATCAAGGGAGTTGAATCCCTCTACTAAATCTTCTCTGTTGGAGTTACAAAGTATTGTCATACTCTTCTAAAATGGCGATAATCAGGAAAAAAATTTCTCTAGCGAAAAGGAAAACTAATAAAAAATTGAGTAAACTCACTTAGAGTTTGTCCAAAATTAGTCCTTCGGTTTTCATACTCTTATGACAATACATTGTTATGTGCGGAATGTGGGTTACTATTATCACAATCTCAAAAAAATTTTTAGTGAATGAAAGTTTGGAACGTTATTGCTCTAATTTCGATCGTGCTTTGTGGAATGCTCTTTTTTCCTAGTAATGCTTTATCCGCTAATAAATTCGATCGTTATAAACATTATCTTGAGGATGTTCCGATTCCTAACATTGAAACAGAAAATATTTTAGGACCCGCAGGAGAAATTTTTAAGTTTACAAGCTGTAATCGAGGTGACTTAGGATTTTCTCTAGCTTATGGTATCATCCCTTCGGGGGCTGGTCCTTTACCCCATGTTCACCACTATACGAATGAATGGTTTTGGACTCCAGAAGGAGGCATACAATTACTAGAAACAACTCAAACATATCCCGATCTTAACTTTCCGCCTACCCGTGAAGAAGCGGGAAACGCCGTTATTTATAGCCTTGATGCTGAAGCAAATCAAGTATTTTATGGAGCAAAATATCATATTCACGGTTTTATCAACAAGACAGAAAAAACTCATCCTTTAGTATTTATATGGATACGAGATGAGTCTTCCCCAGAATATCCTTTAAACGATGGTGGTATTCGGGAGTATTTTCAAGAAGTAGGAATCCCCATCAAAGACTTAAATAATTTACCGGCTATTACAGACGAAGCGAAACTAGAATTTATCACCTCAGCACCTAAATATGGTATTAACCAAAGTGCCTTTTTTACTGAATATATTAAAGATTTAAGTGAGGATATTCCCTTAGAATTAGTAAAACTTTTTGATGAAGAAAATTTAATGAGGATCGTTGACGCAGTTAATGCCTATAATCAAGGAGATAAATCCGTTAGTTGTTTTTGACAAGGGTAAAGATATGAATAAAGAGCTAGGAATAGCCATTTTGGGGGGCTGGATTTTAGGGGTAATTTTTACGGCTTTTAAAATTCCTTTACCTGTACCTCCCTTTCAAGGTTTAGTGGCTGCAGGAGCTGTATTATTAGGTCAACTTACTTATACTTTTATTAAGCAAAAATTTAATTTTTAGCATTATTTTTTGATCCCCCCTAACCCCCCTTAAAGTAAAGGGGGAATTAAATTTAAAGTTTTCATCTAAGATTTAGGATTGCTATCAAAATAATTATTTTGCGTAATTCTTAATCATATTATCTTTTCTATAAGGGGTTTTATTATGACTGAATCTGGGTTAATTCGATTTGGTGTTCATACTTTTATCTGGAAAAAGGAATTTTTAGGGCATGAAGAATTTATTTTCTCAGAGGCAAAAAGTTGGGGATTTGATAGTGTCGAGATTGCTACCCATAGTTTTGAGCAGATCGATCGAGATGTTCTTAAAAGTTATCAAGATAAATACGAATTAGGCTTAACTTTTTGTAGCAGTATGCCTCAAGGATTATCTCTTACCAGTGAAAATCCTGAAATTTGGCAAAAATCCGTTAAATATGTGCAAAAAGCCATCGAATTTTGTCAAAAATGCGGTATAACTCAATTATCAGGTCCTTTAATTCATCCAGTAGGTTATCTTAGCGGTAAACCCCTTCAAGAGATAGAAGAAAAACTCTTACATCAAGCCTTAATCGAAATTGCTCAAACTCTTTCTACTACAGAGATAAAACTTGCCTTTGAACCTCTTAACCGTTTTCAAGGTTATGCTTTAAATACTGTCGCGCAAGGATTAACCCTTTTAAGTTCGATCGAATGTCCGAATATGGGGCTATTATTGGATTTATTCCACATGAATATCGAAGAAAAAGACATTATTCAAGCCTTTTTACAAGCAGGAAAAAAATGTTTTCATGTTCATGTGAGCGCCAAAGACAGAGGCACTCCCGGCAGTGATACCCTCCCTTGGCAGGAATTATTTGATACCCTTAAAGCGATGGAATATCAAGGTTCGATCGTCATTGAAAGTTTTAACCCTGACGACATCGAATTAGCTACATCCGCTAAAATTTGGCGTAAAGTTGCTCCCAGTAGCCAATACATAGCCGAAGAAGGACTGAAATTTTTAAAAAACACCTATCAAACATCTCTATCATGAATCAACCATACATTGACATAACCCTTCCTTCTGGATTTAGCCACACCTACACCAAAGTTAACGATATTACCCTTCACGCCCTTGAAGGAGGCACGGGGAAACCCTTAGTATTACTAGGAGGTTGGCCTCAAACTTGTTACGTTTGGCGACTATTATTAGAACCATTGAGCAAATATTTTCACGTTATCGCCTTAGACTTGAGAGGGCAAGGAGACTCAGATATTCCCGAAAATGGTTATGATTGTGCTACCTCTGCCCAAGAAGTAATTAACTTTATGGCTCAAAAACAGATAACCTCATTTTATCTTGTGGGGCATGATGTGGGCGCTTGGGTTGCTTTTAGTATCTTAAAACTTTTTCCTCAACACATTGAAGGTTTAGGGTTAATCGATGCGGCGATACCGGGGTTAGTTAGTAATGACTTTTTCTCGTTGGAAAATGCGGGTAAAGTATGGCAATTCTATTTCCATAAAGTACCAGATTTAGCGGATAGCTTAGTCAAAGGTAAAGAAAAAGAATATCTTACTTGGTATTTCACTAATAAATCCAGACGCAAAGAAAATTTATCTACTGAAACGATCGAACATTATGTAAGTTATTATAGTCGCCCTTATGCCATGAAAGCTGGATTTTTATGGTATGCCAGTTTGGAAGACAATATTAAAACCAATACCCTAACCCCAGAAACTCGATTTTCTCAACCTATTTTCACTATGGGGGGAGAGTTTGCTACTAAATCTTTAATTTATAATGGTTTAGCTTCCTATTGTGACAACATTACTAACTATATCATTGAAGGATGTGGTCATTATATCCCCGAAGAAGCTCCCGAAGACATTATTCAGGCTATTATGAATACTTTTAGCTAATTAGGGTTTAAGTTTTGAAAGTGGGCAAAGACAAGAGTGTGATTGTTAATTCTCCATTCTCCATTCTTCATTCTCCATTCTTCATTCTTCATTCTTCATTCTTCATTCTTCATTCTTCATTCTTCATTCTTCATTCTATCTGTCCATTTCCTTAATAATTTTCATAGTTTCTATACTAACGGTTGTTACTCTCATTAACAAGTCAATTACTTGCTCTTTATAGTCAGCAAAACGATAATTATTAAACTTTTCTGCTATAGTTTTATCCTTAGATTTTTTCTCCTTATATTGATCTAAAATCCACTCTAAAGCACTCCGATTTCCTAGTTTATATTCCCAGACGATCGAGGGAATTTCTGTTAAAATAGTCACCTCATCAATGATAATTTGATGCTTAATTTTATCTGCTTTTAACTTCACCTTCGGACTCTTTCCCCCCTTACTAAGGGGGGTTAGGGGGGATTCTATTCTCTTTAAATTATAAGGCTCTATTTCTTCATAATTAAGATGTAAATTCATCAACTTTTTACCCCAATTTACCCATTGATAAAAGTCATCATAAAAAGGTATTCTCGGAAACTCTCTCTTTAAATTTAACTCATATTTCGATCGATATTTCGGATTATGTAAAACTGCATAAACGTAATAAAAAATATCAATTTTTTCAATCTCTTTTATCTCTCTTCCCGTAAAACAGGCATCTTGCCTGTTAGCCTCAGACGGGCTAGAAGCCCGTTTTACGTTATAATATTCTCTGAATTTTTTTAGCGCCCAATCGGTGATATTTTCCTCTCTTTTTCCCTCTTTATCATAAGTATATAATGGCAAACACTGGGTTTTTTCAAGAGTATCTAAACCAAATAAGAAATTTGAAATTAAACATTGAAAAGGTTTAAATAAACCTAAACCTGAAATACCAATAATTAAATTTTCTGCATTTAAACTATTAGATAACATATCAAAATGATTTTGAGTCAATCTATGATTAAATAATTTTTCTGTATAATGATATAAAGGAATAAATGGTCTATATAAAGACTTTTTAACTAAATCTTGGTCAAAGTGAGCTTTAATTTTATTATTAAAGTATGTTTCTAATGATGAACTCCATTTAATAGAAAAATCCTGATAATTATTATCTATAGATTCGTTATAAATTTTTATAAACAAGTTAATTTTATTGATTAAATTATTCTTATCTAAATCATAAACCCATTCATCTCTAGTTGTTTCTACACCTCGTGAAAATAACTTAAAAATAGCTTCTTCAGATTTACCACTTTTCACATTTTTATCAATTAAAGGTAACAAATCATCAAAATCATTATCGCTTTGATTAATCCAATTATTATTCTTCGGTATAATATGAGTAAAATTAATCTCTTTTAACTTATTTTTACCAATAAAATCTAATTTATCTAATGCTGAATTTTCAACAGATTTATAATAATAAATTTCACAATTATTTGAGGTTATTTGGGTTGAATTGATTTCAAACCCTACGTTATTTTTTCTCACTAAAAATGTAATGGCAACCCCTATCATAATATTAAACACATTTCCCGTTTTATCTCCCTGTCGAATATTTCCCCCTAAATCGATAATATAAACATGACTAAATTCTTCACTTAAAACTTTTCTAAAACCATCAAAAGTTAAGCCATCAATAAAGGAATTGTTAGTAATAAAAGCAATAATTCCATTGTCTTTTAACCTATCACTTGCCCAACGAATAAACCTCACATACATATCATATAAAACGATTTGGTTTTGGGCTTTTCCTTCTTTTATATAAGTCGATTTAATCCGTTTATCTATACTTTCATAACTGCGATTAGCATTGTTATCATTAAAATTTTCTTGCTTGGCATTATAGGGAGGATTACCGATAATTACCGAGATTTTTTTCTCATTTTGTCGTCTAATTCTGGCAGTATTTTCTAACGACATGGCAAACAAATCCATCTGCTTCCCTTCAAAGCTGGTATGATCTAAAGTATCCACAAAACAAATATTATTAAATTCTTGATATTCCCCCGTTTTTTGCAGATAGGTATATTCGATATTTAAGTTAGCAATATAATAGGGTAAAATCGCTACTTCGTTACAGTGAATTTCATGCTGATATTTATATCTTAATGCGTCACAATTTTGTGAATTTATGGGCAAATATTCGATTAATTCTGTGATAAAAGTACCTGTACCCGTAGCAGGATCAAGTATTTCTACATTTTTGTCAATGAGTAATTTATTAAAGTGTTTATGAAGTAAAAAATCGGTACTTTCAATCATAAATCTAACTATCTCATTGGGAGTATAAACAATGCCCAATCTGTCAGCAGATAAAGGATTATAAGCCTTATAAAAATTCTCGTAAATTGCCTTTAAAAACTTCTGTTTTTCATGGTGATTATTTATTTGACTTGCTTTACTTTTTATTGCTTTATAATAATGCTGAATACTGCTTAATAATTTCTTTCTTTCTCCTCCCTTCAAAAAACTATTAATTAACTCTGTTAATTCCCTAGCAATATTATTGTCTCGGTGAAATTGTACCTCATCAAAAATTGTTAAAAAGATGTCTTCTGTTAAGATATGTTGTATCATCATTTCCCTAACATCTTCAACGGTAATATTAGGATTAATGGAGTTTTGACAAAGACTTAAAAAAGTGTCTCTTTTCGCAATAAATTTTTGATTGTTTTTTGATGCTAAATCTATATTTTCTCTCAGGGTATTAATAAGAGTGGGTAAGTCATCTTTAAATTTAGTAATTGCTTGATAAAATTCTGCTACTTCGGGGCGTTGATAGTCGATAAATTCTTTTAAAATTTTGTCTAATGCGTCTATATCCTGCATAGACACGCGCATTTTTTCTACTCCACTTTGAATTAAAATCGCTGTGGTAGAATCTTCAAATAAAATATTATCGTTGGGATAACCCTTAGCAAATTTCTTCTCAATTTCTAAGTCTAAATCGTCGTTTTCGTCTTTGCTTTCCCAGTATCCCCAATCTAATTGTAAAGCGTCTTTTATCGTGCCATCGGGAGTGATTCTCTGATTTTTGTAGGGTAATTCAGGAATTAATAAAAAATTGCGAGTTTGACAGTAATTGTTGAGTAGATTTTGAAAGGATACTCTAATGATTGACTCGTTTTTACTACCACCATAACGTTTAATTTTTTCGACTTCGTTGTGATACTGAGAGATAAGTAGTTTAGACATGGCAAAATTTTTGACTTACTACCTATAGTATCATAGTAGGTTGGGTTAACCAAGTGTAACCCAACATTATCCTTTAATGTGGTCGATGTATATTATTAACCGACAACGGTAAATGCGATCGCAAAACCTAAAACGGCGGCGAAAACAATTAAGGCATAGAATTGCGCCCTTCCATTTTCGAGGTATTTTAAGCCTTCTCCACTGATGATAGTTACTAAACCAGTGAGGTTGACTGCACCGTCAACTACTTTATAGTCAACTTCCATGATACCACGAGCGATACGACGGCATCCTTGCACGAATACTTTATCGTAAAATTCATCAAAGTACCATTTATTTAAGGAAAGCTCATATAAAGGCTGGATTTTCTGCGCGATCGACTTATAATCAATTTTATTTTTAAGGTAGCACAAAGAGGCGATCGAAATACCAATTAAAGCGATACCCACAGAGTTACCTCCCATGATGAGAAACTCATTTAAGTCAAAATGATGGGCAACTTCTAACACTTCTTCGTTAGGGGAAGCGATAAACTCCTCAAAACGATTATTCCAAGGCATACCAAGTAAGCCGATAAAAATGGAAGGAATAGCTAACATCATCAGAGGAAATGTCATAGTTAAAGGCGACTCGTGAGGTTTTTCCCCGTGATGCCCTTCACCACTTAAAGCAACACCTGCTTTTTGTAACAATTCCTCTTGAATTTTGTGATCTTTACCTCTAAAATCTCCTTCAAAGGTCATAAAATACATTCTAAACATATAGAATGCCGTTAAACCTGCCGTTAACCAACCCACTAACCACAAAACGGGATTCGCTTCAAAGGCTAACCCTAGAATCTCATCTTTTGACCAAAATCCAGCAAAAGGAGGGATACCACAGATAGCAAGAGTGCCGATAAGGAAGCAACTGGAAGTAATGGGCATATATTTGCGTAAATTCCCCATTAAACGCATATCTTGGGCTAAAACTGGCTCATGCCCCACGACTTCTTCCATACCGTGAATTACTGAACCTGAGCATAAGAATAACATAGCTTTGAAATAAGCATGAGTCATCAGGTGAAATAAACCTGCACTATATGCACCGATACCCATTGCCATCACCATATAACCTAATTGGGAAATAGTGGAATAGGCTAAACCTTTTTTGATGTCATTTTGGGTAATTGCGATCGTAGCACCCAAGAAAGCAGTAAAGCAACCAGTCCAAGAAATCACTGTCATAACTTCAGGAATAGGCTCAAATACAGGGTACATACGGGCAATCAAGAAGACTCCAGCCGCTACCATTGTTGCCGCATGGATTAAAGCAGAGATAGGAGTAGGTCCTTCCATTGCGTCAGGCAACCATACATGGAGCGGAAACTGGGCTGATTTTGCTACAGGTCCTAAAAACACCAAAATAGCAAATAACACCGCTACTCCCCCTGCAAGTTCCCCTGAGCCTACGATTTCGTGAAGTCGATCGCCCATAGGGATAAATTCAAATGTACCAGTTGCCCAATATAAACCAAGCATACCGAGTAATAAACCGAAATCTCCCACCCTATTGACGACAAAGGCTTTCTGACAAGCATCCGCTGCAGGTTTTCGATCGTACCAAAACCCAATCAGTAAGTACGAACATACCCCTACCAATTCCCAGAAGATATATACTTGTACTAGGTTAGGACTGATGACTAAACCCAACATAGAGGCACTAAAGATGCTCAGATAGGCATAAAAACGCACATAACCTGCATCGTGTGCCATATAGCCGTCAGTATAAATCATTACCAGTAAAGCAACGGTGGTAACAATGACGAGCATTAATGAGCTAAGATGATCGATGGTGTAACCCATACTGAGGGTAAAATCCCCGGCACTAGCCCATTCTATCATTTTAGTATAGGGTTCGTGTCCTTGCCATTGACTCCAAAATAGTGCGATCGCCATAGTAAGGCAAACACCTAAAGTAGAGATAATAAAGACAGAGTTAACTTGTCTAAGTTTGTTTGTTGCTTGATTAAAAGAAATTAAGCCGATACCCACTATCATTGAAGAGAGTAGAGGTAGTGTCGGCACTAACCAAGCGTATTCATATAATTTTAAACTATCCATCCTCGTTATTTTTTTATTTATTCATAACGTTTTCATTGTGACATAGGTTGTTTAACTATGAACAATTTTTGCTTGGAAATAAACGAAGGGTGATTACTTCAAAGGGCGCAACATTTCTGATACTTTAATTTTAGCATCAGGAAAATTGAGGAGTTCGATCGAGTCTTGATCGCTTAAAATAATGGTAGTTTCATAATCGCCATTATTTGCTTGTCGATATATATATAGTTGCCGTTGTTTAACATCCAATACCCAATATTCAGGAATATTTGCACTGGCGTAGAGTTGTCGTTTTATTTCTAAGTCTGTTTTTAAGGTGGTGTCGGCTATTTCGATGACGAGATACACTTCTGTAGCTAAGGGGTGTCGATCGTCGTAATCTAAAGGATCATACTTTACTATAGCAATATCAGGTTCAGGTTGCGAAACATCATTAACAATAATTGGTAATTGAAGTCTAATTAAAATTTCATTTAATTGGTTAGTTAATAAGCGATTAGTGCGAGTTATAGCGGCGGCATGAAAACTTCCTTGAGGCGAGATTGTAACAATTTGTCCTTTAATTAATTCTACTTTTTCATCATTAGTCAAAATACCGACTTGTGCCATTAAATTATATTCTCTGACAGTTAAGAGTCTTAAGGGTAAAGAATCTGTGACATTAGTGAGGGAAGATTCGGTGAGTAGCATATTCATGTTCAGACTTTGAATAATATTATAGCTTTTTTTATAACGCAAATTCTTTAGCTAACCTCACGTTATAATAGTAGTAGGAATCTTTAGGCACAAAAGGAGAAAAAGATGAAAATATCTTATAAATTATGCTCTATAGTCGGTTTTACCGCTATTTCTATGATAGTATTTAATGGATTAAATAAACCTATTTTCGCTCAATTTAGAGGACAAGATTCTCAACAATTTTTCGATCGAGGTAATCAATTAATGGAAGAACAAATTCAACAACTTCAACAAGAAAATTTACAACCATCAGAAAAAGAACAAAAAATTAAAGAAGAAAATCTCGAAAGTACATTAGAGATAAAAAAATCTGATGACGTTTCCGTGGAAGAAGTCTCTTCCCCTGATGCTAACGTAGAAGAAAATGTACCAGAATCTCCCAATGATGAGATTGAAATTAAAACTAATTAAAATGTAGAATATTATCCTGTTTTTATCAATATAGTTAGGAACTTTTTTAGTAATTTTTCATCTCAATTAAGTGTATCCTATTTATTAATAAAAACTTAATTGTAAACTATGACATCTAAGCATTTTTATTCCATCGTTAATTTTTCCCTTGTTGCCGTTTCTCTCTCCTTTTTTTCTCCCCCCTCTTTTGCCCAATCCACTCCTGTTGTTTTTAATCAACAACAATGTATTGATGGCTTGGTTAAAGAAGGTTTAAAACAAAATCAGGCTTCTATCTGGTGTAATTCCACTCAAGAATGTTTGAAAGAATCACAAAAACAAGGCTTACCCCCCGAAACGGCTAAAACTGTTTGCAACTGCACTATGAAAGAATATAGAAAGCGATACAGTGCAGAAAAATTTAAGGAGGTAGTAAAGCAATCCCAAACTAACCCTAAAATTGCCAAAGAGTTAAGAGAAGTAGGAGAAAGTTGTTTTGAATCTATTTTATTTGAATAATTGAAAAATCTTACTTATGATGTAAAAGAGTAAATGTTCGATCGAAAGGTTATTTTTTGTCATCTTAATCCATCAAAAAAAAAGAGATATTAAGATATTTGGCAATTTTTAACCTTTTTTATTGCCTATATTATTAATGCTATTTCCTCCTTGATAACTATTTTAAAATAAAGAAAAATTACTTTTCCTTGACAATAGAATAAATTGGTAATCTTTTTTCCCTCAAAAAAATAAAGTAAATTATCCCATGAATCAAACAGAATCTCTTTTTCAATGTCGTCATATATTTCAATCAGCTATGACTGCATTAGGTGTCTTTTTGACGAAGGAGAAAATAGAGGAAATTTCTGACTTGATTATGGAAGGATTAACGGAAAAATGGCGCAATTTTCATACATTTAATCATATTCTCATGTTAACTAATACTGGTGATCCTTTAATTACTTTAGCAGGATTATTTCATGACTTAGTTTACCTTCAAATAGATGAGAAAATTATTTTTAATTATACCCCTTATTTAAACTCTTTTATTATTGAAAAAAAAGATGGTTTTTTCATCAAATCTCAACTTACTTATTCCGATGACTGTTTCTCGATCGTACTTAAAATTTTTGATGTTAATTTAGGAGATAGTTTATCACAATTTAAAGGACAAAATGAGTTTTTAAGTGCTTTAGTAGCAGGTAAAATTTTACAACCTTATTTACCTTTATCTCTGATAACTCGTATCATCACCATGATTGAATTAACTATTCCTTTTCGTCAGACAAAAGATGAAAATGAAACCATCCCTCAACAACTTCAGAAACGGTTAGAAATAGTTAATCAAGAATTTAATTTAGATTTAAGTCAAGCAAATATAATTACTACTATTTGTCAAGCTGTGAAGTTAGCAAATCTTGATGTTAGTGGTTTTGGCACTTCTAATGTTCAAAATTTTCTTAAAAACACATGGTTATTATTACCTGAGACTAATCATTGCTTATATGATAGTCAAAAATATACCATTCAAGATTACCGTTTAGCCTTAGAAAATACCAATAAATTTATTAATTTCATCTCCCCTAATTTAGTCTTTCATCATTATCATAATGAACCAGATTTAATTACTTTTCAAGAGTTAATTAAAAACTGTCAAAATAATCTCGATATTTCTAGGTTATATCTACAAATAAAATTAACCAGTATTGCTTTGTTAGAGGCTTTATCTTTACATTTTTGCCCAAATATTCCTCTCAATTTTTTTTGGAATGTTTCTAATAATGCTAACTTTAAATATGTTTCTATTTTTGATTTTCTTCCGTCAATCTTACCTTATAAACCTCAAAATAACATTGAAAAAATAATTCTTGATTTATTAACTTTTGAGTGTCAAGGTAACATTTTTCCTGATATTTCCCATTCTCTTTTTACTATTTTTATTCTCAATTATATCTCTTTTGAAACCATCGTAAATTATAAATCTCAATGTGATAGTTTTTTTAGTCGTCAACTTACTCCCCAAGATTTTTTATCCCTTTTTCCCCCTAGTTTAATCTCTATTATATCAAGTTCGATCGAGCAATTATTACACCAAAAACAAGACTCTCTCAGATTTCTCAAACATTGGGAAAATCAATAATTCATGAATTAATTTAACTTTCACATATATATAGCTCGATCGAATAGTCAAAACAGCCCCTACTGAGTTAAACTATTTGAGTTCTAAGATAGAATCCCAGAATAAATTAAGCTATATTAGTGAATTTTATTGTACTCTAATGAGGTAGAAAATGGTATTATCAAATCAACAGAAAAACAGTGAAATATCCGTCGATCGAACATCCCCAATTTTTATTATTATAAGTTTAATCTTAATTTGGGCATTAGGGTTTATTATTGATAGAATTTGGTTTAGTTTAGATAATACTATACCCTCTTGGGATCCTTCCGAATATCTCAACGGTACAATGGTATATAAAGAAGCCTTGAAAAACCCTGATTTTTTTAATGGTTCATGGTGGCGAGAATTTTGGTTATTATCCAATAAAGTACCCCCTTTAATGTATATTATTACCTCTCCATTTTTTTTGACATTAGGGGCAAGTGTAGATCATGGTAACTTAGTTTTATCCTTATTTAGTCTCATCTTGTTAATCTGCATCTTTTTTTTAGGAGTCTTATTTTTTAACTCTAAAATTGCATTATTTGCCTGTTTATTAGTGCAGTTAATTCCAGCTTTATATCGTTATCGTCTTGAATTTTTACTTGATTATCCCCTCACTGTTATCGTTATTTTTAGCTTCGTTTGTTTGAGTTACTGGTATTTTACAAAAACAAAATATTCTTGGGGTTTTGCTATTATATCAGGGATTTCTTTTGGCTTAGGGGTAATGTTAAAACAAACCTTTGCCTTCTTCTTATTTTTACCTATTACCTTTGCTTTTATCTCCCTTTTAATTTATAAAAAATGGCACAAATTAACTCAATTAATTGCTAGTTTTGTTGTCTCAATTTTCGTCTTTTTTCCTTGGTATCGTACTAATTGGCTATTAATTTTTACCTCTGGTAAACGAGCCACGATCGACTCTGCTATATTAGAAGGTGATCCACCTTTAAATACCATCGAAGCATGGACTTTTTACGGGGAAGTATTACCCTATTTATTATCATGGCATTTAGTTATTATTCCTTTAATTTGCTTCATCTATTTATTGATTAAATATTATACTAACAAAAGTGAGAAATATAAAAATTTTTGGGCTTATCTTCAAGCTAAATTTTATCAAAACAAAAGAAACTCTAGTAAAAATAATTCTTTAACTATTTTAATAACCCTTTGGTTGCTAGTTTTTTTAGTGGGGGGCTATTTATTATCTTCTCTCAACATGAATAAAGATGCCCGTTATATTTTACCTTTATTACCCATATTAACATTAATCATATCCGCATTAATTTTTAGTTATCAAAGTATTGGAAATAAGATTTTAAAGATATTTATAGTATGCTTATCTTTGGCATTAATGATATTTAATATCTTTCCTTTAGGGGGGGAATTTTTAACAAAAAATCTTAGCCCAGCCATGCAAAATTTTCCTTATATGGATGAGAAATGGGCGACTCCAATGGTTATTCCAAACTCGATCGAGATTACTCCTTATTTAAGAGCTAATATTGGTATTTTACCTTCTACTGCTGAAATTAATCAACATAATATCTCATTTTATGGAGCAATTCCTAACTTTCATGTTTTCGGGAGACAAGTAGGAGTTAGAGAAAAAGAAGTCAATCAAGATGTCAATTCTATGGAGTGGTTTTTACTCAAAACAGGCTATCAAGGTTCGATTCCTGAGAGTCAACCAAAAACAGTGGAATTAGTCGAAAATAATGGAGATTTTTATATAGTTAATCAGTGGCAATTACCCGATGATAGTGAGTTAAAATTATATCGCCGTAAGTTACCTTTTAATGAAGTATTAACCTTAAATAGTCAAGATAGTAAAGTCAGATTAGATGAAGTAATTGTACCCGAAATTTTCCCGTCAGGGCAACCTATTCCTATTACTTATAAATGGTCTGGTTCGTGGGAAAACCTAAATAATGCTATAGTAATTTTAGATTGGAAATCCCTTGACAATGAAGAAAAATGGACACATGATCATCATATTGCTATGGGAAATTTACATCCTAATAAGTTAACATCTGAGCAACTTAATCAAGATTTTCAAGTAATTGAAAATACTGCTATGTTTCCTCCTAATTCTCTCTCGGAAGGAGACTATATTTTAAACGCAACTTACCTTAATTACTCCACAGGTGAAACCGAAGCAATTGTTATTCCCGAAATTAAAGTTACCATTAATAACGATACCCCAATAGAGTCTAACCGAGAGTTAGATTTAGTCTCTCAAATTAGTCAATTTGCGCCTAATTTATCTCAAGGCATTGACGGTTTAACTCCCGTATTTGCTGAAGTTACTCGTATCAATCAATATGATCCCACCCAAGATTATCTAAAGGTGACAGAAAAGGCGATGCAATATCGTTTACAAACGGAGACTAATTTAGATTATTTTTACACTTTACTCCTTTCTCAAGTTTTACAACAAAAAGTTGATAGTGCGATCGAAACTGCCCATAAATTAGTTAAAGAGAATCCCGAAAATGCCTTTAACCATGGCTATTTAAGTTTTCTTTATCTCTATGACTGGAAGGGTAGAGAGGGAGAGGAAGCCTTGCAACCTGCTTTGGAATTAAAGCCAGAGGTGATAGAATTTCAATATCTTAAAGGTGCTAGTGCTTTAATGCAGGGTAATTTGTGGAGAGTCTGGCAATTTTCCCGTCAACTTTAATTTTTTGGTAATGAGGATTTTTCACCCAAAGACGCAAAGGTTGGTGATGTATCATAGTTTTTTGGTGAGGGTTGAAGACAGGAAGACAGGAAGACAGGAAGACAGGAAGACAGGAAGACAGGAAGACAGGAAGCAAGAAGACGGAGAAAGAGCTTTTAACTGTTAACTAATAGTTTATTATAGTTGTTTATACCTACTCACGGGATAAAGGTTGACATTTTTTTTTAAATATGTTAGCTTTTAATGAAGTCGATAACCAAGACTGTTAAAACTATTTAATTTAAAGATTAAATTAAATAAAAAATTAGTTATTATTCAAGATTAATCAATTAATTAGAATAATAAAAGTAGGGTGGGTTACACCCGAATCAACGCTTGTGGACAGTATCAAGCCGACTTGACTGGTAGAAGCAAGAAGTAAACGTCATAGGTAACTATGAGTAAGTTTTATATAACAGGATTGCTATAGATTAATTACCTTAGATAAAATAATTTTAATCACAACAATTATGGTTATATAAATACTTGTTAAAAAAGCATTATAAGTTGTAGATTGAATTGTATATTCTTCTTTCTCTTCATCGGTTTTTGCTTTAGCAAATCTCTTTTTTTTGGTGTCAAAATAAATCAATTGACTGATAATTAGCATCAATAAAATGAAGATTACACCGTCTTGATTCATTAGTAAGCCAATGCCACTTAATAATGTTAAAATACCGCCAATCAACATAAAATTACTCACTAATCGATCGACTTTTTTCTGTTGTAATTGCTCTAAACAAGTATCCATAAATTGAGATTCTTTAGCACTTTTTAAAGCAAACATTCCTCCAGCAATCCAAAATATTCCGAAAAGTTTTAAAAAATTTTCTAACACTAATAATAATGAATTCATTGATTATAAATTACTTAATTTTTCTGCTAAATAATAACTACTTAAAAAAGCTGATTCTACTTTCCCCTTTAAACACCAATCTCCGCATACACCTATCCCATTATCTTCATCTAAATAATAACCTTTTTCGTTCGATCGAACCGGTAAAGCGTAACGCCATAAATGCAAAGATTCATAAAGATTTTCCCCAAATTTTACCTTAAAAATATCTTCCGTATTTTTTTTCATAATTTCTGTTAAAACATCTCTATTTTCTTCTAAATTATCCTCCGCCCAACCAAAATTTGATTGCATAACTATCGCGCCTTTTTCTCCTCGCCATGGTTTACTATCATTCATGGCAACCCAACCTAATACTGGATGTTGGGGAAACTCTACTCCGTCAAAAGAAAGATTAACTTTTGTTGCAGGAATCATCATCAAACTAAAACAAGCATACATATTTAAGGATTCGATAGAACTTGCGATATTGCTATGAGACTTCAGTAAATCATAGGTTTGTGCAGGAGGCGCCGTGACAACCACAAAATTATAGTCTGAGTATTTCTGCCCATTGTCATCAATTAATGTCCAAAATGTGGACTTTTCCAACCCCATAATTCTTGTTTGTAATCGCACTTCTAACCCCATACTTTTACACAGGTTATTCATCCCTACCGAAGCCACATAACGAGGATTTTCTGGGAGAATTGGAGTTAACTTTCCCTCCTGCCAACGGGCAAATTTCCCCTCCCATACAGATATAACTGAATCATAATCTTGTAAAAATTCTTGAAATAAAGGATGTTTTACTGTAAAGTACTGTGTACCATGATCAATATAACCCCAAGATGTCCTACGACTCGACATTCTACCACCAACCCCCCTCGCTTTATCGAAAATATCTACAGACAAACCCTTTTTTTGTAATTCTTTACTAAGGGTTAAACCTGATAATCCTGCACCAATAACGGCTACTTTCATGGTCATAAATTTTAATGATGTGATACGATTAACTAAAATAAATCTTTATTAAAAATTTGAGTTTATATATAGGGATCAAGATAAAACTTACTATTTTTAAGATAAACTAAGTATAATTACTAAAAATAAGTTTAGTTAATCTTTGATTTCAGTAAAAATATTTCGTCTTATTTTTATTTCGATCGAATTGTTTAAATCTTAGATAAAAATAATAATTTTTGTAAAGATTATGTCTCTTTGAGTTATTTATATCGGATAATAAAAATAAAGGGATCAATATATTCGGAGGAATAAGGTTATGAATATCATGAAAATGATTGAAGACATGACAAAATATTTGACAGAGGCTTTTACCCGTATTTTTAGCCCCCCTGAAGAATCCGTACCAGAAATTGGTGTACAACCGTTTGAATGCTCACCCTATAAAGTAAATTCTTCTAGTTAGAAAGAAATTTATTTTTGCTTGATGAAAAAGATAGGACTTAGATTAGGATCAACTTTATAGCTGTTTTTTTCCATTACTTTACGGGTTAATTTTGGATCGAATGTAGTGCTAAAATTTTCCTGTAGTTTTTCAACTCTGGGCTGAATTTTAGCTATTTCTCCATCAATTTCAGCTAGTTTCTCCTGTTGTGCTAAGTGGTAAGGCAATAATTGTTTAATACTAAAAATAGCTAAAAATGAAATTCCTACGTTGACGATAATCTTAAAACTTATCTCGATCGATTGCTCAATATTAGCTCTTTTTTGTTGTATTTGTTCTTTTTTTAATGCCCTATTCGCCATCACGGATTCTGCATGACGATGATTTTTGATTCTTGTGTTTGGTAGAGGAATTTGAGAATTCATAGGTGATATTTACAAAAAATGAATTGTTAACGATTAATTATCCACGATTAATTATTCATATTAACCAATTGTTGTTGAATTTGCTGAATCCTTTGTACCATAATATCCCAATTGTCATCAAACATTAACTTTTCAGGAAATAAGTCGGTAGATAGTCCTACAGCGATCGAACCTGCTTTAATATAATCCATAGCATTATCCATGGTGACTCCCCCCGTCGGAATTAGAGGAATATGGGGTAACGGCGCCCGAATATTCTTAATATAGTTAACCCCCCCCAAGCTAGAAATGGGGAAAACCTTAACCACTTTTGCACCTCCATTAAACGCCGTCATAATTTCCGTCGGAGAAAACGCCCCCGGAATCAGGGGAATCTTCCATTGATGAGCTAATTGAAGCAAATTGAAGTCATAATGAGGACTAAAACAAAATTGTACCCCAGCATCGATCGATCTCACTAAATCATCTTGAGAAAGAATTGTACCAGTACCGATATAACAATGGGGTAATTCCTCCCTTAAACTAGAAATTAAACTATCAGCTTGATAACTATTCCAAGTAATCTCGATTAACCTAACTCCACCTTTTGCCAAAGCATGGGCTTTTTTTTTTCCTATATTCAAATCATTCGATCGAATTACACCAATTAATCGATGAGTGCGTAAAATAGATAACCAATTATTTAACATAGTAACTAGGGAATGGAGAATTGAAAATGGAGAATGGAGAATAGAGAATAGAGAATGGAGAATGGAGAATGGAGAATGGAGAATTGAAAATGGGAAGTTAAAATTATTGATGCACAAAAAATAAAAATTGATTATTATTCATCAATAATTAATAATTGATCTGTAGTAAATTCTTTAGGAAAAAGCAACGTGAAAATACTGGTGCTATCATGGGAGTTTCCGCCAAGAATCGTGGGAGGCATCGCACGTCATGTAGCAGAATTATACCCTGAGATTGTCAAATTAGGTCATGATGTTCATTTAATTACCCTTGAATTTGGTAATGCCCCAAAATTTGAGATAGTGGAAGGTATCAAAATTTATCGTATTTGTGTACCCCCTGACGATAATTTTTTTCAATGGGTTGCTCATATGAATGATATTATGAGAACTACTGCAGAAAATTTAATCAATAATATAGGTACATTTGACCTAATTCATGGTCATGATTGGTTAGTGGCAGATAGCGCCATCGCTTTGAAACATCGTTTTAAAATTCCCCTCATTGGCACTATTCACGCTACAGAATATGGGCGACATAATGGTATTCATAATGAAACCCATGCCTATATTGCCAGTAAAGAAGGAAATCTCGTTTATGAATCATGGCGAGTGGTTGTTTGTAGCCTTTATATGCGGAATGAAATTCATCGAGCTTTGGGTTGTCCTTGGGATAAAATTGATATAGTCTATAACGGTATTAGACCAGAAAAGAAAGTTCGATCGTCCAATGTTGACTATTGGCAATTTAGGCGTAAATTTGCCAGAGATGACGAAAAAATCATTTACTATGTGGGTAGGATGACGTATGAAAAAGGGATTCATGTTTTATTAAACGCCGCACCAAAAATATTATATGCCCTTGAAGATAAAGCCAAATTCGTCATCATTGGCGGAGGAAACACTAATTATATTAAAGACTTAGCCCATAATTTAGGAATATGGGAACGATGTTATTTTACTGGTTTTATGTCCGATGATGATCTCAATCTTTTTCAAACCGTTGCTGATTGTGCCGTTTTTCCTAGTTTATATGAGCCTTTTGGCATTGTTGTCTTAGAAAGTTTTGCTTCACGAGTCCCCGTAGTTGTCTCGGATACAGGTGGGCTTCCAGAAGTGGTCAGACATGGGCAAACAGGAATAGTCACTCAAGCCAATAACATTGACTCTTTAGCATGGGGAATATTAGAAGTATTAAGAAATAAAGACTATGCCAAATTATTAGTAGAAAATGCCTATGATGACTTAGATAAACGTTTTCAGTGGGCAAAATTAGCACAACAAACCGTTGCTATTTATGGCATGGTTTTACGTCAAAGACAAGCTAGTACATGGTAATTTTACTACAAACAAGTTCGATCGAGCTTTTTCTGGGCGAAGGCATAACTTGAGTTTAGTGAAGGTAGGCAAAAGGCAACTGTACATTTTGCAACATCAGATTATAACCTTGATGAGTATAATTTATCATGACGAGAAGTAACAGAGCCTTAATTGTTATTTTATAAGGGAAAATGGGCAAAATAATGACATCAATTTAGATTTGAAGACCACCAATGATAAAATACTGCCATGAATAATAATGATAATTATATTTATCCAGAACTATTAGGAGAAATAAATAAAGATTTATTGAGAAATTTTAGGGAATATTTATTTTTGATTGAAAAACAGTTATTATCCTTAGATTCTTTGGCTTTAACGGAACAAAAATTAGTAGTTAAGGAGATATTTTATACTACCTATCAATTAAGAGATTATGCTAATCTATTACCTTATCAACCACTGCAAAATATTTTATATAGTTTGGAAAATAACTTAATTACTATCCAAAGTAATGAATTAACAATTAATCGAAACTTACTAATTTTAATTAGCAATATATTTGAGGAAATAATTAAATTTATTGAAGGGCTAGAAAATGAGACTTTACCCATTAAACATATTTACAATATTTTGCGAACTACTAAGAATCATATTTTAATTTTAGAAGATTATTTAAACAAAGAAATACAGAAACCTTTATCTATCACTTTACCCGCACCTCCACCGTCATCAATATTAACTTTTTCAGATTATATCAATCAGTGTTATCGACTCGATCGAACTTTTGAATTTATTGATGGAAAACAAAAAGAAGTTAAACAAAATCGATTTCAAAAATATATTATTCGTTTATTAATATGGACTTTTGAAGAAGAAATTAAACGTTTAAAATTACCGTATAAAGTAGCAAAAAATTTAATTATTCGTACCGTTTATAATCAAGATAAACAAAGGGGAAGAGTTTCTCATCTTGCCGTGATAAACGAAGATATATGGCGGAATAATATCTCTGTATATGGTGCTATTATTGAACCACCAGAATTAGTGATTGAGGTAATTTCTGCTAATTGGCGACGGAATTATCTTTACAAAGTAAAAGAGTATCAAAAATTTGGGGTAAAAGAATATTGGCTTATAGATTATTTAGGGAGTTTTGTGAGTAATGCTTTAGGTAAATCTCCTATACCTACTATCATCATATATCAGTCAATTAATGATAAATACAAGGTTAATTTTTTCTCTCAAGATAATAAGTTACGATCGACTATTTTTCCTGAATTAAGTTTAACTATTAATCACCTTATTAAAGTAGAATAATTAATAACTGACGTTACCCAAAGATAGATTGTCTTCCAAGTCATTAATCATCTATTTTTATACGCAATCGGCATTTTCCAACCAGTACCGAATGCTCGATCGGTCATTTTGAGTACAGGAGGAGCTTGTTTTCGTTTAAACTCAGCACGATCGACTAATTTTATTACTTTTTTAATTAGCTTTAAATTATGACCAGATTTTTCAATATTATCAACGGATTGATGTTGATTAATATAACGCTCTAAAATGTCGTCTAAAATATCATAGGGTGGTAAAGAATCTTCGTCTTTTTGATTCGGTTTTAACTCAGCACTAGGGGGCTTTATGAGAATATTATTAGGAATTATTTCCCCATTTTTATTAAGCCATTTACAGATATTAAATACCTTCGTTTTTGGTACATCTCCAATCACCGCTAAACCTCCATTCATATCTCCATAAAGGGTACAATATCCTACTGCCATCTCGGATTTATTCCCCGTTGATAATAATAAATAACCGAATTTATTTGCGATCGCCATTAATAAAGTTCCCCTAATTCTCGACTGCAAATTTTCTTCAGCAATGCCAAATTCTGTATTTTTAAACAGAGGATTTAACATCAAATCAAAGCTATTCATCCCCTCTTGAATGGGGATTATTTCACTTTTTATACCTAAATTTTTAACTAAATTTTCCGCATCAATGATAGAATGATCTGAGCTATAAGGGGAAGGCATTAACACCCCAAAAACATTATCTTTTCCTAACGCAGAAACCGCAATAGTTGCCACTAAAGCCGAATCAATACCACCACTTAAACCTAAAATTGCTTTAGAAAAACCGCATTTTTGAGCATAATCTTTGACTCCTAATACTAAGGCTTGATACATTTCTTCTTCTTCTCGATCGAACAAATTATGAATATAATTAGATGATAAATCCCGATTATTTTGATCTAAATTAAGATAAATTAAATCTTCTTCATAGGGGAAACATCGAGCAATTACGTCACCTTTTTTATTTAATCCACAACTAAAACCATCAAAAATTAAATCATCATTTCCACCTACTTGATTAACGTAAATAATGGGTATTTGATATTTAGTAACAATATGTTTTAATAATTCTTCTCTAAGTTTTTGTTTCCCTACAATATAAGGAGAAGCAGATAAGTTAACGATTAAATCAACCCCTTCATTAACTAAGTCTTGAATGGGATTTACTGCATAGCTTTTTTTTCCCCAAAATTGCTCATCATTCCACAAATCCTCGCAAATTGTTATCCCAATTTTGACACCATCTAAGGTAAAAAAATTAACCTCATTTCCTGCACTAAAATATCTATCTTCTTCAAACACATCATAAGTGGGTAAAAGTCTTTTATGGTAGATTTGGTGAATTTTACCATTATTGATTAAAGCTACACTATTATAAAGGGGTTTTTTACCCTGTTCATGGGCGAGGGTGTTAAAAGTCACTGTACCCACTAAAACATGAATTTCGGGGGGAATTTCTTGGGCTAGTTGCTGTAATTGATACCCCATATCATCAATAAAACTTTGCTGTAAAAGTAAGTCTCTAGGGGGATAACCACAAAGGGATAATTCAGGGGTTATCAATAATTTTGCTCCTTTTTTGACGGCTAATTCGGCTTTTTCTCGAATTTTCTGGGCATTATTAGCAATATCTCCGATTATCGGGTTTAATTGTACGATCGAAATTTTCATGATTTTTGAAAATAAAAAATAATATCAAATTTATTTGAATCAAAGTTTTGAATAATAACTAGATTATTTATGTAAAATTATGCTATTTATACTATTATTTTATTCTTGAGGATTCCAAAAATTTAAGTTTTTAAATCTACTAAAATCTCGATAATTTAGAGTCCAAATAGGGGAATTATATTTTTGAGAAATTAAAATAACCGTAGCATCTTCTAAACTTCCTTCCCAGTCTGTTAATGATTGAATCATTAGATATAATTTTTTTATATCTTCATCTTCTAAAGTAACTGAATATAAACTATTTTCCATAACAGAAAGAGTTTTTTTTGCTAGTAAATTACCGCCCCTATGTAGCAACCATTTATAAACTTCAAAAATAATAGGAATTGGTGTAATTAACTGAGTTTTATTTTGATTTAATTCTATAAATCCTTTTATTGCTGATTGATGGTAACTATCTTTCTGATAAAATAAAGCAATTAAAGGCCCAGCATCTAAAATTAATTGTTTCAATATTGATAATCCTCCGCATTTTCAGAGGCTTCTCTTGGAGCTTCTTTAATGATTCCTGCTAATTCTAAAAGTAGAGAAATATCTTTCTCTGCTAATTTCATTTCTAATGCTTCTTGAATAAGATTAGAGAAACTTTTGTCAGGAGTTTTTTTTAAATATTCTTCTACTTTTTGATCTAAAGATTCTGAAAGATAAATTGTTCTTTTCATTTTTTTACCTAATCATATTTTTATCATCCTATCTAATTTTTTATTTTTTATCAACTAAGTTAAATATTCACATTTTTCCCTTATTAAAATATTTTTGTAGGCAGTCTTGATTAAAGTATTTATTTTCAAAATGGTGGGCATTGCCCACCCTACTTTCTCTCATCAAAATACTATAAGGTAATATCTAATTATAATTGACTGAGGATTTCTCGATCGAGACTAAAATCTAAATCAACTTTGTCTCTCCCTGATGGTAAATAATCATTTTCAAAGGACTCTTTTAAACCAGAAACGAGATCATATTTAGGAGTCCAATGTAAGTCTTTTTGAGCTTTAGAAATATCAGCAAAA